>CAYXSE010000202.1:4039-7336 GCA_964466675.1 uncultured Rhodothermales bacterium | reverse complement strand
GCCGAGGTCGTCAAGCCCAATTAAATCTGGCGCCTTGGGCGCCGCATTGTGCCGGTTCGGCACGGAGTGACCATCATGGATCTCGGTCTGTTTGTTATACCTGCCATCATCATCCTGGGCTTCCTTTCTGTGCTTGGCATCATCCGAGCGAATCTCAAGATCTGCCAGCCCAACGAAGTACTCATATTTTCCGGAAGAAGTCGGCTATTGCCCGATGGGAGCAAGGTCGGGTACCGGGTGATTCGCGGGGGGCGTGGATTCCGGATTCCCATTATTGAGAAGGTCGATCGACTTTTTCTGAATACAATTCCGATCGACCTCACGGTCACCAATTCATACTCCAAGGGGGGAATCCCCCTCAAGGTCCAGGCCATCGCGAACGTAAAAATCGCATCATCGGCACCTGAGCTGAACAATGCGGTGGAGCGCCTGCTCGGCAAGCCCCTGGATGAAATCCAGATGATTGCCAAGGAAACGCTGGAAGGAAACCTTCGCGGCGTGGTGGCCTCGCTCACTCCAGAAGAGGTGAACGAAGACCGACTCAAGTTTGCGAAGGTGCTGCTTGAGGAAGCCGACAATGACCTGGGTGTACTGGGACTTCAGTTGGACACCTTGAAGATTCAGAATGTGGATGATGATCGGGGTTATCTGGACGCTATCGGCAGGCAGAGCACCGCAAAAATCATCTCCGCCGCCGAGGTCGTGGAAGCGGATCGGCGCCAGCAGGCCAAGCTGGCCGAGGCCAAGGCAGACCGAGCCATTGTTCAGGCTGAAACTGAGGTCCGAATCATGAAAGCCAAGCTTGACGCCGAAGCCGCAGCCGAGGAAGCCAAGATCGAGGTAGCAGCACAAGTCGCTCAGGCCATCGCCGAACAGGAACTCGCCGAGCAACGGATCATGCTGGCCACGAAGAGACGTCAGGCCGACATCGTTGTCCTGGCTCAGGCCGAGCGCAAGGCCAAAGAGGAGTTGGCCAAGGGAGACGCGGCCCGCATCCTTGAAGACGGGAGGGCCGAAGTCGAGATCCTCAGTAAGAAACTCCAACTCTGGAAAGAGGCTGGCAACGATGCCGAAAGACTGTTCCTCATCCAGATGTTGCCCGATATCCTCAAGGAGGTGATCAAGACAGTTGACCACCTGCAAATCGACAAACTCACCGTGGTGGATTCTGGTGGGTCGGGAGGAGGCGTGCCTGCGGTCTTCAACCAGATCGCCGGCTCGACTCCGGCACTCCTCGAGAGCCTCAAAGCCACGACGGGCATCGACATCGCAGGACTCCTTAGCAGGGCAGCGGAATCATCTGCTGGCGATATCGATGCGACTCCAGCCGACGGCGCGAACGGCCAGTAGGCTCAGGCCAAGCCCGCCAACTCTAGCCGAGTAGCTCAGGAAGCGAGGCGCTGGTTAGCCTGCTCCGCGAGGTCCTCGAATCGGCTGACCCATTCCGATGGCCTGCTGATTCGCCGGCGGTGAAGGCTTGCCGCAAGTGTCCCGTCCCACGCTACGGCGTGGAACGTTCGGCGGCCTTCCTCAATTTTGCGGATGGAGCCCACGCCCGCCAGAAACGCCGCGTCCCGGCTGGCAAACAGAGAAGGTTCGGCCGTTTCCAGAAGCGCGACTACACCGGTCACGCTCATCTGAGCGTCATGGGTACTGACCCTGTAGAGGGCATCGAATCCACCGTACACCAGGAGGGCAGATTCGGCCTCGGTTGACAGATTTGATACCTGAATCGCCACGCGGCGACGCCCCCTCTGTAGCACTATATCGGCAGCCAACGAGCCGAGTGGCGTTTCCACAACCTGTCCCAATGCCATGTCAGTTTCCGATGATACCGCCCGGCGCAAGGCGTGAACCAGCAGCCTGTGCTTCGGCACCGCTCCTGACTTCCGCAAGCGGGCTCCCAGTCTTAAGGCCTCTCGCCTTCTGGACAGGCTTGTGATGCTTGGGTTCATGGCTAGTGTTTGCATGGGGGCTTCCCTCTGGTTACACGGCAATGATAACCACCCCTTATGACATCGATATGTCATAGGCCACACAATATTTCCACATAGGTTACTTATGTCGAGGAGCCGCGGGGCTGGACGGGGCCACAGCCAAGACCAAACGTACGTTCGCGCCAGAGGGTCAACGCCGAACCATCAGCACCCGATCGCCATTCCTGATACGCACCACGAATATCCCTTTTTGGGCCATTCCCGCAAGATCTAGTCGTCCAGACGCCTTGAGTCGTCGTGTTGCGACGTTCCGTCCCAGAACATCGAATACGTCCACGATGGCTCCCTCGATCCGGGTGCCCGTGATCCAGGCCACATCGCCCGAGACCGGATTTGGATATATCCCGATCGACTCGCCCGAATGCGGTAGTTCGACGCTCACCGCCGCACCATAAGAAAGCGTGTGATACTGTCCCGAAGCCAGACCATTCCACTGGTCAATCTGTCCGTCGGGCCATCGAACTTCGACCCGATTCACGACCGTGCTGGAGCCCATCCCAAAATGAGCTGGCAACAGGCTCTGGCCAAGGAAATCCACCCCATCCTGATAACGCCGCTGAACCTTCCCCCCGGCATCCAGGATCACCTCGGCACCGACACCCCAGGTGTTGCCGGGAGGACCTTCAAGCCAGAATCCCACCCAGTTCCCGTTGGAGTCCTGCCGGTCATACAGGGCCGCTGGCGAGCGAAAATTGGCTACAAGCAGGTCCAGATCGCCATCCCCTTCCCGATCAAAAACTACGAGGCCGCGCGCCTCCACGGAAGCATCCGTGCCTGATGATGGTGACGCGTTGGAGAAGAGCATACCTCCCCCGATCGACTGAATCTGCTCGAAGAACCTGTTCGTGGCCGGCTCGGTGGCAAAACCGTTGACGACGTACAGATCCTGATCACCATCCAGGTCGGCGTCGAAGAACTCGACTCCCCAGGCCCATCCGGCGTTGTCGATTCCCATCTCAAGGGCATGCTCCGAGAACCCGGAGGAGCCTCCAATGAACATGGGATTGGCGTATCGCTCCGCGATGTTGGTCACGTAGATGTCCGGCCAACCATCTTCATTCACATCCGCGAGGGCGACCCCCATTCCATTGCCCTCATCCGCCAGTCCGAAAGCCTCCGTCGCATCGACGAAGGCACCGCTCTCCTCTTGGAGGTAGAGGTGATTCGGCCCGAAATCATTGACCACATAGAGGTCCAGTCGGCCATCGCGATTCACGTCCAGAGGGAGCGTCGACCACGTGAATCCGTTGTCCGCTACGCCGGATTCCTCCGCGATATCGGTGAAGGTGCCATCGCCATT
>CAYXSE010000202.1:0-4029 GCA_964466675.1 uncultured Rhodothermales bacterium | reverse complement strand
CTGTACAGACGGTTCTCTCCGATCCAGGCCGAGACGTAGAGATCCAGATCGCCGTCTCCGTCAATGTCGGCCCAGACTCCGGCGACGTCGTGCGAACTATCGTCCGTTCCGAAGATCCCGGAAGCGGCGGTCACATCTTCGAACCGACCGTCACCCAGATTGCGGAAGAGCCGATCCGGGCCGATTCTGGCCAGAAACAAGTCTGGATAACGGTCGCCATCATAGTCCCCCCAAGACGCTCCGAAGCGGTTGCCCATCTGTCCACGGCGATACCCGGCGTCTTGGTTCATGATCCCCGCGCCTTCGGTCCAATCCTCGAAGGTCCCATCACCCAAATTCCGAAACAGCCGATTCCAGGTAGAGGGATCGGCCTCATCATATTCCTCCGGAGAGACCATGTAAATATCCAGATCTCCGTCCAAATCGTAGTCCGCAACGGCGGCGCCGGTCGACCTGAGCATGGCCGAAATCCCGACTTCCGGCGCCACATCCCGGTATGGCTGGGCGTGAAGGAGGCCGGGCGCCATGAGGGCGATGAGTAGAAGCGTCCTCACGCGACAGTCACCAGCTTCATCATGATCAGTTGATTTCGGGGGCGGATGATTCGGGGAGACTGGCTTAACGTACGGTGTTCGTGTCTCTAAAAGGCCGACTTCTGGCGCCCAGCTTTGGCCGGCTAGTCCGAGACGGAGATGCTGCATTCCAGGGAGAGACAGATAGCCTCCAGGATGCGCTCTAGATCGAAGTCTGGAAATGTGGCGGTGACTGTACGTCCCACCATATTTTCCCCGCCGAGACTTAGCGCCCTTCCCGAGCGCCGACTCAGCTCTTCGAGCACTTCTGCGATGGGTGTACGGACGAATGCGATCCCACCGCTAGTCCAGGCGAATTGAGCCTGGCTCGCGCCTGTTTCTCCGCGCCTTACCGGCGCACCGGCGACTCGCTCTGCTACCTCCATTTCACCAAGCTCCACTGAGGACGTGCCGTCGGAAACGTCGACTCGCCCCGACTGAACATACACTCTCGTGGCCGCGTCCCTGCTCCGCACTCCGAATTTCGTGCCGAGGACGGTTACCGTGGCCTCGGGTGTCCTGACTACAAACGGTTTGGTCGAAGGGGCTACTTCGAAAAAGGCCTCTCCCTCCAGCGCCACCTGGCGCGTCGCGCCGGAAGTCGTCACGAAGTACTCGATCGTAGAGCCGCTATTGAGGGCGACCGTAGTCCCGTCGGCGAGGTTTAATGTGAGTTGCTGGCCTGCGGCCACTGACTCGGTCCGGATGTCGCTTTTGGGCCACAACAAGACCGCTGCGACGACTACGGATGCCGCCACCGCGACGCTGCCAAACCGAAGGAGCCTCAACCTGGCCACCCTCGCCTGGCCAAAAGCAAGCCGCGAGGAGAGTCGTCGCCATGCATCATCCACCGACGGGCCCCCCGGGACCCCCGTTGCCTTCGACATTTTCCAGACACGCCGGTTTTGGGCATACAAACCGGCATCTTCAGGACTGAGGGAATCGGGCTCAAAGAAGTCATCCCCCTCCGGGCTGGCACCTTCCGGGTCGGCAACCCTCCTGGCCAGCAGTTCCTCTCTTCTCGGGTCAGTAGTCATGACTTCATAGGCGGCTGTTTCCCACGCGAATAGTCAGCACTGGAGCGAAGCCCAGCATTGGGATCTCTCGAAACTGGACTTGCCCGCCTGTCACGGAATATCTCCGGTGCCGGATGTTCTTTCTATCAAAGAGATTCACCAGAGCCAGCTCGAACTCCGCGCCGACGCCGGACCTTCTCAACGTCCGCCGGACTTGCAAATCCATGCGTTGGTAGTTGGAGAGGCGGAGATCACCCACCGCCCGGGACTCAATCACCGTCCCGAGGGGATCGATAGAGTCGGTGCCGTCTGGAATGACGGCCGGTCGACCGGATGCCCAGGTGAACCTGCCCCCGAGCGCCCAAGGCCCCGCCGTGACTTCCAAGGCGAGACGTAGGTTGTGCGGCCGCTCGTGGAGCGCAGCAAACGGCCGGTTGTTGTTCACCGCCTCAAAGCGATACCGGATGCGGCTTCGAGAATAGGTAGCCCACGTACTCCAGCGGGTCCTGGTGTATCTAATCTGGCTCTCGAAGCCGGAAGCAGTCCCCGTCCCCGTAGTTCTCTCGACCTCGGTTAGATCTCGTCTACGGGACAACTCGTTGACCCCAACTAGTGAGTTCCTAAATATCTCGAGGGTGCCCATGACATCACCTTGAACGGCGTGAACCCGCAGCGACCGCTGGGTGGACTGGGCGGGTGGATTGTCGCTGTCGGCCAAGTCCCACCTATCCCGAGCTTCGGCCAGGACATCACTCCCTAATACCCGGGACAGAAATTGGTGATGGCGTCCCACTGATCCCTCCACGGAAATTGCCGGACTCAAACGGAAGAACAGGTGAACTCGAGGCTCGAGGTACCCGCGAGAGGTCCTGTCGTACCACGAGGTTCTCAATCCGACCGTTGTGGTGAGCCGCTGTCGCCAGAACGAGAAGTGGGTCTCAACGTAGTTTCCGGTGATTGATGCGTTCACCTCCTGAGAGGTTTCGTCGGCCCCAACAGTGGAATTTTCACCCGTGAAGGAGACCTTGTACTGCTTCGCGAATACGCCTGCCCGAACCTCGGCCCAATTCGTTGGCTCCCACGCATGACGAAGACTCAGACGAGCTTCACGTACCGCATTGCTGGCCTGTATCTCTTCGTCAAGCCCCTCTTCCTCTCTTTTGAACTGGTACCGGTTCGAGTATCGTGAGAAGGAGACGATCCCGTTCGTCCGAATTCGGTCGGTCCATGAGCCCCTCCAAACGGCACTGACGCCCGTGTTCGACCACTGGTTCTCGGTCGATTCCTCCAACTCCGACAAAGACTTGCCGGCAATCGAAGTCTGCTCTGAATCGAGCGTCTGCCTGAGTTCGTCGTACCCGGAGTGCAGGTTGAGGCTCAAGACCTGGTTGGGCCTCACAAGGGCCACCACGCGAGCGTTCACATCCCGAAAGGAGAACCCCGGGCTGACCTCACCCACCGCGCGGCTCCCAAGAACCGAATCGAAATAGGTTCGGTAGACTCCAGACCTGCTCAGCGTCGGCATGGACCGTCGAAAGGAAACCAAAACGCCGGCCTTTGATCCTAGCGGAAATCGACCCGAGACGCCGGCGAACAACGGCGAAGCGGATGCGGCCAGACGCACCCCTCCCAGCGCTGGCGCGCCATCCAGAAGTACAAAGCCGCCCGTCCGGCCACCCAGTCGCGCTGGCGAGCCTCGCGCGTACATCCGGACGGCGCCCACAACATCCGGGCTGAAAGCACTGATCATGCCGAAGAAATGCTCGGCTGTAAATAGTGGAATGCCCTCCCATTGAAGGAGGTTGTCATCGGGCGTGGAACCGTGGATGTAGAGGCCTGTCGCGGATTCTTCGCTGCCGTCGACGCCCGGCAACTGAAGGAGAGCATTGAGGGGGTCCCCACCTCCTACCCCGGGAACCGTCATCATACCCCGCAGCCCGATGGTCGTTACCTGGCCCGGGCCATCGTCAACGGGGACCGTAGGTGCCCCCAGAACCAGGATGCTGCCTACGTCCGCCGCTACCCGTGTGAGCCGGAAGATGAGAGGGCTTTCCGCTGGCACATCGACACTCATTGATAGTTGTCGGAACCCCAGGTATCGGACGGTCGCCATGTACCTCCCCCGGGCCATCGGCTCGAAAACGAACTCACCATCACGATTGCCGGCAACTCCGGATCGACCCAGGTAGATGTGAGCGAAGGGTAGTGTTTCGCCCGAATCTGCGTCCAGGACTACTCCCGAGACTTCGAAGCGAGGCTCCGCCTTGAGAAGCACAATGAGCCCATCTCGTACCTCGAACCGCAGAGGAAGGCCCAACAAGAGTCGCTCAATCGCCTGAAGCGGCTCGCATGCCTCACATCGCATGGAGACAGTAACATAGTCTACCAGCGCATCGTCGAAGACGAATCGGAGAGACGACTGGCCTTCCAGGCTCGCGATT
>CAYXSE010000201.1:0-7349 GCA_964466675.1 uncultured Rhodothermales bacterium | reverse complement strand
GCGCCGCCGCCGCCCGCGCCGCCGCCGCCCGCGCCGCCGCCGCCGGGCCCTCTTTCAGCGCGATGAGTCGTCAGCCTGTCTTCGAAAAACCGCAGGCTCCCGCCGCAGACCCGCGTCAGCCCTGAGATGAGACTGGTCCGGGTGAGCTGGTTCTGAAGGAGCCAGTGAGAGCCGAAGGCCTCCGGGTCCAGCTCAGACAGGCCTGCGAGCCGTGCCACCGTTACGAGGTCGGTCCCGATCAGAATTCCGTGAGACGACTCGCGGGCATACAACGACCGAAGTCCAAATCTGTCGGTCCAACCCTCGATAACCCCTTCGTCCCATCGTAACACGGCAAAATGCCCGTCGCCCGGAGACTTGGGCAGAGGCGAGCCCTCCGCCCGCGGGGTTACTCCGACCCAAGCCGAACCTGATTCTGAATTTTGGTGTACGGCTACTTGTGGTCCTTGCCAGGCCAGCAGAAAAGAGCCTTCCTTCCGAATGTTCATTTCGGGCGCGAGCTCAGCCAGTCCGAGAGCAATAGCCTCTGCGCTGGACCCTCTATAAAGGACTAGTTGGCTCAATTATGGGCGCTGGTAGTCCGCGCGACGCGGGCTCCGGTCAGGGTACCCTGGTCGCGCGGAAACGTGATTGGTTGCGCTGTCGTTCGAGAAGAATGACCGGCAACCCCAAGGTAAAAGCTGAGGAAGAGTATGTGGACGGAATAGTTATCCGCTCCACCGGGAGTTGGTATGATGTGATGGCGTCCGATAGGGTCATTCCCTCCACAATCAGGGGCCGATTCCGGCTGACCAGCCTGAAACAGACCAACCCCGTCGTTGTCGGCGATCGAGTGACGGTTCGTTTGAATGCCGATGATACGGGGCTCATCATGCAGATTCATGCGAGGTCCAGGTGCCTCGTGCGGCGGGCAGCCGGTAGGAAAATTGGGCGGGCCCACGTGATCGCCGCGAACGTCGATTTCGCGTGGGTGGTCCAGGCGCTGGCCGAGCCCAGATTTAGTCCCGGATTCGTAGATCGATTTCTGGTAATGGCAAAACTAAACGAATTGCCGGCCGGGATCATCATCAACAAGATCGACCTTGCTACGAATCGCGAATTGAAAGGGGCCTTGAAGCGCTGGCGTACGCTATACGAGGGGCTGGGTATTTCCGTAGTGACCACGAGTGCGCACGCGCCGAAGGGGATCAAAAAGCTTCGAAGGGCCCTCGGTGGGAAGACTTCGGTCGTATCTGGTCCGTCCGGCGTCGGAAAGTCGACGCTTCTCAATATCATCTCCCCGGGTCTCGAGCTTAGAACCGCCCCCATCAGCGCGGCGACGGGGAAGGGCGTCCATACGACGACCAATGCTTCCCTTCACAGCGTGGAAGGGGGCGGATTCGTTGTGGACACCCCAGGGCTTAGGGAATATGGACTGATTGGGTTGGAGCCAGCGCACTTGTCGCACTACTTCGGGGAGATGAAAGCCTACATCCCCGGCTGTCGGTTTCCGAATTGTACGCACGATCACGAGCCAGGGTGTGCGGTCAAGGACGCGGTCGATGAGGGCATCATCGACATCCAGCGATACGATTCGTACCTGGGAATGCTCTATTCGCTACGCCTGGGAGACGGCGACGTCGGTCGGTGAGCAGGCCGCCCCAACGCCACAAGTGTCAAGCCTTCTTACGCTTTCGTCCGCCCTTCTTTTTCCTTGCAACTCGGGCAACGAGTAGTTCGACAGCCTGTTCGACGGTCACGGCGTCGGGATCGGCACCCTTGGGGAGGGAGGCGTTAATCTTCCCGTGCTTGACATAAGGACCGTACCGGCCCTCGAATAGTTCGATCGGGGCTCCGTCCTCGGGGTGATTGCCGACGGTTTTCAGGGCCTTGCTCTTGGCCGTTTTCTTGGCGAGCAACTCCACTGCTCGGTCCAGTCCAATGGTGAGGACGTCATCCTCCTTGGCGAGGGAAGCGAATGTGGGGCCGTGTTTCACGTAGGGCCCGTATCGCCCGATGTTCGAGACAATCTCCTGACCCGTCTCTGGGTGCTTGCCCACCTGGCGCGGGAGGGCGAGCAGTGAAAGCGCGTCATCCAGGGTAACGGCTGCATGATCCGTTCCATCCGGAACCGAGACCCGCTTTGGTTTCTCGTCCTGGGTTTCGTTGTCTCCAAGCTGAATGTAGTGACCGTATCGACCGTTGAAGACGGCGATTTCCATGGATGTCTTCGGGTCTTGCCCCAGCACTCTGGGACCTGCATTGGACTCTCTTATGAGTTCCCCCAGCTTCTCCGCGGTCACATCGCCAGGACACCAATCCTCCGGAAGAGAAGCCTTTTGAGATTCGCCATCGACCACCATCTCCACGTAGGGTCCATATCGGCCCACACGAACGACGTATGGCTCCCAGGAATCGAATCGAATCTGGGAAACCTCTCTCGCGTCGATCTTGTCCAGCCCAGTCTCGGCCTGGGCTTCGAGTCCATTTTCGCCCTTGAAGAACTGCTTGAGGTAAGGGACGGCTTCCTTGTCTCCCCGGGAAATGTCGTCGAGGATCTGCTCCATCTCGGCCGTGAATCCTACGTCGACCAATTGACCGAAATGGGTCTCTAAAAGCTTTGTGGTAGCGAACGCGGTGAAGGTCGGCACGAGTTGACTCCCATTCCTCCTTACATACCCCCGGTGGGCAATGGTATCAATGATGGAGGCATACGTACTCGGTCTTCCGATTCCTTCCGCTTCCAAGAGGCGAATCAGAGAGGCATCGGTCAGTCGTGCCGGGGGTTTGGTCTCGGAACCCTTGGGATCGAGACGCTTGCACTCGGGCGAGTCGCCTTTCGAAAACTCGGGGAGTGGATTCTCCTGATTCAGGAGCTGTGCTTCTGGGTCATCGGAGCCTTCGACATAGGCCCGCATGAAACCCGGGAATTCGATGGTTCTACCCGAAGCTCTGAATCGGCAGGCATCGTCTCCATCGCCGGCAGAGATCCGGGCCGTGACAGAACGGAGGCGTGCATCGGACATCTGAGACGCCACCGTCCGCTTCCAGATCAGTTCGTAGAGAGATCCCTCGACACCCTGAAGGCCCAACTCGTCTCGAGTCTTCATCTTGGTTCCGGCAGGCCGAATAGCCTCGTGAGCCTCCTGTGCGTTGCGGACCTTGCTGGCGTAGGTCCTTACCTGGTCGTTCAGGTACGACGAGCCGTACCGGGATTCGATGGCCGCGCGGCTGGCGGTTACCGCTTCCTCGGAAAGGTTCGTGGAGTCCGTACGCATGTACGTGATATGACCCTGCTCGTACAGCCGCTGGGCCGTCCGCATCGTGTCTCGGGCAGAAAGACGAAGTTTGCGGCTGGCCTCCTGTTGAAGCGTCGAGGTAATAAATGGGGCGGCTGGAGTCCTCTTGGTAACCTTGTGTTCCACCGAACTCACCCGCCACGACGAAGCGGCCAGTGTAGAAGCCAAGTGGTTGGCCCGCTTCTCGTCAAGCTGGAGGACGTCCACGAAGTTCTCCAGACCGTCAGTGAGGCGACCGGTCTGGTCATCGAAGTCCTTGCCTGAAGCGATCCGAATACCGCCGACATGAGTGAGGGCCGCTTCAAACGACCCGTTGGGGCAGGAGAGTTCCGCGGTCATGTTCCAGTAAGACGCAGGCACAAAAACGATACGTTCCCGCTCCCGGTTGACAATCACCCGGACGGCCACGCTCTGAACCCGACCCGCAGACAACTTGGGGGCGACCTTTTTCCAGAGAAGGGGAGACAGCGTATAACCTACGAGTCGGTCCAGCACTCGCCGCGTCTCCTGAGCGTCGATGAGGTTCCGGTCCATGTCTCGTGTGTGCTCGAGGGCCGCCTTGATGGCGTCCTCGGTGATCTCGTGGAACACCATTCGCCGGACCGGCACTTTCGGTTTCAGGACTTCCAGGAGGTGCCAGCCGATTGATTCTCCCTCGCGGTCTTCATCCGTGGCGATGAAGAGTTCGTCGACGCCCTTGAGGGCAGCCTTCAGTTCCTTGACCACCTTGGCCTTGTCCGGTGGAATGATGTAGAGCGGCTCGAAATCGCCCTCGACGTTCACGCCGAGCCTGGCCCAGGACTCCCCCTTGAGTTTCTTGGGGATCTGGGTGGCGGATGCCGGCAAATCCCGGACGTGGCCCATACTGGCCTCGACGCGGTATTCTTCTGATAGAAAGCGGCGAATCGTCCTTGCCTTGGTGGGGGACTCGACAACAACCAGGCTGGCCATGCGATCGTGATCTGGTGCACTTTTCAAAACGGACGCCCTATCACGCGTCCTGCCCTGTGACGTTCCGCGCCTCTGAAACGAGCGACTCGTCCTGGTAGCGCTTCCAGCGCATTAATCGTTTTTTGGCGGTAGCGCGCGCCGGTCCGACTCGATATTTCGTAACTTCACCGTCTTCGGGCAAACTTATTCGAAACAGGTACCTACGGGTACGAATGGTTTGAACCCGAACTTAAAATTGCTCGCAAGACACACACGGATACTGCATATGGAAACGCCCGACACGATTCTTGAACTCGGGACCCTCGAAAAGAAAGTCTTCCTGTTCGGCGGAGGAGCTTCTGAAGGGGACCGATCAATGAAGTCTCTCTTGGGCGGCAAGGGTGCCAACCTCTCGGAGATGAGCGAAATCGGGCTGCCGGTGCCTCCGGGGTTCACCATCAGTACGGAGTGCTGCCGCTTCTACGGCGAGAATGAACACAGCTGGCCGGAAGGCTTGAGAGCGGAGATTGAAGCCGGCATCGAGCACGTCGCTGGTGCCATGGACGCGACACTAGGAGACAGGAATAATCCGCTTCTTGTGTCGGTTCGAAGCGGTGCTGCAGAATCGATGCCCGGGATGATGGATACGGTCCTGAACCTCGGTCTGAATGACGATGTCGTGGCTGGACTCGCCGAAAAAACTGGTAACGCCCGGTTTGCGTTCGACGCCTACCGGCGGTTTATCGACATGTTTGGCGATGTGGTGATGGGTGTCAGTCACGGAAAATTCGAGGACGCCCTCGACAGCCTGAAGGAGGAACGGGGAATCAAGAATGATGTGGATATGACCGAGGGCGACCTCAGGGATCTGGTGGACCGCTACAAGGCCATCTACCGGCAGACCACGGGTCACATGTTCCCGGACGAGCCGATGGAGCAGCTCACGCTGGCCATTAACGCCGTATTTGGATCCTGGGAAGGCAATCGCGCGAAAAAGTATCGCCAGATCAACAAGATCACCGGTCTGATCGGGACAGCGGTGAATGTCCAGGCCATGGTCTTCGGAAATATGGGCCCCACCAGTGGGACTGGCGTGCTCTTCACCCGGAACCCGTCGACTGGTGAGAACAAGCTGTACGGAGAGTTTCTGATCAACGCGCAGGGCGAGGACGTCGTGGCCGGCATCCGGACCCCAGAGGACATCAGCCGCATGGCCGATGAGTTCCCAGAGGCCTACCGGGAATTGGTAGATGCGACCGTCCAACTGGAGCTGCACTACAAGAACATGCAGGATATTGAGTTTACCGTCCAGGAGGAGAAGCTCTTCTTGCTTCAGACCAGGAACGGCAAACGCACGGGACCGGCGGCCGTCAAAATCGCTGTAGACCTGGTGCATGAGGGACGCGTGGACAAGATGACGGCAGTCCGTGATCTTGTGGAGCCACGACACATAGACATGCTTCTGCACCCACGCTTCGAAAGCGTTGACACGTACAAGGGATCGGTGATGGCGAAGGGCCTTCCGGCCTCCCCCGGCGCCGCTGTTGGTCAGGTTGTTTTTAGCGCCGAAGATGCCGAAGCGAAGAAGGCGGATGGCAAGCGAGTCATCCTGGTTCGGATTGAAACGAGCCCCGAGGACGTCGGCGGAATGCACGCAGCGGAAGGCATTCTCACCTCCCGAGGCGGAATGACAAGTCATGCAGCCGTCGTGGCTCGTGGTTGGGGGAAGCCATGTATTGCAGGCTGTGGCGAGGTTGTGATCAACTATACGACGAAGACCTTCACCAATGGGAAGATCACGATTCGAGAAGGGGACTGGATCTCCCTGAATGGGTCGACCGGGGAGGTGATTCTTGGCGAACAGCCTCTCGTGAAGCCCGAAATGACGGGCGAGTTCGCCGAATTCATGTCATGGGCTGACGAGTTCCGCCTCATGAAAGTCCGGACCAACGCCGACTCTCCGGCCGACGCCAGGGCGGCGCGGGAGTTTGGAGCGCAGGGTATAGGTTTGTGCCGGACAGAGCACATGTTCTTCGAGGGCGACCGGCTCAATCACGTTCGTGAGATGATTCTCGCAGAGGACGAAGAAGCGCGGCGTATAGCTCTGGCTAAACTTCTTCCGGCTCAGAAATCTGACTTCATCGGGATTTTCGAGGCCATGGAGGGCCTTCCGGTCACCATCAGGCTGCTGGATCCGCCGCTGCACGAGTTTCTTCCGCATACGGTCGCCGATGAGGTTGCGATGGCCAAGAAGATGGGCGTGAGCGAAGAACTGGTTCGCGCGAAGGTTGAGTCCCTCAAGGAGTTTAATCCTATGCTTGGGCACCGAGGCTGCCGGCTTGGGATTACCTATCCGGAGATCACGGAGATGCAGGCTCGCGCCATTCTGGAGGCGGCCATCGAGCTCAAGCAGCGAGGCCTGAAAGTGATGCCGGAAATCATGGTGCCGTTGATCGGCACGGTGGAGGAGTATCGCAATCAGCGCGATGTGATCCAGGCGACCGCCGACAAGGTGTTTGCCGAGATGTCAGATTCAATTGAGTTCATGATTGGCACCATGATCGAAATTCCTCGGGCCGCGCTGACGGCGGACAAGATTGCGGAGGAGGCCGAGTTTTTCTCGTTCGGCACCAACGATCTCACACAGATGACCTTCGGCTACTCGCGTGACGATGCTGGCAAGTTCCTTCCGAGCTACGTGGAAGGAAAGATTCTGGTGGAAGATCCCTTCCAATCACTCGACATAGAGGGGGTCGGCCAGTTGGTGCGAATGGGCACGGAGCGCGGGCGCTCGACGAGGCCTCTCCTCAAAATCGGAATTTGCGGCGAGCATGGTGGTGATCCGGCGTCGGTGCATTTCTGCCATGAGGTCGGCATGGACTACGTCTCTTGTTCTCCCTTCCGGGTGCCAATTGCGCGGCTAGCGGCTGCACAGGCGTATCTGGCATCCCAGGAGAACCGTAGCTGAGTACGACTCCGCCTCCCGGGGCCCGCTGCCGCCAGCTTGACCCCCACATTCAGGAACGCCTACGTTGGATCCCTCCTTTGAAAGGTTTGTGGCTTTCCGCTACCTGACGGGCGCGAAGGGTCAAGACGGACGAAGGGGGTTCCTCCGGTTCGTGACGCTCGTTGCGATTGGAG
>CAYXSE010000200.1:0-7482 GCA_964466675.1 uncultured Rhodothermales bacterium | reverse complement strand
AGCCAAAATGATCTGCTTCGAGATTCAAAAGAACGGCAAGCCGATGTGCCGAAGCGGTTCTGATAATGCCTTGGTCCTGAACGACTGCCTTACATGGGTGGTCAAACCAGACTCGGCTGGCGCCTGAAGACCGTCACTCGCGTGGGCGACGGCCGTAGACCGTGGGCCAACTATCATAGTGTTGGGGTAAAACACAGTTCACCATGGACACCATCCGTACCACCATCTTCGGCATCGCTGATGACATATACACGGCCTTCCAGAACGCCGGGAAGATCTTCGGTTATTTGTCTGACGGCCGCGACCTAGTCATTATTTCAGATGGCCCGGATGGTCCCGTTGTGATCTTGCCTGATCATGGAGATGAGGGCTGGCCTGAAGTTCGGGCTGCGCTTCCGAAGGATGTGGCATTCCTGTACGCGGCAAATGGGCCACTCACTCGAGTAGCCTGCTGGTCGATTCAAAGGCCTGCCTTGGATGTGAGAACCGAGTCGTCCCTTGCCGAAAAGACTGATCTGGGTCCGAGGGCGACCATGGTAGTGCGAGGCAAAGGGGAAAGGACAATGGTCATGATTAGGCAGACTCGGGAAGCAGATGCAATGCGCCCAAGTTGGTATGCCAGGGAGCACGGGAGGGGATGATGCTCTGCGCCGTTGTCTAGATGTCCAGGCAGACGCGTGTAGAAGATATGTAGAACATCACGTTACAAGTTACAACGTGCCCTGACCTAACCCGATAGTACACATAAGATTAAAGCCATAGCTCAATTGGCAGAGCGCCTGCCTCTGGAGCAGGAGGTTCAAGGTTCGAATCCTTGTGGGGCAACTCGCATAAGCGCCCCGTATTGGCCTGTTTGGCTGGTACGGGGCGTTTTATGTTGGGGGTGGGAGTTATCTGCCCGCTAAAGCAACGCCCGGAATTCCTCAGAGCTCAATCCTGCATCTTTAGCAATTCCGCCCATCGTGAAGGCATTGACGGGATTCGCACGGGGAATAGTGAGGATGCGGGATCCGTCGGACATTATGATGTGCTTGCTTTCCCGAACAATCCGGAATCCAGCCTTCTTGAGCGCGCGCACGGCGTTTCGATGATTGACGCCAGGGATCTTAGGCATCGCTATGCTGCGACCTCGACTTCCCGGACCTGACTCTCGTTGTCGCTCGCCAGCTCGGCGGCGACGGCTATGTATTCGGCGATTGCTTCTGCGATGTTGTCAAGAGCTTCGTCCTCAGTCACGCCTTGCGACCAACATCCGGGCAACCCGGGACAAGATGCACTGTAACCTTCGTCCGTCTTGCGAAGCGCGACCTTGTATTTCATTCGAACCACCTTTGGTCTATTCGGGGTTGAAAAAACGTCACCAAAGGGTGGAGGTTTCGGGACCCAAAGCCAACAGCTTGCCTTTGTCGAGTTGCCGGCGACTGACGCAGGTTCAGACGTATTTCTGGCGCGTTTCCGATGCACAGGGTGACGTTGCCCCGAGCCTGCTCGGGAATGGAACCTCGGATCGGTTGTCCAATCCAGTGAACCCAGCGGCGGCTGCCGACCAGCGCCGACATGATTCGCGAATCGAACGAGGCACCGGCATGACGACATCGAAGACTTATTGGTTTGCCAAGGCGCTCCCCCTCTGCCTACTAGCGGCGAGTGGCATGGGGGCCGTAGACACCACACGGAGCGCGGCCGGCGGCGGTCAAGCGTCAGAAAGCGGCTTCGCCGGGCCCGCGGTCGACCGATCGTTTGTCGCGGTACCGTTCGACGTCGATGGGCGACCCGAGGCGGTCTTCACGGCATGGAGCGACAGGGATGCCCGGATTCACTCCGGACTCCTCAGGCTCGACGACGGAAGCTTCGACGCGTTCCCGACTCAGAGCCCAGGCCCGGTGACCTACCTGACAAAGCTCAGCATTGGCGTGGGCGGCCCACCGTCGGAACGGAGAGCCTACGTCGCATGGATCGGGCCGCAAGAGGAGCTCATGCTCCTCGTCTTTGACTCGGACGGAACCATAATCAGCCCGGCTCGGCGCGTCTCCAGTGCGATTAATGTCACCCCGTTGAAGATCGTCGGCACTGATGAGGGGATACTTATCGCGTACACCTGGGATGACGGTTACGACTGGGACCCAAGGGTTCTTGCAGTCGGTACCGACGGAGCCGTTCTGGGAGAGCAAATCGTCGAGCATGTGCAGTCGCCGGAGCAAACGATAGGCATAACGCTTTCTGCGACACAAGAGGGCGATTTCAGCGTGGTCTACATGGTGACCGGCCAAGGCGGCAAGGCGCGAATCAGACGGTTCGACAGGACCGGTCCTCTGGAGGCCAGCTCGGTCGAAATTCTCCGCGGATCGGGGGGTTGGGACCCACGCTCTTCGCTCTTCTCGCCCATCGATGGAGCCCCGTTCTTGCTTCTATCCCTGCCGTACAGATTCCCAGACGGCTCCTCAGACCTCCGATTCGCCCATACCACGCTGCAGCCCGGAAACGTGACCCTCGGACCCGTGCTTTCTGAACTGGCCTCGGACTATCCTGGCGGCGAGATAAGCGATGCCGTGGGGCTGGCAGGTACTCCGGAATTGGTCGTTGTGTTATGGCTGGATATCGAACGCCAGGAAGATTGTGTCTGTAGTGTTCCCCCGCCTGTTCGAATCGAATTCCTGGCGCAACTCGTTCGCGCGAGTAGTTCTCCAGAGCCCGTCGGTGCCCCATTCCGAGTCTATCTCTGGGAGAAGGGGGATACTGACCGTCCGCCCCTGACTTCTCCGACGATCGCGGCCTCCAGTCGGACGGCGGGACAGTTCACCGTGCTTTGGAGCGATAGCCTGCTTCGCCATATGACGGTTGATGCCTCGATTCTGGTCTCGGTCGATCCGCCGCCTCTGCCGCACACTCAGGTCTTGAAGACGAACTTTCCGAACCCGTTCAGTCTAACGACGACGATTCGCTTCTCCATGGCCGCGGCATCGCCTGTGAGACTCGCTGTCTACGACGTTTTCGGACGGGAAGTACGGGTGTTGGTCGACGGGACGCGCGCGGCCGGCGTACACGAGGTTCTCTTCGACCCCGGGGGGTTGCCGAGCGGGACGTACCTCTACCGACTCGAAACACGGAATGGAAGCTTCGCGAAGTCGATGCAACTGGTAAAATGATCCTGTCCATTGCCCCCCGAAACGGGAGAGTAGCCATGAAGCTTAGAACAGCCTTTGTCGGTCTCTGTGTGCTGGTCGCGAGCCAGAGCAGGTTGGAGGCGCAGGTTATCTCGGAGACCATGGTCGACAAGATGGCCTACTCCGCCGGAGAAGCGGTCGAGGTGACGATGAATTTGACCAATGTCGGGAGCGAGGTGGTAGTGCTCACATCCGATTGTAACGCCCCCGTATTCTCCGTGAACGAAGTCGACTTGGTCTTCCAGGCTTGTGTGCCCTACATACATCCCTTCTCGTTCGCTCCGGGATCATCCATGGAGTTCCGGTGGACCATGGTGCCGAATGACTTGGGCCTCCCGGAGAACGACGGGACCCATCGCCTGGTCGCTAGATTCGCGCACCTGGCCGATACACTGTCTTTCGAGGCGGCGGCATCACAGGGCTTTCTCGTCGATGTAAGTTTCGACGAAGGGATCCACCCCGATACCCTGTCCAGCCTAAAGAATCGGCTGAACGCCACGGTTCTTGATCACCGAGATTTCGGCAATGGCGTCATATACGAGCACTGGCAGACCTGGGGGCGCACGGTCTCAGAATCAGCGCCCATCTACGCGGCGCACCCGAACATTCGCTCCTTCGAGCCCTTCCGGTTCTTGGGAGAGATTACACAGGTAGGAACCGCTCCGGAGGAGCTGCCACTCGAAATCACCGTGTCGCCGGCCTACCCGAACCCGTTCTCGAATCGGACTTCATTCTCGGTAACGGTGGCTTCCCCTCAAGAGGTACAGGTAGCCGTCTATGATGTGCTGGGAAGAACAGTTGTGCGGCTCTACCGAGGCATGATGCTGCCGGGCACGGAGTACCCCATGTCCTTCCAGGCGAACGGCCATGGGGCCGGGCAATACATTCTCCGGGTGACCGGCGAGTTCTTCCAGGCGACAGGCCAGGTCACTCTCGTTCTCTGAGGCTGGCACGACACGGGTTGGCCCCGGCCCCTATCTCTCAAACCACGCCAGCGTGTACAAGGCCTTGGCAATCAGCTGGCTCGGCCTGTTGGCGATGTTGTGCGAGGCCCCGGGGATCGTGACGAGCGCGGTCTCCTGCCCTAGTAGTTTGAGAGCGTGGTAAAGCTGCTTGGATTCGCTGAGTGGTGTCCTCAAATCGGCTGTGCCGACCATCACCATGGTGGGCGTGGTGATGTTACCCACCAGGGAGAGAGGCGAAAACTTCCAGTAATTCTCAGGCTCCGACCACGGCATCCCCTCGTACCGGTATTTGTAGTACCCATTGTAGTTGTCAGCCGTCAGGGTCTTGGATATCCAGTTGACGACCGGTTTGGTCACCACGGCGGCTCGAAAACGGTCCGTCTTCCCGACAATCCAGGCCGTCATGATTCCGCCGGCACTTCCGCCTGTGACATAGAGGCGGTCTTCATCAATGAAGCCTCTGCTGACCACGTCGTCCACAGCGCTCATGATGTCGTCGTAGTCTTGGCCGGGATAATTGAGGTAAAGGAGGTTGGCGAACTCCTCCCCATAACCGGTGGAGCCGCGAGGGTTGGGATACAAGACAACATATCCTGCGGACGCATAAAGCTGGATCTCGGCCGAAAAGCGATCGCCGTAATTCGAAACCGGGCCTCCGTGGTTTTCTACCAGGAGGGGATACTTCGCGGACTGGTCGAAGCCGGGAGGGTAGACGACCCAGGACTGGACAGGGCGCCCATCAAACGAAGACTCGGTCCAAATTTCTTCCACCCGCCCAAGGGACGCCTGGGCCATCAGGTCCTTGTTGAGTGCTGTGACCAGCCTGAATCCGTCAGGAGTCGAAACGGCCACGTCTGATATGTGCTCTGCCGTGGAGTAGGTCCACGCTATGGTCCCGCTATCCGACACACTGAAGTTGCCTCCTCCGTAGGGCCTCCCGACCGAGGTGCCGCCCAAGTGGGATGCCACAATTTCAGGCTCGGAGCCGCGTCGAAGTCGGGCGACCTGGGTGGTCCCTTCCGCATCGAACTGGGCGAAGAGGTCCTCTCCGGCCCACCTGGGCGCCGCAAACGAGAAATCCCAATTTCCCAACAACATCTTCCCGGAACCATCCCGATTCATGGTATAGACGCGGGTGTTTTGGAAGGTCTCTTCCCGGTCATCGAACCCGGTGTATGCGATCAACTGGGCGCCGGCCGCGGGTTGCGCGTCGGGCCCAAATCGATCCGTCAGCCTGGTGAGCGAGCCATCCGCGATGGAGGCTTCGTAGATATCGGACTCCCGCCGCTGCATGCCGGCGTCATCACTCAGGTTGGTGGAAAAAAGGAGTGAGCCGCCATCGGAAGACCATTCGGGCGCGCCAGCGTTGAACGACCCCGATGTGATTTGCCTGGGGGTGCCGCCCTCGGCCGGAATCACGAACAGGTGCCGGAACCCCGGCTCGATGTAGCCCCGGCCATCGGATTCGTGTCGCAATCTCGTCTCGACCATGGGCGATTCTGCCCATTCCGCTCCCTTGGGTTTGGTCGGCATGGAAACGTCCAGCGTGGCCGCCTCGCCGGGCACCAGCATGGCAAAGGCGATCCGGGTACCGTCGGGAGACCAGGCAATAGCACTGGGAGATCGGTCCAATTGTGTGAGCCGAGCCGTCGTACTGGTGTCAATCCAATGGACGTGCACCTCCCGCCCGTCATCGGAGCCGCTCGTGAACGTAATTCTGGTTCCATCGGGCGACCACCTGGGAGAAGCTTCGCCCTGATCGCTTCTGGTCAGTTTGCGGTGGTGGGTACCGTCTACGGATACGGTCCATATGCGACCCTCACGCCGGTCTCGCATGATGCTCATGCCGTTTCGGACATAGGCAATGGTTCCGCCGTCGGGGGAAATCTGGACGTCGGAAGCCCATTCGAGTTCGAAGACATCTGCCGCGCTGAACGGGCGGAGTTGGGCTGCCGCCGTCGTGACGGAGGCGAGAGTGAGGGCAAAAAGGAGCGAATCGCGCATGGCCGTGAAGGAGAGTGTGATGGAATATCGCGCGTGCCCAGGCGGTATGTTTCGGTGCTCGACTCGAAAACACCCATGGCGGAGACAGATTATTTCAACCTCGTGATGGAGGTTGTGGCAAGGATTCCGCCGGGTCGGGTGACTACCTACGGGCTCATTGCGCGCCACCTGGGGCGACCCCGTGGCGCACGAACGGTGGGCTGGGCGTTGAACGGCGGCTCGGCAGACGGGGCTCCGTGCCACCGGGTCGTGAATCGACTGGGCGAACTGTCCGGGCGGATGAGTTTTGGCAACCAATTCGTCATGGAGGACCTGTTACGGAGTGAGGGGGTGTCGTTTTGTGAGAACGGGACCATCAGGATGGACCTTCATCTTTGGGATCCGTCTGCCGGAGGGCCCTAGATTGTGAGGCCACCCAGCCGCGACGCACTCGTTGACCCTCCCCCCGGAATCTGACTCTTCCCGCAAACGAGGACTCTCGCTACTCGTCTTTCTTGTGCTGCTGCTGGCCTTCCTGGCGGCCCGGTCATGGAGTGCGTATCCCGAGGTCTTCCATGAGTCGGGTCAGGTGAGGCTCCTGGGAGTCGATAGCTGGTTCCATGTGAGGCACGCGGAGTACTCCCGGGACCACTTTCCGGGCCTCATGAGGTACGATGCCGGAGCGCAGTATCCGAGTCACGGTCGCCAAGGGGTTTCGGGGCTGTTCAACCTGGCGATTGGGGGGGTAGCAGCGGGTCTGTCGTTGGCATCCGACGAGCCCTTTCCGGTCGAACCGGTCGCTGCATGGGCGCCAGTCGTACTCGCTGGGCTGGCCTTCTTGATGCTGTACCTGGTGGGGCTTCGGCTTGGCGGCGTTCCCGTGGGGGTGGGGGCATGCCTGGTTTTCCTCCTATTCCCAGGATCCTCGCTCAGTCGAAGTGTCCTTGGATTCGCAGACCAGCATGTGTTGGAGTATCTGCTGGCCCTCGGCTCGATTGGAGGCCTAGTTCTGTGCCTTCAGCGAGAGTGGAGTCGGAAACGAATTCGGTGGCGGCCAGCCTTCGTGTACGCGGCCCCGTTTGCGGCCTTCTTCTATTCCTGGCTCGGCGCGCCGGTCTACATCCCCCTCCTTGCAGCGGCCGTGTTCACAGGCATGATGGCCGCGATCCTTCTTCGTTTGGATGTCCGACGGCTTTCGGTGGGGCTCGTGCGGTTCTTCGGGGCTGTGGTGATCTACCAGCTTGTCGTGATGGTCATCTTCCCAGACTGGGCCATGGAGTTGAATGTCCGATGGTGGGTTTTGGCAGGCGTCGTTACGCTGGCGGCGCTTCCGGGGCGGCGGAGATGTTCGCGGTTGCCGGGCCTGCGGT
>CAYXSE010000199.1:0-7516 GCA_964466675.1 uncultured Rhodothermales bacterium | reverse complement strand
TCGGCTGAGCGGGTCAGGGTCGAAAACCCAGCCTGTGCCGTCCACTCGTGTCTGCATGCCTTTGGCGGGACGAGGGGTGGCGTCCGGCGTTGAGGGGTTGCTGGTGGCCGTCTTCGGGCTGGCTGTCCGAACCCGCCCCCCGTGGCCCGTCGCCCGATTTACGGCGCGAAATACTTCGCCCGATTCGGCATCTACGAGGAGCTCCCACGCTCCGGGAACCGATTCCTTGGCTATGATCTCGATCTTTTGGGCGACCCGCCCCCCCAGCCCGTCCGTAAATACTATCGTCGCGGCGCGCTCCAGCTGTGGAATCGAGTCGACTCCCAGGTAGTCACGCGCGATTGCCACGGCGGCGGAGGCCGTCTTCGAAACAACGGGCTGAATCCGAAGATTTTGCCTGAAGCCGTTCACCACGAAGGCAACGCGGCCTGCTCTGCTGAGCGAAATGACTATGTCAGACCGATATACCGGAAGCCCGGAGACGACCTGCTCGAACCGGACGCGAAAGCCGCCCGGTGTCTGCCGCACTGCAACGAGAGACACCTCTGATGCCGCGATGCCCAAGGCGCCACCTCTATCGCGCAAGAACTGCCTTGCCATCGCCTCTGGCGTCGAAATATTGGCGTTGTAATCGGTGCCATAGACCACCATGGGGAACCCAGACTCCAGACTGATTCGCATTGTAGATGTGCTTCTGGAGGGCACGGTCTCGTCCGGGCGAATCTCCACTTGCCGAGCCGTGGCGATGCCCGCCCCGATTAGCAGCGCCATCAGGAACGTTAGTCGCTTCATGCGTGATCTCTTCAGGCTGTTTGGATCCACAGGGCTCGGCTGGCAGACTGGCTATTTCACCAGCGCGTCCAGTTCTTTGCGGTCCAGGAGCTGACCCTTGATCACAACTGCCTGGACCGATCTCGTCTGGGTGATGTCTTCGAGTGGGTTCCCCGCAAGGAGGACAAGGTCGGCCAGGCGCCCCGGCTCAATCGTGCCCAGGTCATCCTCAAGTCCGAAGAATTCGGCTGGGCGCAACGTCGCCGCCCGTAGTGCCTCGATGGGCGACAATCCCGCTCGAACCAACATCTCTAATTCACTGTGCAGGCTGTATCCGGGCGCGGCGAGTCGGATCGGCGTGTCGGTACCGGCTCCGATCGGCACCCCTGCTGTATGCATTAGGTCGATCAGAAAGAGGCTCCAGTTGGCAAACGTGAGGTCGGGGCGAACGGCCTCTTGGGCCCTAGCCGCACGCGCACGCCAGTCTGTAGCCACCTCTTCCGGCAATTTTTCCAGGACCTCTGGCCAGTCCGGTCGGTCGTAGGGAGGCTGCAATGCCGTCGCGTTCAGCCGAAGCGTCGGTACCTGAATCGTGGCCGTCATTGAGGCCAGGACCGGGCGACAAGCTTCTTCGTCGTAGGCGACAATAGAGGACATTCTGTACGCGCTGTGGAGCCGCGAGCGTAGGGCACGCCCGGGGAGACCGTCGCGATTGGCAAGGAGACGCCGTCTCTCGACGACCGCGGCTTCAGAACCCGCCGTGCAGTCCATTTCGACATTACGAAGATGTTCGAGAGACTGTACGTGGGGGGCCACGTCTCTCGCCCTCATCGACAGCGGGACGTGGCCGTCTACGGGAAGGCCGTTCGCTTCCGCCTCCTGTACAAGCACTTCGAAGACCTCCGGAGAGACCATCTCGTATATTTTTATGAAATCAACTCCTGCCTCAGCGAGCCGATTCACGTTCGCACGCGCCGTCTCTGCGTCCGGATTTCCTATTCCCAAGAGCGGATTGTTCGTTCCATCGTAGACCACGTGTTCGCCGTCCATCAGGGGGCCAGCAAAGAAGACCCGTGGCGCGATCGCGTCCTTATCCCGAATCGCCTCCACGGCCGGAAGCAAGAGATTGAGAGGTCCTCCAGTATCCCGGATACTTGTGATACCGTGGTGCAGAAAGAGCGCCGGCATCGCTTCCGTGAGCCGCTCATCAAAGGTGAGATGGACGTGGAAATCCCAAAGCCCCGGAATCAGGAACTGGCCGCTCCCATCCACGACCTCTGTTGCGCGAACCACCTCGTCGGCAGCCTGAACGGCGGTGATCCGACCGTCCTTTACCATCACGGTCCGGGCCGCGCGTGCTCCATGCACCGCATCGATCACAGTCACGTTCCGGATTGACAGATCTGCCAGCGGCGAGGTAGGCGAACATGAGGCCAGGGCGAGGGCCATCGCGAGGGCAACGGAAACGAGAAGTCGAGGCCTGGTCATGGACGAAGCGATTCGGAGGATGGGGCAAAACAGCTACCGAGGTCTGGAAACCGTTCCAAGACCATTCACGCCAAAATCAAGATAAGAGGTTGCGACCACCTACCGTTGCTGGCTGGCATTTGACACCACAGATCACCCCGACGCTTACCAGAACATCACCACGACGCTCATCGTGAGGATCAGCAGCAGCACCGAGAGGACGCGGTAGTTCTTGAACCAGACAACATCTCTCAATCGCTCCGTCTCCTCGCGGTAGAGCTCACGCGACCAGACCAGTTCCTGACTTGACTCAGGCGGCGGCTCAGTAGCCAGGGACACGCCGATGATCACGACGGCCGCAACCACGAATATGATGGGTGCGATGTAGAGGAACGGCATGTCGATTTCGAATGGCGGATTCAGGTCCAGTCGCGTCATCACCCGGATCGCAAACATGGGCACTCCAAGGAGCAAGCCGGTGAACAGCCCCGCAAATGCTCCCGTGCCATTGGCGCGTTTCCAGAAGATGCCCACCAGGAAACAAGCCACGATGGGCGGAGTCAGGTAGGCCAAAACTTCCTGGAGGTAGTCCCAGAGATTGTCGAATTTGGCTATCTGAGGTGCCCACAATACGCCCAGAACCATCACGACAACCGTGGACACACGGCCCACCCAAACCAGCCTCTCGTTGGACAGGTCAGGCTTCCACTTCTGCACGAAATCGAACGTGACCATCGTCGAGACGGCATTTAGCGTCGAATCAATGCTCGACATGATTGCTGCCACCAACGCGACCAGCATCAGCCCCCGGATGCCGCTAGGGAGCAGGTCAAAAAGCATGGTGGGGAAAACCAGGTCGGGATTCGAGAGGCTCGGGTAGAGTACGATGGCGAACGTGCCCGGGAGAACCATGATGAAGAGAACCGGCACCTTCAGGAAACCGGCAAACAGACTTCCCCATCTGCCATGATCAAGCGATTTCGAACCCAGGGTTCGCTGCACCATGAACTGGTTGTTGCACCAGAAATAAATACCCAGGAGTGGAATCCCCGTTAGAAGAGTGGGCCAAGGCATGTGTGGATCGTCCAAAGGGCGGATCAGACTCAGCTTGTCCGGGGAAACGGCGGCCAGAACGGCGTCCCATGAGCCGATCTGATTGAACGCGATGACCGAGATGACGACCGATCCGATGAGGAGCAGAATGGCCTGAAGTGTGTCCGTATAAACCACGGCCTTGAGCCCTCCGGCAACGGTATACAACCCTGCCAGGACGGCGAGGCCGATGACGGCCGATAAGAGACTTAGTCCCGGGTAAGCGAGCTGAATGACGATAGCGGCTGCATAGAGCCCCGCCGCCGTCTCGATGAGCACGTTCCCGACAATCACGACCGTCGACATGAAGTAGCGAGAGCGCTGGTCGAATCGCCTCTCGAGGAATTCCGGCATTGTGTAAACCTGCGTCTTCAGGTAGAAAGGCAGGAACACAAAAACGAACAGAACGAGCACTACGACGGCGAACCATTCGTAGTTGTATACGGCAATTCCCGTGGAATACGCCGCCCCAGAAAGCCCGATGAGGGTCGAGGACGAAATGTTGGATGCGAACAGGGAGAAACCGATGATCGGCCACATGAGCGACCGGCCTGCCAGAAAATAGTCCTCCGTCGTCTTGGTCTTTCGACTCACCCACAGACCAATCCCGATGATTACGACGGTATAGGACCCAATCATGATCAGGTCGAGTGTCGACAGCTGGAATTCCGTCATCAAGTTGTCCCCTGGGTTGGTCCGTTGCGATTTGCGCTCTCTCCGGTGAACATAACATTCGAACCGACTTTCCGGCCGGCAAAACTTCGATCGCAAATGGGCAGCAGCGAATTCGGCGCGGGCCAATCCTTCCCACAAATCTCAACTGAGGCAATTGCGCGGCGGACAACCAGAGCCGTATTATTCTCACCTTGAGTGGGTCCGGTAGTTCAGTTTGGTTAGAACGCCTGCCTGTCACGCAGGAGGTCGCGAGTTCGAGTCTCGTCCGGACCGCTCTTCAACAGTCGTAATTGCCTGCTTTGCCGGCGGTTACGACTGTTTTTTTGCACCAGAAATCGGGGGTCGGCGTGACTATCCAATCCGGAAGCAGTCAGGCGACCACTCGTTCGGCGTTCGGTCTTCGTGATTCCCACGCCGTAGGTTTGTCGCACGCGACGAATTCGAACCCCCGAATATTTCCCCTCTCCCAGCTAGTGAAATCAGCTTCCATCATGCCCTTTTTCCTCTTAGCCGGTGCCACCGTCGCTTCCGCACAAACCTCCCGAGCGGACTGGCCGCCTGAGTTGACTGAGCGATGGGATCCGGAACCGACAGTCGTTACGCCGGGCGCCGGCGCCGCTGCCCCTTCAGACGCCATCATCCTTTTTGACGGCAGCTCACTCGAATCCTGGACCTCCGTTCGAGATGGCGAAAATGCCAAATGGAATGTAGACCGTGGTTCCATGACGGTGGTTGGCGGAGCGGGTGGAGTCCAGACACGACAGGAGTTCGGGAGCATCCAATTACACATCGAGTGGCGCTCGCCCGCTGAAGTCTCAGGGGATGGCCAAGGGCGAGGGAACAGCGGGGTGTTCCTGCAGGGGATGTACGAGGTCCAGATCTTGGACTCGTACGAGAACAGAACCTATTCGAATGGGCAGGCCGGGGCTGTCTACAAGCAGTTCGCACCTCTCGTGAATGCTGCTCGAGCGCCTGGCGAGTGGCAGACGTATGACATATTCTTCGAATCGCCGGTCTTCGATCAAGAGGGCCAGCTAGTCCGAGCGGGCTTCCTTACGGTCATCCACAACGGAGTGCTGATCCAGCACCACGTCGAACTTCTCGGACCGACCGAGCACAAAGGTCTGCCTGAGTACAGGGCGCACGGGAAGGGGCCGATCATGCTCCAGGATCACGGCAATCCCGTCAGCTACCGCAACATCTGGGTCCGAGAATTATGAGATTCCTGCTTCTGTCCCTTCTCCTGGCTGCCGCCGTCCCGGTTTCGGCACAGACGGTTGTCCTTGTTAGACACGCCGAGAAGGCCAACGACGGCACCAACGATCCCCCGCTAACAGACTACGGAAGCGCCCGTGCCAGTGCGATTGCCACAATTCTGTCCACGTCTGGGCTAACGGCGGCGGTCACTTCGACTCGAAAGCGGACCATTGATACCGCGCAACCTTCTGTGGAAAAATACGGCGCTACGGCGTTCGTGGTGGGTTTCGACGGCGGACTAGACGCTCACCTGCAAGCCACAGCCGAGAAGGTCCGAACGTTTTCCGCCGACGATGTCGTTCTGGTCGTCGGGCACAGCAATACGATTCCAGCACTCATCGGAGTGCTTGGCGGACCCGATTTGCCGTCCCTTAGCGAGAGCGAGTATGATCTGCTCTTCTTTCTTACCCTGGACGGCGACTCAGCCGAATTCCGGAAGATATATTTCAGACCGGTCGAATAGCGGGGTGGCCGGGACTGGGGCCGTCGGACCCGCCCCGGCCTATCCGGACCCTAGTCATCATCCTCCGGAATGTTGAAGTCGATGGTACTCCGGTAGTCGCCCAGTAGGTGCTGCGCAAAGTAGTACCAGGTCATGCGGGTAAAGTATGGCGTCATGTCCCCGAACCCGTGCCGTTTTCCGGGGAGAAGCATGAAGTCGAAACGTTTGCCGGCCTTGATGAGCGCATTGACCAGTCGCATCGTGTTCGCAGGGTGGACGTTGCTGTCTATATCGCCGTGAACCAGGAGCAAGTGGCCCTCCAGGTTCTCGGCCAACGAGGGATTCGTGTCGATGTGCGCGCTGAAGGTCGTGACTTCCTCGCCCTCATCATCGTCTACGCCGTCTTCGTCTTCTTCATCGCCATCGCCATCGTCTTCCTTCTCCTCGCCCCCGCCGTCTTCGTCTTCATCATCACCATCGCCGTCCTCCTCCTTCTTCACCTCCGTCTTCGACTCCACCCCATCGTGCACTTCACTCCACCACATGTTGTAGATGTTGTTGTCGTGGTTACCGGCTGACGACACCGCAACATCGTAGAAATCCGGATGAGTTAACAAGGCCGCGGTGGACATGAAACCACCGCCCGAGTGGCCGAAGATCCCTACACGAGAGATGTCGATGTACTCGTGCCGGGCAGCCAACTGCTCCAGGCCATACCGGTTATCTGCGAGCGGATAATCCCGCAGGTTGCCGTAGCCGAAGTTGTGGTAGTACTTCGATCGCATGGGACTGCCGCCCCGATTCCCGAATGCGACCACGATGAACCCTACTTGCGCCAGGGGCACCTGTCGGCCACTCGTTGAAAACCCAATCGGGAAAGGCTCGGTCTGAGGCCCGGGATACACGTAACTGATCACGGGATATGTCTTCTCCGGGTCGAAATCGAAGGGCTTCCACATCACACCCCAGAGATCCGTCTGACCGTCGGCCGCTTTGACGGAGAACGTCTCGGGCGCCTGCCAGCCGGCTTCGACAATCGGCGAGAGATCGGCCTCTTCGAGGTCCATGACTACCCGGCCCTGGCGGTCCCGAAGCACCGAAACGGGTGCCCGATCCACAGTGGAATAGGTATCCACCCAATACTGGTGTGTGTCGGACATCGAGAACGAGTGATTCGCGGCCTCCGGCGTGAGCAGTTTCATGCCGGAGCCGTCGAAATTGATGCGATACTTCATCGCGTAGTAGGGATTCACTCCGTCTTCTCTGCCCCAGCCCTCGAAATAGATGACCTGAGCGGTGGTGTCCACGCGTTCGATGTCCCCGACGGTGTAGTACCCCTCGGTAACACGGTTCTTCAGGTCGCCCTCAGAATCGTACCGGTAGAGCTGCCCCCAACCCGATCGTTCGGAGAACCACAGGTACTCCTCACCCTCGTTTATGATAACCAGATCCATGTAGCGGGTGTTGTGATACGGATTCGACTCTTCGGACCACAGCACCTCCACCTCCCCGGTCGTGGTGTTGGCGCGACACACGTCCACGTTCTTCCACGGCCTGTCTCGCCTGAGGAAGTAGAGGTAGTCGGAGGTTTCCGTCTCAAAAAAGCCGCCTCGCTTGAAATATGTGCCTCCCAAAGCCTGATCGGTCCACTTGTCTGTGTCCAGCCGGAGCCCTCCTGCCGAAGAGTTGACCGTCGAATCCGCGCTGGCCACATCGAAGATCCACACCTCGTCCTGCGGCACTTTCTCATCGCCGGGCATGGGGTACTTATAGGTCTCAAGACTCGGCCGGTCTCCAAGAGAATTGATGACC
>CAYXSE010000198.1:0-7517 GCA_964466675.1 uncultured Rhodothermales bacterium | reverse complement strand
CATCCTTTGCGTTTTGCGTTTTCTTTCTAATTAATTCAAACATTATTAAATTTTTAACTGCCTTAAAAAAAGAAAAGCTTCAGATTACTCTGAAGCTTTCTAGTAGCGGGGGCCCGACTCGAACGGACGACCTTCGGGTTATGAGCCCGATGAGCTACCAGCTGCTCCACCCCGCGATAGAACGCAAATATACGGTGGCTCGAAACAGAAACCACGGAGCGATCAGGCGCGCGACAACTTTCATCCTGCCTCCATCTTCTATCGATTTGAGACTGGAACGGCATTTGGAAGGGGTCGGGTGGACTGTCTGATTCGAATACCCCACGCTGCTGTCGATGCGAAGTCTCCGGGCGCTTTCTCTTCTATTTCCCTTGGCGATTATGGTCGTCCTGCTTTCCGGTTGTGAGCCGGATCCTGGACCGAAGCGCATCGCGGTGACGCTGGACGACGCTCCCCTCGTCAAGCCCCTCAGTTATTCCTCCAAGGCCAATCGGGAAGACACCGTGGACAGCCTGGTGTCCGCACTTGCCAGACGAAGCGTGCCCGCCACCGTCTTCGTCATTGGCAGCGATCTGCAGGACGCCAGCACGGCGGGCCTACTCCGTCGTTGGACCGGATCGGGCATCGGAGTCGCCAACCACAGTTTGACCCATCGATCATTCAAGGCCCTGGGTCACGATGAAGGGGTGCGCGAGATGGCGCAGACTCAGGCACTGCTGTCGAGAGTAGCCGATCCCTCGAACGTCGAGAGGTACTTCCGATTCCCCTTCTTGGAAGAGGGGGCGACGACTGAAGATCGTTCCCGTTGGATCTCCGCCCTGGATTCGCTCGCCCTCCGCCCGGCGCCGGTTAGTATTGTCACCGACGACTGGCGATTCAACAATCGTTACGCATCCGCCGAGATGGCCGCAGACCGGGAGTTACAGGACGAAATCGGCCAGCAGTATCTGGAGCACGTCGAGAACTCGGTCCGTCATTGGGACGGGGTCGCCTGGAGCCTCTACGACCGGAATGTTGGTCACGTCCTCATGCTGCACGCCAATCGCATAAACCGGGACAACCTGGGCCAGATCCTGGATTGGTTGGGATCTGAGGGCTTCGAGTTCGTTTCGATGGGGGAGGCCTACACAGACCCACTCTATGTTGAGGAAGCCTCCTGGATAGGCGACAGCGGAGTTTCCATCCTGGAGACGATCAAGCAGACGCGTCTGCACTCGCAGGGATAGGTTTGCGCGCCCGCGGGGGCCGGAGGATTCGGCCGCGCGGCAAGCTCACATCGCCCAGAATTCGGGGCACTCTTTTCACGAAAGTCATTCTGGCCTTGATCTCGGTCTACTATTTTGGCTGTGCACCAGAATTCAGTGACCAATGGCCATCCTTCATGCATTCCGGGCAGTCCGACCTCTGCCCGGTGCTGCCAAATCCATCGCCTCCGTCCCGTACGACGTGATCAACTCCGAGGAGGCTCGTCAGATGGCCTCCGGCAACGAACTGTCGTTTTTACACATCATTCGGCCCGAGATCGATCTGCCCGCGGGTGTGGATGACCATGACGACGCGGTATACAGACGCGGGGCAGACAACCTGGCTGATTTCGTGGCAGGCCCAAACACGCTCCAGGAAAGCGAACCGAGTATTTATGCCTACCGGATTGTCATGAAGGGTAGGAGCCAGGTTGGGATCTTCGGCTGCGTCGCGGTATCTGACTACGACAACAATACGATTCTCAAACATGAACTCACCCGGCCGGTCAAAGAGGACGATCGGACTCGTCATATCCTCGAGCAAAGCGCTCACGCCGAGCCGGTTATGCTCACATTTCGTGATACCCCGGAAATAGCCAGCCTGCTTGACGGGTGCCAGCAGGGTGAGCCCCTCTACGACATCACAACCTCCGATGGAGTGCGACACACGATTTGGCGATTTGAAAATGCGCAGGACGTCATCGGGCAATTTGAACATGTCCCGAAACTCTATGTGGCCGACGGACACCATCGGTGCAAGGCGGCGAGTCGCGCCGCGTCGGAACTCGGAGCAGGCCCGGACGATGAAGCGTCTTATTTCCCGGCCGTCCTTTTTCCCATGGGACAGATGCACATCATGGCCTACAACCGCATCATCCGAAAACTGCCGGCGTCTCCAACGGCATTCTTGGCCCAGTTGGAGGTCCGGTTTGGACTGGACCCGACAGCCGGACCCATCCCGACCAGACGCGGATCGGTGTGTGTGTACCTGGATGGGCAGTGGTTCGGCATTAACCTACCCAACTCGGACGGGGCTTCTGTCGCCGACCACCTGGACGTCGGACGTCTGACCGAGCACATCTTTGAACCCATGCTCGGAATCACCGACCCGCGGCGGGATTCCAACATCGATTTCGTCGGCGGTATCCGAGGCACCACCGCCTTGGAAGCGCTGGTCGACGGGGGGGGGGCGGAACTGGCTATTTCCATGTACCCCACCTCTATCGAGGAACTCGTTGATGTATCGGATGCGGGCCTGCTGATGCCCCCAAAATCCACCTGGTTCGAACCGAAGCTTCGGTCAGGTCTCCTTGTACACCTTTTTTGAGCGCGACTATGACTGTCCTCATTGCCGACAAGCTGTCTCAGTCTGGCGTTGATCGTCTCGCAGCAGCCGGGCACCGCGTGGAATCCAGGCCGGACTTGACCGGCGGCGCCTTGGTTGAGGCGCTGCGGGAAATCAATCCGTCAGTACTTGTGGTTCGGTCCACGAAGGTCCCCAGAGAGGCATTGGCCGCCGCGCCTGACCTGCAACTGGTAGTGCGCGCTGGAGCCGGTTTCGACACCGTTGACGTCGCTAGCGCGTCAGGAGGCGGAATTTTCGTAGCCAATTGCCCCGGAAAGAACGCTGTGGCCGTCGCTGAGCTCACGATGGGCCTGATTCTATCCCTCGATCGATCCATTCCGGACAACGTCGCGGATGCCCGTGGAGGTAGGTGGGATAAAGCCCGTTACAGCAAGGCAGATGGCCTGAAAGGCAAACGTCTCGCCCTCATCGGGCTCGGCAACATCGGCCGCGCTACGGCTCGACGGGCCGCCTCGTTCGGCATGGAAGTGGTTGCCTGGAGCCGATCGCTGACCCCAGAGAAGGCCATGGACCTGGGCGTCGGATTCCGAGCCACCCCGCTAGAGGCGGTCGCAGGGGCCGATATCGTATCTCTCCACGTCGCTTCAGCACCGGAAACCAGGAGCCTGGCTGACCGAGCGTTTTTTGAAGCCATGAAGCCAGGCGCTCTGTTTATCAACACCACCCGTAGCGCCGTTGTCGATGAAGAGGCGTTGTTATGGGCGTTGAATGAGCGAGGAGTCCGGGCCGCCCTAGATGTTTTCGCAGAGGAGCCCGCCTTCAAGTCCGGGTCCTTCGAGAGCGCGCTGGCCTCCCATCCAAGTGTATACATCACCCATCACATTGGAGCCTCCACGCAGCAGGCGCAGAACGCGATCGCCGACGAAGCGGTACGCGTGGTGCTCGCGTTCGCAGCCACAGGTGCGGTGCCAAACTGCGTCAATATGGCGCGCTCTACCGAGGCCACCCACCAGCTAACGGTTCGACATCTGGATCGCGTAGGGGTCCTCGCCGCTGTCTTGGACGAAATGCGGACAGCCGGATGGAATGTACAGGAAATGGAAAACCTCCTCTTCTCGGGAGGTGAAGCCGCCTGTGCCTATATCCGCTTTCAGGGAGATCCTAACTCAGAGATCCTGGCCAGAATGTCCAGACATCCCGACATTCTGGCAATTTCCCTGGTGAAACTCTAATACCTCTCCGATACCTATGCGCGCACATAACTTCTCCGCGGGCCCCGGCACGCTCCCGCTCTCAGTCCTCGAGGAAGCGAGAGACGAAATGCTGGAGTTTGCCGATGCGAGAGCGTCGGTCATGGAGATCAGCCACCGATCCCCTCAGTACACGGCCGTCGCCGACAGCGCACGCCAACTCCTGAAGAGCCTTCTCGGCCTGGGCGACGACTGGCACATCCTTTTTCTGCAGGGGGGGGCGTCGACTCAGTTCTATCAGGTTCCGCTCAATTTCCTGCCGAACGGAAGTACCGCTGACTATGTCAACACGGGTGAATGGTCCAAGAAGGCGATCCTCGAGGCCGAACGCATAGGCACCGTGCGTATCGCGGCGTCATCCGCGTCGAGCAATTTCACACACCTGCCTCAGAGCGATTCCTGGGACCTTACTTCTGGGGCATCTTATGTGCACTTCACCTCCAACAACACGATCCATGGCACGGGATACGCGGACGATCCGAGAGCCGAGTCTCCCTTGGTCTGCGACGCATCCAGTGATTTCCTGGCCCGGCCCATGGAGTTGGACGGCTACGGATTGATTTATGCCGGAGCACAGAAAAATCTCGGTCCTGCCGGGGTAACAGTCGTGCTGATTCGTGAGAGCCTGTTGTCCACGCGGCGACCCGACCTTCCGGCGATCCTGGACTACAGAACACATGCGGCGAAATTGTTCAACACACCCCCCGTCTTCGCCGTGTACATGGTGGAGAAGGTGCTACGTTGGATTGACTCCCTTGGCGGGCTCGCCCGCATGCAAGAACGGAATCAGGCCAAGGCAGCTACGCTTTATGGGCGCATCGACTCCTCCGAGTTCTTCCGAGGAACCGCAGACGCGGGCTCACGATCGCTTATGAACGTCACATTTCGCCTGCCGACCGAGGTATTGGAGGCTGAGTTCGTCTCGGAAGCGAAATCTCATGGACTCGTCGGCCTCAAGGGCCATCGTAGCGCAGGCGGGATCAGGGCCTCGATCTACAACGCCTGCGAGCCCTCTTCCGTAGATACGCTTGTAGCATTTATGGACAATTTCGAGGCAATGAAAGGTTGATTTGGCCGGGGGGTGGCATGGCCGACCGGACACGTCTAGTTTTGGGCGTCAATTCACGAACCGGCCGATCAAGACTGCATGTCCTACACTATCGGTGTGCCAAAAGAGACCACCCCGGGTGAGCGACTCGTATCGCTGACTCCCGACACTGTCACCAAGCTCATCAAAGCCGGAGCGACCGTCAACATCGAGGACGGCGCCGGGGAGGGAGCCTACCATTACAACGATTCCTACGAGGCGACGGGGGCGTCAATCGTCGACCGCGAAACAGCCTTCGGTTGTGATATCGTTGCCAAGGTGCGACCACCTTCGCCAGAGGAGATTGGGCTTCTGAAGTCTGGTGGCGCCCTTGTAGGATTCCTAAACGCCCTCGACCAGCCCGAGACGTGCGAACTGCTCGCTAAGCAGGGAGTCACGGCAATTTCGATGGAACTGGTGCCCAGAATCTCCAGGGCTCAGAAAATGGACGCGCTATCCGCGTTGAGCGGTGTCGCCGGCTACAAAGCGGTATTGGTTGCCGCCAATCTGCTTCCCAAATTTTTCCCGCTACTCACTACCGCAGCAGGAACAGTCAGACCGGCCAGCGTCCTCATCCTCGGAGCGGGGGTCGCAGGCCTTCAAGCCATTGCCACGGCCAGAAGATTGGGCGCGCGGGTGTCTGCCTATGATATCCGGGAGGCCGTTCGAGAGGAGATCCAGAGCCTCGGCGCGACCTTTGTTGAACTTGAAATCGAGGTCGACAAAATGCAAGATTCCGGCGGTTATGCCAAAGCACTTGTCGCCGAAAAGGCCAAACGTCAAACAGAGTTGCTGGTGCCGTTTCTCGCGAACAGTGATGTTGTTGTGACGACGGCATTGATTCCGGGTCGCCCCGCGCCCGTCCTGATCACCGAAGATGCCGTGAAAGCGATGGCGCCCGGGTCGGTCATTGTAGACCTGGCGGCCCCGAACGGAGGTAACTGTGCCCTGACCGAACCAGGGGAAACCGTTGTCCGCCACGGAGTCACCATCGTGGGGGCTACCAACCTTCCAGCAGGGATGGCGGTACACTCCAGCCAGCTCTATGCCAAGACGGTCTCAGCCATCCTCCATGACTTCACCACCGAGGAAGGCTTCACGGTGAACTTCGAAGACGAGGTCTTCGCGGGTGCCTGCGTGACGCACGACGGCGCTGTCGTGCATGAACGAGTCAAGTCACTTCTCCAGTCAGCCTGAACCACTCCAATCCATGCTAGAGAACATTATCGTGTTCGTCCTCGCGTCGTTTGTTGGGCGCGAAGTCATCAGTAAAGTCCCACAGACGCTGCACACGCCGCTCATGTCGGGATCGAACGCCATTAGCGGCATCACCATCGTCGGCGCGCTCGTCGTCTCGGGAATGGTGGAAGACAGCCAATGGGCGACCTGGATCGGCCTCGGGGCCCTCATTTTTGCTACAGTGAATGTAGTCGGTGGCTTCCTGGTCACGGATCGCATGCTGCAGATGTTCAGGAAAAAAGACTGACCCAACATGACCCTACTCGATTTCATCGACGTCGCCTACCTGGTGGCCGCGGTCCTGTTTATCAGCGGCCTGAAGAAACTCACGTCACCAGCCACCGCGCGGGCCGGTAATCAGCTCGCCGCTCTCGGCATGCTGATTGCCATTGTGGCGACCCTCTTCTACCGACAGATCTTGACCCCGGCGGAAATGATTGGCGGCCTCATAGTGGGTACCGCCATTGGTGTCGTTCTGGCGAGACGGGTCCAAATGACCGGGATGCCAGAGTTGGTGGCGGCCTTCAACGGATTTGGTGGGATCGCCTCGGCCCTCGTAGCCGGCGGCGAAATCGCACGCCTGATCGTCGAGGGAGAGCCCTTGGCTGGTGGGGATGCGGTGACGATTGCGTTGTCCGTGCTCATCGGAATGATCACCTTCACGGGGTCGTTTGTGGCCTTTGGGAAGCTTTCGGGTCGGATCAGCGGCAACCCGATCACCTTCCCGGGAATGCGGCTGCTTACCATTCTCGCGAGCGCAGCGGCCATTGGGGCGATGGTATGGATGGTGTTGGAAGCCGGGGTCTTCCGGGAGAATTCAACCGGGGTGGTCGACGGCGTGCTGGTGATCACGATTGCCGGTCTTCTCCTGGGTATTCTCCTGGTCATCCCAATCGGTGGCGCGGACATGCCCGTCGTGGTGGCGCTTCTGAACTCCTATTCCGGCCTCGCTGCGGCGGCCACCGGGTTCGTCTTGAACAACACGGCCTTGATCGTCGCGGGCGCGCTCGTTGGCGCATCCGGGCTGATTCTGACCAACATCATGTGCGTGGCCATGAACAGGTCGCTGCTCAACGTCCTGATCGGCGGTTTCGGTGGCGACTCGGGTGGAGAGGCCATGGAAGGAACGCGCTCTCTGGAAGGGAAAACCGTAACCGAGACCTCGCCTGACGACACCGCGATCCTGCTCTCGTACGCGGAGAAAGTTATCGTCGTGCCGGGTTATGGTATGGCTGTGGCCCAAGCGCAGCATGCCGTTCGCGAACTCGGCGAGGAACTCGAAAAACGGGGAGTCACCGTCAAGTACGCGGTTCACCCGGTCGCGGGGCGCATGCCGGGCCACATGAATGTATTGCTTGCCGAGGCCAACGTCTCGTATGACCTGCTCTACG
>CAYXSE010000197.1:0-7553 GCA_964466675.1 uncultured Rhodothermales bacterium | reverse complement strand
CACATTCACATTTGGGCCCGTCGATCCCGAGTTGCTCACGGTCGGACGCCTGGTCGAGAAGGCCAACGCCGCTGGGCGGGCCGCATCAAAGCCTGGCGCCCAGGCTGGCGATATTGACCGCGCCACGAGAAGTGTGATTGCTGCCGGCGGATACGGAGACTACTTCACTCATCGAACCGGACACGGACTGGGGCTAGAAGTACACGAGGCTCCGTTCATAAGGGACGACAACGAGCAAATCATGCGACCGGGAATGACATTCACCGTAGAACCGGGGATTTATTTGGCCGGGCGGGGCGGCGTGAGAATCGAAGATGACATGGTGATAACAGCTTCGGGCGCGGAAAGTCTGAGTGACATGCCTCGCGCCGTGGTTCCCGTCCCAGGATCCGATTGATTGCGGAGCGGCTTCATATTCTTCTCGCGGCGCCAAATGACAAGTCCATCTCAAGCCTCCTCAAGAGGCTGGAACGCTGCGAGAACCCGGCCGTCGATTGCACGCTGGTGTCTAGCGTCAGCGAGGCCACTTCGAAAGCGACGGCCGTGCCGTTCGATTTACTCATATTGGACAGACGACTCGCGCAAGGAATCGAGCGCGGACTGATTCCGCTATCCCCCTCCCTCCTGGCCCTTCCCATTGTGATTTGCCTGGATCCGGAAGCCGATAGCGAGGTGGCTCGCAACCTTCCCGACGGCGTCATGGACTACGTTTCCCGCCAGGGCCATGATGCTCACGCCCTGGAGAGGATCCTCTTCTACGCCAGTCGACGATACGCAGCGCTCAGGTCCCTGCAGGACGCCGAGGCCCAACTCCGGTCCATCGTAGAGGGCATTTCCGATGGCATCGTGATTGTGGACCCAGACCGACTGATCCTGTTTGCCAATCCTGGGGCGGAGGCCATTTTACACAAACAACTTCACGAGCTACTGGGCGCTCGGCTGGGTTTCGCGCTACCCGAGCAAGACCGCGCCCTGATCGAAGTCCTCTCGCATCGGCACGACGCGCTCCAACTGGAAGTTCGAATCGAAGACATCCGGTGGGAGGAGAGGCCTGCCACCCTGGTCACATTCAGGGATGTCACGGCCCAAACGGCCCTGGAAGACAACCTCCGGCGGTCCGCCGAGGACGCTGCGCGGGTGGCCAACCTCAAGACTGCTTTTCTGGCGAACATGAGTCATGAGCTCCGGATGCCTCTAGCCAGCATCATCGGATTCGCACAACTCATCCGAGACGGACTGGAAGACGACGAATTTCACGAGTTTGCCGAGAGCATCATCCAGGGCGGAAACCGGCTGCTGGAGACCATCACATCCGTACTGGATCTTACGCGCCTGGATGCCGACGCCATCCAGGCCCAGTCTCGTCTCGTTGAGACTTCCGCGGTCGTGCGCGAGGCCGTGGGAATGTTGGGCGCGTTGGCCACCAGGAAAAACCTCCCCGTGGAGATGGTGCCGGCCGAAGACGATGACACGGTCTTCGCGGATCCGACGATTCTGAGGAGAATCCTCAACAACCTCATCGGAAACGCCATCAAATTCACAGACAGCGGATCGGTCCGCGTGATCATCGAGGCCGATGACGAAATCGTGCGAATCCACGTGAAAGACACCGGTTGTGGAATAGACCCCGATTTCTTGCCACAGTTGTTCGAAGAATTTACCCAGGAAAGTTCAGGATTCGACCGATCCTACGAGGGGTCAGGACTCGGCCTCGCCATAACCAAGCGACTCTGTCGGCTGATCGGAGGTCGGATCGACGTGGAGAGCGAGAAAGGCGTGGGTTCCACTTTCACGGTCACGATCCCTCACGCCGATCCAGATTTGGACCCACAGGCAGACGAAAACTGACACGAGACCAGCGCTAGAATGATCACCGAACCGACGACTCTCTTTGCTGTCCTGGCCGGAATTCTCGGCCTGATTTTCTGGCTCAGCACGCTCCCGCAGCTCGAAAAGGTATTCCGATATCTGCCCCCTGTCATTTGGGCGTACTTCGTCCCGATGTTTCTGACCACATTTGGGGTCACGCCGGAGGCCAGCACCACGTACGCATGGATGTCTCGGTACCTGTTGCCGCTGGCCTTATTCCTCCTCATGATTACGGTCGATATCAAGGCCATTCTGAGGCTCGGGCCCAAGGCCCTCCTTATGATGGTCACGGGGACGGTGGGAATCGTTATTGGCGCAGCAGTGTCCTTCTGGCTGTTGGAGGCCATGCTTCCTCCCGACGCGTGGAAGGGTATGGCAGCTTTGGCCGGAAGCTGGATCGGCGGCACGGCCAACATGTTGTTCATCCAGGACCATGTCGGCGCGGGAGAGCTTGGTCCGATCATCGTGGTCGATACCGTAGTGGGCTACGGATGGATGGGGATCCTGATCTTTCTCAGTTCAGTCCAGGGCAAGTTCGACAAGTGGGTCGGCGCAGACATGTCCATGATCGAAGACGTCAACAAGAGGCTCCAGGAGATCGACACCACCCGCCGACCGTCCAGTATCGCCGATCTGGCCATCATCGTTGGCATGGCATTCGCCGCCGTGGTCGCGTGCATCTGGGTCGCAGAAAACCTGATTCCTCCGAGCCAATACATCGGTGCCAAGACGTGGGCCATCCTGATTGTTGTATCCGTCGGTATGGCACTTTCCTTTACGCCGGTTCGCAAGATGGAAAAACCGGGCGCCTCCCGGATCGGCTTCCTGGCACTCTACCTGCTGCTGACTTCAATAGGCGCTCAGGCGAACCTCCTGGCCGTCCTGGAGGCTCCGATGCTGCTTCTCGCCGGAGTTATCTGGATATCCATCCATATCGGACTCCTCGTTCTCATGGCGCGCTTGATCAGGGCACCCCTCTTCTTCGTGGCCACGGGCAGCATGGCCAATATTGGTGGTGCGGCCAGCGCGCCGGTCGTCGCTTCCGTCTACCTCCCGGCGATGGCTCCCGTTGGACTCCTCATGGCCATGGCGGGATACATCCTCGGAATCTGGGCCGCCCTGGCCGCCGCCGAAATCCTACGATACCTCGGCAGCTAACCTTTCCGCCTCGGAAACAAGCGCGTCAATTGCGTCCAGACCACGACTCCAGAACGAAAGGTCGGTCAGGTCAATGCCGAGTTTGGCCACCAGCACATGCGGCCAGTCCGACCCTCCTGCTCGCAGGAGGTCCATATACTTCTCGGCGAAGCCTGGCCCTTCATCCGTGTACCTGGCATATAACGCGAGCACCAACAGTTCCCCGAATGCATAAGCATAGACATAACCCGGGGTATGCAAGAAGTGTGGGATATAAGACCACCAAATACGATAGTGATCGCCGAGCTCCACCGATCCATCGAACATAGCGGACTGCGTTTCAATCCAGGCATTGGACAACGTCTCCCTGGATAACTCGCCCTGCTCTCTCCTTGTCGTGTGAATCCGATCCTCGAATCGGTTCATGGCCACTTGTCGAAAGACGGTCGCAACCGTGTCGTCAATCTTCGACACCAACATCGCCAAGCGATTCGTGGGATCCGTTTCCGCCGCCATGAGGCGTTGAAACACCAGCATTTCGCCGAATACCGAAGCCGTTTCCGCGGTCGTGAGCGGCGTGTCGGCATGGAAGACCCCCTGCTCTCTGGACAGGTACTGATGCACGCCGTGGCCGAGTTCATGAGCCAGCGTCTGGACATCCCGGATCTTCCCGGTGAAGTTGACGAGCACATACGGATGGACGCTCGGAACGGCTCCGTGACTGAAGGCCCCGCTTCGTTTGTTTGGTGCAAGCGCCGCATCAATCCATCTCTTGTCGAAAAACTCTTGCGCGATATCGCCCATCCGCGGGTCAAACTCCCTGTAGGCACCCAGAACAAGAGATTTGGCCTCATCCCACGAGTAGCGGGTGTCGGCCTCCCCCAGCGGCGCGTACCGATCATAGTCCCGCATTTCCTCGAGGCCTAGAAGGCGCTGCTTCAGCCGATAGAATCGGCCTGGGATGTCGTAACGCGATGTCACCGAAGTCACGAGGCTCTCGACCACTTCGTCCTGGACCTCGTTGGACAGGTTCCGGCTTCTTACCCAATGGGGGTACGATCGGAGGCGGTCGTCCGACGCCGCATCCGCAAGGATCGTGTTAAAGATGAAGGTCAGCGGCCTGATACTACGCTCCAGGCCCTCCGTAAACGCCATCGCGGCCGTGCGCCTGGTGTCCCGGTCCGACGAATGAAGCTCCGCCATCACCTCCTGCTGCGTGACCTCGCTCCCGTTGAGGTCGTACCGGATCGCTCCCACCGTCTCGTCAAAAAACCGGTTCCAGGCGCTTCTTCCTGTGACCGACTTTTCGACCAAAATTTTCTCCTCGGGCTCCGAGAGTTGGTGCGCCTTCGTCAGCCTGAGTACCTCCAGATAGTGCCCGTAGGGCTTCATGGCCGGATCACGAAGAATGGTTTCGGCCACTTCGTCCTCCAGCGCCGCCCACTCCAGGTCGAAGAACAAGATCTGCTGCGCGATTCCGGTGTAGGCCTCCCGGACGCGCTGTAGCTGAGCACCCAGCGCCTCGTCCGCGGTATCCGTTGACCACGCCAGGTAAGCATACGTGAACGCCCGTCCGACGGTGTCCTGAATCTCCCCCAAACTCGCCATCGCGTCCGCCTGGGCATCCGCTTTCAGATGGGAGACCTTCCCCCTATAACGCGATGAGAAGTCAGCGGCCAAGATGGTGGCGCGCTTGATGGCGTCCGTCAGCGCCTGGGATTCAGGGTAGAGGTCCGTAAGATCCCAGGTAATGTTCTCTGCGCCGGTCCGGACGTCACTCGTCATGTCTCGAAGGGGTTGTCTGTTGAGCGCGGTGCAACCACTGAGCGGGATTCGGGTTCATGCCCTCAATCCGCAAAACAGCCCGGATCTCGACCCCATGTTCGGCTTTTTTCGCAAACTTGCACAGGCACCAGATCCGGTGATGAACGCCGTCAGCACCGAGAGCGATCTTGACGATGCGTTCGCCCGGTCCAGCGAGAAACCGGTGCTCATCTTCAAGCACAGCCGGACCTGTGGCACGTCCTTTTTTGCGAGACGAGAGGTCCAGGCGCTCTGTGAAGCCGACGATCCCGATGTCTATGAGGTCGTAGTCCAGAGTGGCCGGAAACTCTCCATGGAGATATCTCGCCGAGTCGGGATCCGACATGCGTCCCCGCAGGCAATCCTGATTCGCAATGGCAAGGCTGTTTGGGATACCTCGCATGGGAGCATCACTTCCAGTACCATTCGAAATGCCGTAAGGAGATCCGCGTGAAACACCTATTCATTCTTTGTGCCTTTCTTCTCGTTGCCGGCTGCCAATCCGCTACCGAGAAGGATGCCCTCTCTGCCAGTATCGACACCGAGGCCTCCCTGTTTCAGCCCAGCGATACGCTGACGCCCGCTCCAACCTTTGCCAAGGAAACGTACGCCGGTGGCACCTACGATCTCGATGCGAGCAAGGGGAAGGTGATCATCATCAACTTCTGGGCCACCTGGTGCGGGCCGTGTGTCCGCGAAACGCCGGCGTTCGTGGCTCTCCAGAATGAGTGGGCCGATCTTCCCTTTGAGATCGTGGGCATTTCGCTGGATGAAGAAGGCTTCGATATAGTCGGACCCTTCATTGAGCAATTCGATGTTTCATATCCCATGGTCTTGGATGACGGGACGCTGGCGGACGCATTCGGAGGCGTCTACGCAATGCCCTCTTCCTTCATCCTTGACAAGCAGGGTCGCATCGTCCACCGAGTCGTTGGAGAATTTCCGTTCGAAGACCTGCGAGGGGAACTGGAACGCCTGCTCGGCGCCTAGAGCGCACTCTTCGGCCCCTGTCCCGGCTGGTCGGACCTCGTTGATCAAGGGCCGGCCCCTAGTCAGGAGACGACGGGCTCAAATCGACCAATGGTCATCTGATTGCGAACCAGGAAACTGGCCGCCGCGTTTTGGATCTGATTTGCCGTGACAGATTCCATCCGACTCATCCGGTTCGAGTACATCTGCCAATCACCCGCCGCAATGGCCTCGTTTAACTGAGAAGCTACCCCGTAGGGCCCGTCTCTCAGGTAAGCAGTCTCCGCCCTCAACTGGCTGAGTCCTCGCTGGATTTCGACATCTGTAACGCCTTCGGCCGCAACGGAATCCAGGAGATCAATAATGATATCCTCGATCTCTTCGTGGGATGTGTCGGGGGCTAACATGCCCATCACGTAGAAGAGACCCGGATCTCTGAATCTGGAAGTAGCTGCCGAGGCGCCCGTCAACTTCCCGGTGTCGACCAGACTCCGAAAAAGCCGACTATTCTTGCCGCGCGAGAGGATGGCGGCGAGCAGTCCCAGCGCATCGGTCTGTGGGTCCTGAGCGACCGGACTCTTGAAGGCCACCATGGTCGCGCCCAGTTGCCCGGCCATGCGAATGCTGATCCGCCGCTCGCCGACCTGAGTTGGCTCCCTGGTGGTTACCTCCGGCATCGTCCGGTCTTCCCGGTCCATGGCGCCAAAGTGTTTTTGAACCAATGCGAGAGCCTCCTCTACAGAGGTGTCTCCAATGACCGAAATGGTCGCGTTATCCGGCCAATAGTAGGTGTCGTAGAAGCCCCTCAAACCATCCGCGGTCACGTTCTCGACGTCGCTCCGCCATCCGATGGTCGGGTGGTGGTACGGATGAGCCAAATAGGCTGTGCTCCAAAGGGTCTGGTAAAGTTTGCGAATCGGCTCGTTTTCGCCGCGGTCCAATTCGTTCAGGATGACCGTGCGTTCGCTATTCACACTTTCCGCTGTGAGGAGTGCTCCCCGCATGCGGTCCGCCTCCACGCGCATGGCGAGCTCCAGATGCTCCACCGGAAGCACTTCGTAATAGTTGGTGCGATCGTTCCATGTAGTGGCGTTGACCTGCGCGCCTACCCTCTGGAGCGTCTGAAAGACCGACGTACCCTGGGCTTTGTTGAAATTGGTGCTCCCCTTGAACATTAAATGCTCCAGGAAATGCGTGGCTCCCGTTAGGCCAGCAGATTCGTTTCGCGAGCCAACCCGGTAGGTGATCATAAATGCGGCAACGGGCGCCGTGGCATCCGGCAGAACCAGGACATCCAGCCCGTTTTTGGTGTGGCGCCAGGAAGAAATACCGGCCGCGTCGCCGGTTTTTTCGAATGAATCGTTCATCAGTGTGCCGCCAACCAGTTTTCTCCAGAACCCATTCCCACCTCGATGTCGACCTCGAGCGGCAACGCGGCCACCATTTCTTCGCGGACCAAATCCTGCACGGCCTCCAATTCCTGAGGCGGAAGCTCCAGAACCAACTCGTCATGTACCTGCAAGAGCATCAGCGCTTCGAAGCCTTCTGTGTTCAGTCGATTCTCCACTTTGATCATGGCGATCTTGATCATGTCGGCCTGAGAACCTTGAATCGGCATGTTGACCGCGATGCGTTCGGCGGCCGCCCGGACGACGTGGTTTTTAGCGTGGATGTTGGGCACGTACCGCCTCCGCCCCAAAATGGTCTCCGAGTAGCCCGACTCGCGCGAGCGTTCGACCTGCTCGGTGAGGAATCGACCTACGCCGGGAAATGAT
>CAYXSE010000196.1:0-7644 GCA_964466675.1 uncultured Rhodothermales bacterium | reverse complement strand
ACATAGCCGCGCTGGTCGGCTTCATTACGCTGTTCGGCATTGCGGTTCGAAACGGAATTCTATTGGTGAGTCACTATCAAACGCTGCTCGCGGAAGGCTGTAGTCTCCGGGAGGCCGTTCATCGTGGATCCTTGGAGCGCTTGAGTCCAATCCTGATGACAGCCATTACTGCGGGGCTGGCGCTCATTCCATTGGCGCTGGGCGGTGGGGACCCCGGAAAGGAGATTCAAACCCCGATGGCAATCGTCATAATCGGAGGCCTCATGACATCGACCCTCTTGAACATGGTCGTGGTTCCAATTCTCTTCGAAAAATTTGGACTCGACCGGGAAACAGTGAGTACCAGCTAGAGCTGGCTTTTCGGACCAACATGGTGCTGACCACCAGACCTCAGTTCGCCGCCGTTTGGATGTCCTGGACGCCCGCAAGGTCGAGGAAGAACGCATAGTTCAGCGCCGTCTCCCGATGGCGCTTGAATCGACCCGTTGCTCCACCGTGGCCTGCCTCCATGTTGGTCTTCAGGATCAGCCGATTGCTGTCCGTCTTCCTTGCCCGAAGGAGGGCCACCCACTTGGCCGGCTCCCAGTACTGCACTTGTGAGTCATGAAGGCCGGCAGTTACCAGCAGACTTGGATAGTCCTTGGCCTCGACGTTGTCGTACGGCGAATAGGAAAGCATGTAATCGTAGTACCGTTTCTCATTCGGGTCTCCCCACTCGTCGTACTCGCTGGTCGTTAGCGGAATCGAGTCGTCGAGCATGGTGGTGACAACATCCACGAAGGGCACGTGCGCGGCAACGCCGTTCCACAAGTCCGGTCGCATGTTGATCACGGCTCCCATCAGGAGCCCACCCGCGCTCCCTCCCTCGGCGAAGATCCGGTCGGGATCCGCGTAATTGACCTCAATCAGGTGCTCGGCCGAGTCGATGAAATCGGTAAACGTGTTCTTCTTCTTCAGGAGTTTGCCGTCTTCATACCAGTGGCGGCCCATCTCTTGCCCCCCTCGAATATGAGCCACTGCGTAGATGAAACCCCGGTCGAGAAGGCTCAGTCGCGCGGAACTGAACGTGGCACTCATGCTGGCACCGTAAGAGCCGTACGCATACAACAGCAATGGCGAGGTGCCATCGAGTGGTGTTCCGTTCCGGTAGACGAGTGAAACTGGAACGGCCGCCCCATCTCTCGCGGTCGCGAAAATGCGCTCGGTGGTGTAATTGGCTTTGTCGAAGTCGCCCAAAACCACTTGCTGTTTCAGCAGCGTCTTGTCTCGGCTCTCCATATCGTAGTCGAACGTGGAGGTAGGCGTCGTCATCGACGTATAGCCAAACCGTAAGATGTTCGTATCAAATTCTGGATTGGCGCCGACGTAGGCGAGGTAGGTGGGCTCGCCGAAGTTCAGATAGTGCTCCCCGGTACCCTGCCACGGGCGGACCTGTATCTGGATGAGGCCGTCCTTCCGCTCGACCACAACCAAGTGGTTTTTGAACATCTCGAAACTCTGCAGGAAGACATCGTCCCGGTTCCCGATCACCTCCTCCCAGTGGGTCTTGGCGGTCGAAATCAGTGGCGTCCGCATCAGGCGAAAGTTCTTCGCCCCCCAGTTTGTCCGGATATAGAAATGGTTGCCGAAATGATCCACCGAGTACTCAAGATCGTCTTCACGCGGCTGGATGACGCTGAATGTGCCTGAGGGGTCATTGGCATCGAGATACCGATACTCGGACGAAAGTGTGTGGGTGGCGCCGATCATGACGAACGCCTTGGATTTCGTCTTGAAAACGAAGGCACCGAAGGTGTCGTCCGGTTCCTCATAGACCAGTTCATCCGAGGCGGGATCAGTGCCTAGCGCATGGCGATATATCCGGTCCCACCGGAGCGTGTTGGGATCCTGTTTCGAATAATAGAGGGTCTTGTTGTCGTTCGCCCAGGCCACGTTCCCCGTCACGTCGGGGATGGCATCTGCATAGGTCTGGCCGGTCGTCAGATTCTTGAACTTTATGGTGTAGAAGCGCCTTCCAACGCTGTCCTCGGCGTACGCAAGAATGTCCTGGCCCGAACTGATTGTTGTGGACCGGACGGAGAAAAACGTGTGACCGGCCGCCAGCTCATTCACGTCGAGAATGATCTCTTCGTCCGCCTCGAGAGAGGCTCGTTTCCGGCAAAAGATCGGGTACTCTTTCCCAGCCTCGAAACGCCGATAGTACCAGAAGTCGTCCTGCTTGACGGGGACCGTGGTGTCATCTTCCGCGATTCGCCCGACGATCTCGTCGAAGAGTGCATCCTGCAGCCCCTTGGTGTGAGCCATTGTGGATTCGGTATACGCGTTCTCGGCCTCCAGATAGTCGATGACTTCCTGGTTTTCGCGATCTCGAAGCCAGTAATAGGGGTCAGTGCGGACGTCCCCGTGTTCCTCGAGTTCGACGGCTTCGACCCTGGCCATCGGTGGATTCTGCTGTGGGTTGAGATCCTGGTGCGTCTCGGCCATTGGTTGAGCATCGGTGGTGGCGGCGTCATCAGTCGCTGGGCCACAGCCTCCGAGGAGGAGGCTCAGGCTGAGGATCGAGAAAGGGAGTTTCGAGCGCATTCGGCCTACAGAGCGTGACGGGGATAACTACTGCGGTTCTCTGCAGAACATAGGGCTGCGCCGACAGACTCGGACGGTCCACTTCAAGTATCGCTGTCCACCAGATTCCGCAGGCGACCTTCTGACTCGGGAGTATCTGTCAGTTCAAGCAACGGGCCGATCTCTTCGAACACCAGGTCCCACCGCAAGTGGCTTCCACTCCGCTGAATGATCCGGCCTATATCCACCCAATCCTGACCTCGATTTGCGACGGTCTTCAGAATCACAAGGTCTTCGCCCGAACAGCAGTGCAGGGCCTCCTCGACACCAAACTCGACGTCTACCGCCCGTTCCATCAAGCGGTGCTCGTAGGGCGTGAACCCCATCGACACATCCACTTCGATCCTGGCCGATGACCTCCCCAGATACATGCGTCCCTCCAGAGCCAATTGCTCGGCGCCTTCCACCCTGGACGGGATGACCTCCTGGAGTTTCTCGATCGTCCTTCGTTCCTCGCCTAACCGGCAAATCACTGTCAGATCAATATCACTGGTTTGACGCACCTCCCCCCATCGCTGGAGGGCCACGCCCCCGATGAAACAAAATGTCAAGCCCCGCTCTCGAAGTCCCCGCTGAACCTCAAGCGCCGCCCGGAAAAGGAATCGGTCCGGCTCTCCAACCGCATGGACGTTTCTGAGAGTAATCAGCCAGTCATCGTGCGAGAGCGCCCGCAGGCGGCGCACACGGTCTTCCTCGGCGACTTTGTAGCCGTACTGGCTACGGCGATATGCTTCCTTGAGGTCCATGTCCTGAATATAGAGGGGGTTCTCCCGGCCGGCGTATCGCCTTCAAGACAGACCGGCCAACCAGTGGACAGCCGCCCCGATTCTGGTGCCCCGGGACGAAACTCGGGGACAAGACCGCCGAATACCAAGAGCCCACCAGATCCGCAACCCACCGCATGAAGTCCCGCCCAACGTTTCATCCCATCCGATGGCTGACATTTGTGCTGGTAGCGGTCCTCCTCCCTTTCTGGGTGCTCCTCCTTGGCTCAACACTGTTGATCAGGCTTGCAGAAGTCAACGCGTGGCTGGCGATTGGCACTTCGGCGCTGGGCACGTCTTTGCTGCTGGGCATTTATTTTTTCTTCCTCTCACGCCGGCTGAAGATCAAGCCCGGCCGGTGGATCCCGCGATTCAGTCTGTTGCTGGTGGGTTTGTATTGCGTCTACGGACTGATCGCTCTCTCGCCGGCGCACGTGAAGAACCCCGAGATCCGGGACACATACGGGGCGCTGCACCCGGTAATTCGGCTGGCGCTGGCAACCGTCGTCCTCGTGGATGACGAGATGGTGGTGACGGCTTCCGGTCGAGTGCCCGAGGATTACGCGACGATGGGGCTTCCTGTGTATGACCGCTCGCTTCACTTCAGCCAGCCCGACGGCTTCGTTCATGCCGTCGACCTGAGAACAATCGGTCGACCTGAGTGGCAGAACGTTCTCGCCAAGCTGTACTTCCGCTCTTTGGGCCTTTCGGTACTCAGACATGTGGGAACGGCCGATCATCTTCATGTCTCGCTGCGGCCGTAGCTGTACATTGACGGCCGAACTCAAAAGCGCGTGTGGCGCACTAAGGCAGTCAAACAATCATGTGGATTGCAGCTCTCGGGATCCTCGTCCTGACCGCGGCCCTTGAAGACCTGCAGGAAGCCAACGCGGATCGAGGCTTCCTGGCGGGATGGTGGTATGCCGAAAATCGGTGGAGGCACAAGTACCGCGATTGGCCGACCGACAAGCGCCGAAAGTGGTGGGCTCTGGTGGGCCTGGGCGCCTTCGTGGACCTATGGCACCTGGCCAAGACGATCCGTCTCTGGCTGGTGTGCGCATTGATTGTCGCCTGGGCCGGCCTCTCCTACTGGTGGACTCCTGTCGCCTGGGCCGTCTACGGAATCGTGCACGACCACATCTTCTACGGGCGACTTTTTGACCCCCGCACAGAAGACGAGAAGGCGAACGATCCGCGAGCCTAACGGAACACGACCAGCGGACTGACATCCAGCCCCCCGGTGTCTCCCCGAACAAGCACCAGGTACGCGCCGGGCGCGAGGGATGCTACGTCGACGGTCGCCCTGCCCGGTCCCCGCCTCTGATCGCCCGTTATGAGAGTCCGCCCCAGCACATCGACAATCTCGACGTGCCAGCCGCCTCGTGTCGAAGTCGAGACATAAACGATTCCAACCGCCGGATTCGGGTACACATCCACCAAAGGAGCATCAGGACTCACGGTCTCGGTCCCGACGCCCGAAACAACCTGGAAATAAACGGTGGCCTCGTTCGAAACGGCCGACAGAGGCTCCCCGCCCGACGCGAGAACCTCACCGCTGATACGTAGCAGCACGGCATTCCCACTCAGGTCCACCTCCTGCTCCAGCGAAATTGTGAGGCTCAATTCCGAGGACCGTCCAGCGAGTGTGGCTATCCCGGACAAGTCAGAGGTCGTCGAGGTATCGAACTGCTCGTCGCCCGACGGCACCAGCCCTCCAAGAATTCCGGATCCTGAGATAGCCACATCCCCGGCCACGAGGAGTTCGTTGAAGACCTGAGAGAAAAAATTGGCGAAGCCGACTGGCGCGGTAGGGCCCGGCGTGCCCATCCCGAGACTGATCGCCCGTGGTCCCGCGCTCAGGTTCACAGTTAGAACCGGGACGCCGAAGTCACCATAATCGAATCTCATGCGCAAGGAGTCCGTGTTCACAACGTCCATCTCCAGAACCCTCACCGAGTCGACACCCATAGCCCCTGGCACGGTCAGGAGTCGCAATTCTCCTGCCAAGCCGGTGGTGACGGCGTCTTCATCCGTTCCGGCATTCGGAATGGTGAGTGTGGCGGAAAGGGACATTTGCGACCGAAGGGAATCGATCGTCATCCGAACGGTAGGCACACTTCGCAGCCGGTAGGTGAGGGAGTCCAGCCCGCTGAAGCCGTCGGAAGGCGTGTACCAGAAGGAGCCATCGGCCGCAACCGAGGTCGCACCGTTCGCGGGCTCGGTCACCAATTCAACGCGCAGAGAGTCGGCAAGGCCACGGTCGTCATTCAGTAGCAACGTGCCACCCCCTCGCTCCAGCAGGGTCCCGGTCGCAACCCGAAAGGTATCGGCTCTGGCTACCGGCGCCTGGGCCACAACAGAATCAGCTGCCGCCCCGAGAGACGCCAGACCCAACGTTACTAGAATCAGGAACCGCATGCTCATGGACCACCGACATCGAGACGACTGGGTGAATCGGCCCGGCGGCGGCTCGTTCCCGCACGGCCGTCAGAATTACCCGAAGGCTGGATCCACAGGTTGACGGTATCTTTCTAAATGCAGGAACCCATCGTTATTGCGGGGGCGGGTCTCGCCGGGGTATGCGCGGCCCTCGGACTTCTGGACCATGCGCCGGTGCTGCTGGCAGATCATGAAACCGCCGAGTCCGCCTCGCAAGCCGCGATGACCGGACTGGCCAACCCCGTCATGTCGCGACGGGCGAACTTGGCGTGGCGGGCGGACTCATCGCTCGCGGCACTCCACGCCCTCGCCCGGGACATCGGCGTCTCCCCGCTACACCGAGGGTTGCTCCGCGCCGCCAGGGACTGGCACCAGATCGAGGCATTCCGGGCTAGGGCACGTACCCATCCGGAGAAGGTACGGTGGTCTGAAGCAGGGCTGGCCGCCGAGCGGTGGCCCTGGTTTCATGCTCCGATGGGCGCGCTCGAGATTCTTGAAGGAGTGGCCTTCAACATCCCGGAAATCCTCCGGGAGTCGATCAAGAGGATCGGTGCTCGAGGAGCCTCTGTACGCCACGGTTGGAAGTTGAGTGGCTGGTCTGAGGACAACGATTCCGTTGTCGCCCGTTTCGACTCTCCAGAAGGCACACGAACCATGTCCTGCGGGAGATTGCTCCTTTGTGTGGGCGCTGGGATCCTCGACCTCCCGGACATGGACCGGCTAAAGCTCCATCCGGTCAAAGGGCAACTCATACGTGTCACCTCACCCTCAATGCCCGAGGACGTTCGAGTCATCACCGGCGGGCCCTATATGATCCCCGAGGGACGCGACCTGATCGTGGGGAGCTCCTACGAGCACGAGTTTGACGCTACCCCGCCCAGGCCCCATCTGAGTCGAGAACTCCTGGAAAAGGCGACGGCCAGCCTACCGTGGCTGGGTGATGCGACCATCCATTCCGAACATGCCGGGATTCGGGTTACAGTCCCAGACACACGCCTTCCGATGGTCGGACCAGTCCCAGGCAGCCGCTTGGTTTGGGTGATCAGCGGGCTCGGTTCCAAGGGACTGCTCAGCGCCCCCATGATCGGCCGAGACTTGGCGGAATGGCTGAACCAACCCGATTCCGTCCCGTCAGAACTCAAGATCCGGACCTGGAAGCACACGGCGGGATAAGAATTCTCTGGCTCCACGCGAATTGCGAGGAGATGTTTACCCTTGGCCTCGTATTTTTCGGCCCACTCCGATCACGAATTATCGACTCCGAGGCGCTCTATGGCCGACGTACCTGTTACCAAAATTGCCGACATTCTGGGCGCTGACGCCGCTTACTTGCTCGACCACAAGAGCACGGCCATCCCAAAGGAGTCTCTCCATCTGCCGGGTCCTGACGTCATCGACAGAATCTGGACGGCCACGGACCGGAATGTCCCAACACTTCGCTCGATTCAGACTCTTTTTGACCACGGCCGTCTGGGAGGCACCGGGTATGTCTCTATTCTTCCGGTAGATCAGGGCATCGAACACGCGGCGGGCGCTTCGTTCGCCAAGAATCCGATCTATTTCGACCCAGCAAACATCGTCGAGCTCGCTATCGAAGGGGGGTGTAACGCTGTGGCGTCTACCTTCGGGGTCCTCGGAGCGGTCTCCCGCAAGTACGCGCACAAGATTCCGTTCATCCTGAAGCTCAATCACAACGAGCTGCTGACCCATCCGAATACGTTCGATCAAATCATGTTCGCGCGCATCGAGGACGCCTGGAACATGGGCGCCGTGGCTGTTGGCGCGACCATCTACTTTGGGTCAGAGGAGTCGGGACGGC
>CAYXSE010000195.1:0-7646 GCA_964466675.1 uncultured Rhodothermales bacterium | reverse complement strand
TCGATGCCATTCAAACGCAACGTGCACGAGAAGGCCCTCTACAAGGAACCAGCTCCGATTCGGGATCACGAGAACCCGTTCGCTGCAATGGTAGAGCGGTTTGACGTCGCCGCCCAAATCCTGGAACTGAACCCTGGATTCTATGAATACCTGATTACGCCGACCCGGGTGCATATCACGGCCATCCCGGTTGTGATGGACACGGGCCAGATTAAGCTGTTCCAGGGCTACCGGGTGATCCACAGCGAGATCCTCGGCCCATCCAAGGGCGGGCTACGGTACGCCCCGGACGTGAATATGGAAGAGATCAAAGCATTGGCCGCCTGGATGACCTGGAAATGTGCCGTGGTAAACGTGCCATTCGGCGGCGCCAAGGGAGGCATCACGTGCAATCCCCGCGAGATGAGTAGTGGCGAACTCGAGCGCCTGACAAGGCGATACACCTCGAACCTGATCGACGTCTTCGGACCGGACAAAGACATCCCGGCTCCGGACATGAACACCAATGCTCAGGTGATGGCTTGGATTCTGGATACTTATTCCATGCACGCCAAGCGGACCGAAAATGCCGTCGTGACCGGAAAGCCGATTCAACTCGGTGGCTCTCTGGGACGCCGTGAGGCTACCGGACGCGGTGTCATGACCGTGACCCTGGCCGCCATGGAGCGGTTGGGCATGCGTCCTGGCAACAGCACCGTGGCCGTCCAGGGCTTTGGCAATGTAGGCTCGGTCGCGGCACAGCTCATGAGTGAACAAGGTTGCAAAGTCGTCGCGATAAGTGATGTTTCAGGTGGTTATTACAACGCCAAAGGCATCGACATCCGGAAGGCGCTGGCCTTTTCGGAGGCCAATGGCTGGTCGTTGGAGGGATTCGACGGCGCGGAAACCATCAGCAACGAAGAGCTCCTAGCGCTGGACGTGGACGTTTTGGCCCCTTGCGCCAAGGAGGATCAGATCAACGGGCGGAATGCCGGCGATGTGAAGGCCACGATTATTGCCGAAGGCGCGAACGGTCCGACCACTCCAAAGGCGGACGCAATTCTGAGGGAGAATGGCGTCCTCGTGGTGCCTGACATCCTGGCCAATGCCGGCGGTGTGACCGTCTCGTACTTTGAGTGGGTGCAAGACCGCCAGGGATACTTCTGGTCGCTGGATCGCGTCAATCGCCGCCTAGATCGCATGATGCGGGTTGCCTTCGATCAGGTCTTCGACGTGGCCAAGAAGCACGACGTGACCCTGAGAATTGGCGCCTATGTGGATGCCATCAAAAAGGTGTCCGACGCGCTGAGACTCCGGGGCATTTACGCCTAGTGACAGGCGGTCGTGCCGACGATCCCGGGGTTATCTTGCTGGCATGAGGATGCGGGCTCTCATCATTATTTTCGTACTGGCCGGAACGACTGGTACCTCCGGCCAGACAGCGCTCGAGACCAACTCCGACGTGCTGGCTCGCTTGGCTGTGGAATGCACGTCGCCGGCCACAGAAGGGCTCGAAAGCGTAGCCCTCCAGGCGCCGTCCAGGCTCCCCTTCTTGCGAAGCGGGTTGGTGAGCGCCCTGGAAATGTCCGGAATGAGCGTGTTTGAATCAGGCACGCCGTCTCACCCGGCGTTGACGTTATCTCTGGAAAACGCGGGGGTGTCCTATGATCGACGGGGCCGGGGCTTCCTCCGGCGTACCCTTCGCCTTGTGTTGAGTGTCCGGCTGGTAGATGGCTCGGGCCAGGTAAGGCACGATGCGCTCTGCTCCAGCAGCTTCGAGGATGTCATTTCTACAGACGCGCTGCCGGCCGTCGAGAATCAAACCTACCCGGAGACCCGCGGAACCGTACCGCTTTCCAGATGGAAACGGCTCGTCCAACCCGTTGTGATCGCGGCAGCGTCGGCGGCCGGAACACTGCTTTTTTTCTCGCTCCGGAGCAAGAGGTCTGGCGGTGGTTAGGCGGGGCCCTGCGTTCGCGGTCATGCTTCCTCGGCCAGAGTCGGCCCTCGTATCCGGCGCGCGGGCCGCCATCCTCGGGTTGGTTCTGGCGGGGTGCGCGGTCCCGGTTCCGCCGTCCGGGGGACCTCCGGATGATCGTCCGCCACAGGTGGCCGAGACTCACCCTCCAGACGGAGCCGTCGGAGTCCGACCCGATCGTGTACGGATCATTTTCGACGAGTTTATCGAAGCCCGAACGGCTCAGCGCGCCATTTCCATTACGCCGACCCCAAGTCGACCGCCCGAAATCCGGCCGGGAGCGCGCTCCGTAGATATTCTCTTTCGCGAGCCGTTGCGGGACAGCACCACATACATCATCACGATCGATGCTGGCCTGACGGATGCGCACGGAGTGTCTTTGGCTGCTCCGGTGCGGGTCGCCTTCTCCACAGGCGACAGGATTAACCGCGGACGGATGAGCGGCTTTGTGATCCGGGCCTCCGATGGTCAGCCCGACGCCGCGATGGATGTCTACGCATACCCGACCGAAGCCGGAAAGGCCCCAGCAACGCTTCCGGGAGAGGGCCAACTGCCCGACTACCGGACGCAGACCGACGCCGAGGGCCGATTTTCTTTCGAGTACCTGCGGGAGTCATCGTACTTCGTGCTCGGGGTGAGGGATGCCAACCGGAACAGGACTCCAGATGCGGGAGAAGCGATTGCTTGGCCTCCGGTTTCCGTGGTCTTCGCCGATTCGAATTCGACCGCCGCGGGGACCTGGCTCTCGACCAACATCGACACAACGGACGCCGTCCTTCGCCGAGCGTCGGCCATATCCAGCAGCCGATTGACACTTCGCTTTGTCGATCCGGTCCGCATCCCGGATCGCGGTGCCGACTTGTGGCTTGTCGGCGACTCTACGTTCTCGGACACGGTGGTTGTCCGCTCGGCCTATCAGCCGCTCCGCGACCGCCGGGTAGTCATGCTCACCACAGACCTTCTCACCGCGAACACGTATTGGGTGCGTGGGACCGTGTCGGACTCGGTGGGAAACAGGGGCCCGGTTGGGCCTGTGAGTTTTCGAAGCTCCATCCGTCCCGATACCACCCGGCCTCTCTTCCGGGGGTTCGTGGTCGACACGCTCGCCACCGACGAGGCGGTCAGAATTCTCCGACCAGACCAAAGTGTCGGGCTTCAATTTTCCGCACCGCCAGACGGTGCCCTTCTGCGGAGCGGAGTAGCCGTTGCGGATAGTGCCGGCGTTCTGCTCGACTGGGTCACCCGCTCGGCCACCGGGACTCTTCTTCAGGTGGACGTGGCGAGCCGATCCTGGTATACCGTGTCTGTCGATCTCGCGGCCTTTGGGGGAGCCGACTCCATCGCTTCAGTCGTCGCCATGGCCACGCCCCCCTCTTACCTCGGAGAGTTGATCGGCGTGGTCGAGCCAGGTCCTCACCCGATCTACGTCAGGGCGCACCGTGCTGGAGACGACACCGTGCATTCGGTGCCTGCCGATTCGAGCGGCGCATTCCTCTTCGGCGGGCTCCCGGGGCGGGATTCATATTTGTTGTCTTTTTTCGAGGATGCCAACTCGAACGGCCGGTGGGACTTTGGGAGGCTCCAGCCATTTTCCCCTGCCGAGCGCCTTGGGTGGTACCTGAACCCGACCACGATTCGAGCTCGTTGGGAAGTCTCGGTTCCGGACACGCTATCGCTTCGGTCTTGGGTCCCGTCGCCAGCGGCGGACACGACAGGGAGCTGACCATGACCCCGGCACTCACACCCGAGGCGATGCGTCAGGCCGACCGTCGCACCATCCAGGAATTCGGTATCCCCGAGTTCACCCTCATGGAAACGGCCGGGCGGGCAGCCGTTGCCGCGATGCGGGCGGCCCTTCCGGACCCCGAGCATCAGATCTTCGGAATCCTTTGCGGTCGAGGCAACAACGGCGGAGATGGACTGGTGATGGCCAGAGTCCTGCACGAACAAGGCTGTCGATCCCTGGTACTTCTGGCTGAAGGTCCCGACCGGCTGTCCGAGAACGCCGCCCTGAACTTGGCTCTGCTGGACAAACTCCAGATTGAGCGGGTCGAGACCGCCTCGGAGCTCGGAGCCTGCACGGTTCTTGTTGACGCCATGCTAGGCACCGGCATCGAGTCGGCACCCCGAGCGCCCTACGAGGGTCTCATCGAGTGGATAAATGGGCAGACCGCCTTCAAGGTGGCCGTCGATCTCCCCTCGGGGCTCCATGGAGGGACGGGCCAGACCCTCGGAAAGGCGGTACGGGCAGACTTGACCGTGGCGCTTGGCGCACTCAAGACCGGGCTTTTTCTTCAGGATGGACCCGGTACTTCCGGAAAAGTCGTTTCTGTTTCCATCGGAATACCAGAATTTTTGATCCGGTCCGAGGCCGAGGCGCCCGGGTGTGCCCTCGTATCCAGCGATGAATTCCTCAGGCGCCATCTGCCTACGGTTCACAGAGCGGATACCAAATTCACCACCGGGCCCGCCATCGTGATTGGAGGCTCACCGAAATATCCGGGAGCACCTTCCCTCGCGGCGCGAGCGGCGGCGAGGGTCGGCTCAGGGTACGTGGTGAAATCCCTGAGAGCAGGTGCACCACTCATGGGGGACTCCGAGATCCCCGTCATCAGTCAGTCCTTGGAAGCCGACCTCGGACCTGCCATAGATCGGGCCAAGGCGATCCTCATCGGACCCGGACTCGGGCATGAGAGCGAGCAGGTTCGTCTCGTGGACGAAGTTCTGGACCGCGCTCGATGCCCCGTCGTTATCGATGCGGATGGTCTGAGGGCGCTCGTTGAGTTGAACCGGCTGCCGACGAAGGGTAACTGGACTCTGACTCCACACGCGGCCGAGTTCATCGGTTTGACCGGAAAACAGGCCGGTCCGATCGAGCCGGTCAGAATGGCGCAGGAATGGGCGGACCGGTGGAATGTCACACTGGTCCTCAAGGGTATGCCCTCGATCGTCGCCTCGCCGTCCGAGTCTCCTGTAATTGTCTCCACCGGAAACCCGGCCCTCGGCACAGCCGGGACGGGGGACGTGCTGGCCGGGTTGTGCGTGGGCCTCCTGGCCATGGGGCTGGATTGTTACACGGCAGCGGTCTGTGCAACTCATCTGGGTGGTGCCGCGTCCGATCGCTATGTCGAGCATCGAGGTCGCGCATCCATGATGGCCTCAGACCTCATCAGACAAATCCCACTCCTCCTATCCGAGAGGTTCGAACATTAGCACCAGTCTTCCCCCCGACTCGCCGACGGACCGAACCGGTCGATTGAGAGGATTTGTCAAACGTTGGGCTATGGTTCTCGCGCCGGCTTGGTCGCTGGCCATATTGGTCTCCCTCCTCCTTCCGGGAAGCTACCTCCCTGGCAGCGGTTGGAGCTACGACAAGCTAGCCCACTTCCTGCTGTTCGCGGGCTTCTCGGGATTATGGATGGTGGCGCTTGGCGACCGCATTTCGAGGGCCTACGTGTATGTCATCGTCTTGGGCATCGCCTTCGGTATGTTGACAGAACTGGGGCAGGAGTTGACCCCCGGCGGGCGACATGGGGATCTTCTGGATGCCACGGCCGACGGCGTCGGGGTAATTATTGGTGTCCTGTCTTACCGCGTTTGGAAAATCTGGAAGCAGCGATATCTGCGGGAAAAGCGTCGTCTCTAGCAACTGTGAGCGCTCCACGGTGTCTTCATTTCGTCGGAAGCTGACCAAGCTGGGGACCCTCCGGTTGGCCTATTTCACAAAAATGGGACAACAATTCGACAAACCCTTCCGTTTTATGTGTGCAGGCTGATATATTTGGTGCTTCCGGATTTCTGCTGGCTTGCGCTCCCGCAACACCTAGACCCTGACCGTTATGGCTCTTCGAAAGACCCAAAAAGCCGATATCAAGGCGAAGTATTCGCTGTTTATTGAGGTCGGGATGATCCTCACCCTGGCGATCCTGATCGGGGCGTTCCGCATGGATATGCGGGTAGACGATTCGTTCAACAACGCGCTAGCCGAGCAGGAAGTGGTCCAGATGGAAGATATCATCCAGACTACCCAGATCGAAAAGCCACCACCACCGCCGCGTCCTCCGGTGCCTGTGGAAGTACCCAATGACGAAATCCTCGAGGACGACGATCTGGAGTTGGACATGTCCCTGGACCTGGACGCACCCATTTCAGCGCTGCCTCCTCCCCCCCCTCCTCCCGCTGACGAGCCAGAACCAGAGCCCGAGATCTTTGTGATCGTGGAGCAGATGCCCGAGCTGATTGGGGGACTTGGAGCTTTGCAGAGCCAGATTCGCTATCCAGAAATCGCCAAGAAGGCCGGTGTAGAAGGTCGCGTCATCGTCCAGTTCGTTGTCAACGAACAAGGAATCGTCGAGAACCCGGTAGTGGTTCGCGGAATCGGTGCTGGATGCGACGAGGAAGCGATCAAGGCGGTCAGGCAGGCGCGCTTCACACCTGGCAAGCAGCGCGGCAAGGCGGTGAAGGTGAAAATGTCCCTGCCGGTGACGTTCAGACTGAAATAGTCCCGAAAGGGCGAGTCAGTTTGAGTGAGTTTCCGACTGAGGTCCGTTCGCTCAGTTGGGCTGGTGCGCCCCTGGTGTGGCCGTTTCTACCAGCGCTTGGATGGAAACGGCATCCCCCAACGTAGCTGAACGAAGGGCGTGACCCACCGGTCCAGTCCCTGTTCGGCGTCGTCGACGGATTCGAACCGGAGCGCGACGTCCAGATTAAGGGAGGGAAGCACCTCGAAGGCTGCGAATGTCTCGGAGAGAATGCGGGTCTGCCTGACACCCTGAAGGATGGCGTGGCCAAACTCGTTCTCGCGTCCCGCCGCATAGTCAAGGAGGGGATCACTCCCATAGTTCACGCCGCCGGCATTCCGCCCCCTCCGGGTAACCGCGGTGATAGAGGACAGGCGAATCCGATCCGAGGCCTGAAAGTCCAAAGCCAGCGTGTAGTCCCACGCGTTTGGCCCGGCTGGGTGTCCCAACAGGTCACCGAAGTGAACATAAGCGTCTATTTCATCATCGTGACTGTACAGGAACGGCCTCAGACGGGCCACCTCCATCCTTGCCGTCAGGCCCGACACCGGCCAGTCGGCCAACTGGAGTCCCCAATTCCAGGCCCATTTGTTTGCCCACCATTGTTTGCCGACGAACTCGGCCTTGAATTCGTCCAGCAGCAGTTCTACGAACACTCTCACGCCATCCACCGGGCGCCAGGCCGCTCCACCGCCAAGGAGCACGTTGTCCGGACTCCCCCGGTCCCGCTCCACCGCCCTCAGGAAGATGAAGGGATTGGCGTAAGAGAGGTCGAATCGCTCGCGCACTTCCAAGGAGTCTGTGGCGAAGACCACTGTTTCGAAGATGCTCACCTCGAGTCGCCCGGGGAGGTGCACCGCCAGTCGGTGCGATGAACCGTATTTGCGCCGACGAATCTGATCTCCCCGAACGGCGCCCGGGGCACGTGACGAGGTGTAGCCCGAAAACAGGGTCACATATTCCACCCTCCAAAACCTGGCCTTGAGCAACACGTGGTCGAACGGAGGGGCAAAATTGGATAGGAAGGGGCTGCTGAGTCCGTATCCCCATCGATACCGATCGCGTCCGAATCGAGCCTCCAGGAATCGGCTCCGAACACCCACCACGCCCACGGCGTCCAGCCAATTGTACACGCCATCCTCGAGTTTCGCGAAGCCTCTCCGTGGAAT
>CAYXSE010000194.1:2265-7803 GCA_964466675.1 uncultured Rhodothermales bacterium | reverse complement strand
GGGCGTGGCACACACAACTGTTTCGGGGTGCCATGGTTCGGTAGGGCGGGAGGGGGGCTATGCGAGGGTCCGAGGGAGCCTGTTGCCATCCTGACGAAGCACCCTCCGATGGTAGCCTGCCAGAATCTGACTGGACCCCGGCCGGGATGGAGCCTCTCCCCAGCCTTCGATATCTCATTCGCATGGAATCTCACCGGCGCATGGACGAGTCGCCACCAAATGAGCCTGAACGGAAAGCGCGAGGGCTTTCAGCGAGAGGACCTGCTCGCGCTTGCCCAGACGGCAGGCATCAAGAAGGGTCGCGCAGCCGATATGATCCAGCAGGTCAAAGCCGCTGGACAGCGATGGCCGGACTTCGCGGAACTCGCTGGGATCCCGGAATCGCGAATGCAGGAGATATCGAAGCGGCACCGGTTGGCCATATGATGGCTCTTGTTGCAGTCCTGAGAATGGGGGCTCTATGGGTGTGGGTGAAGCCAGTTCGTAGACGCTCACTCTCTCCAAGCAACACCGCCAGCCCCCGACATTCTCGATGGACCACGACTACGATCTCAGCATCTTCGTCAATTGTCCCTTTGACGATGAGTATGCAGCCCTGTTTGATGCCATCACTTTTGCTGTGCACGATTGCGGGTTTGTAGCACGGTCTGCATTGGAGGATGTGGATAGTTCCCAGATCCGGATGGACAAGCTCTTTGACGTTATTGGCGCGTGTCGGCACGGCATTCACGATATTTCCAGAACTGAGCTCGATTCGACCAACGGCCTCCCGAGATTCAACATGCCCCTCGAACTTGGAATTTTTCTTGGGGCACGCCGGTTTGGCGACAGGAGCCAGCGGAACAAAGGGTCTCTCATTATGGATCGGGAACCATATCGATATCAGATATTCTGTTCAGGCATCGCCGGGCAGGATATCAAATCGCACGGGGGCAAAATCCAGCTGGCAATCCGAATAGTTCGTGACTGGCTCCGTGGTTCGGCATCAGCTGGAAAGCCCAGCCTTCCGAGTGGAAAGCTGATATTCGAGCGGTATATAGAATTCATGCATGACCTCCCTGTGCTATGCCTGGCCCTTGACCTGTATGAACACGAGCTCACCTTCTCCGACTATACCAAATTGATCACGAGTTGGTTGATACGGGAAGGTTCTCGGACGTTCCAATCAAGACCGACCTAAACGTCCATTCCCTTCCTTGCACTACAACTCGAGTCCGAAAATGAAACTCTCGACGCTTCGGTTGTGTACCTACTTACGTTCCACCAGTCGATCAGACCAATGCGTTCTCCGAACGAACCCCAAATCCGAACCCACCCCAAACCGAGCAGATTGGACGACGAAGCGGTAGATAGGGCGATCCGAAAGGTGATGGCCTGGCGAAAGAAGAACCCACTCGACCCAGATGCACCGCTTCCGAAGGCCCCGGTGCTGCGGCCGGGCTGATGTCCTCATCGATCAATTGGGTGTGAGCGGCCCGGTAAGAACTCGCACGAGTCAGCCGACCCCTCTCGGAGTCCAATCAAGCGCCATGAGCATGACCGCGATACGCAGAGAGAGCCGGCTGGTTACCGGCGCTTTCCAAGTCATGTTTGTCTTTTTGGGACTCAATGGGCTTCGTTTGAATGCTCCAGAAGTGGAAGTGGTCCGAATCATGACTGATCTGGCCGCGGGTAAGCTGCCTCAGGCCGGGCTTGCCGACTGGATACGCGAACACGTCTCAATAGGCACCTTGCGATAGAGTCGGGAGCCCCCTCAATCCTGGAACATCGCGTCCTCAAGCCCGGTGTTCAGACGCACCTCAGTAACTCGAAATAGGGTCTCCAGCGTGCCGCTGTCCACCATCGCCTGCATCCGGTCTATGGTCTCGCGCGCCCGATCCACCTGCGACTGGGACACTCTGACTTCCGCGCCCACCATGGTCACCTTGGTCAGGAACGGGTAGACTAGGCGTCTACCTGATCCGCGCCGAGTGCACCAGCCGAAACGATTTGAGGACGATTATGATTGTGCAGTGTGCAGTGGGATCCCGGGGCGCGATAAGCGCTCACGTCCACGGTCCGGAATGAGCAATGCTCGTGTCCTCACCCTCACACGGAGTTGCGGGTAGCGGCCTCGGGGCTCTAGTGACTGTGGTGCAGGGACTCGGACTACTCGGGCCGCGCCCATGGATCATGCAGCCCTACACATGCCCACTCCCCGATACCATCGAAACATCTTCAATATGCCGCTGGAGCTGGGGATTTTCCTGGGAGCACGCCATTTCGGCGATCGAGAACAGCAGATGAAGGCATTCCTTGTCCTTGACCGAGAGCGTTATCGGTATCAGAAGTATTGCTCGGACATTTCGGGGCAGGACATAAAATCGCATGGCGGCGAAATACGAAAAGCCATTCGCGTGGTCCGAGACTGGCTGCGGAGTTCAGCCGCCGCCGGCAAGCCAGAACTTCCCAGCGGAATGGCTATTTTCGAACGCTATGAGCGATTTGTAGACGACCTGCCTACAGCGTGTCGTGGCTTGGACCTGAACCCAGCTGAACTGACCTTTAACGACTATACGACTATGATTGGGGAATGGTTGGCTGTGGAAATCAAAAAGTCATTTCCATCCGCGGACACCCGCCCTTGAAACTCGCGCTTTTTGCCCCCGAACCAGCCAGACCTCAGGCACGAAAAGAAACCGAACCTCGGTGCCCTCCGTAACCCACGTTCATTTGACATCGGTCTATTCCGATTGAAGCGATGCGATCTCCCGACGAGCCGAAAATCCTGCATCATCCAAAACCAAGTAGGCTAAACAGGGCCAAGGTCCGGAAGGTCATGAAAAAAATCCACGAGGAGCGGGCCCGCAACCCTCCGGATCCGGACGCGCCGACACCCAAGGCACCGGTCCTGCGGCCGGGCTGAAGGTCGGCAGGCCACAACGTGATCCACCGCGACGTTCCCGCGGCACTCCGTCTCTCGCCATCGAGAGACGGAGGTTTGAGTACTCGGACTCTCAGGCATCTGGCCATCCATCTGAAAACCCCCGGGAGCCCCCTCAACCCCTGGATACCTCCGAGGTCTGGACGATAAAGACCTGATCGGCCCCAGAAATAAACCCGAGGCGAATCGTGAACAGGTCCTCCAACTTCGGGAGCTTCCCGGCGCACCCTCATCGCTGAAGTGAGTCGGCTTGAAAGGAATACTTCGGCATCTCCGAATGGAATCGACGTTCAGGAGATCGTAGCTCGTCTGTACCGATTGACGACCGCCGAGCGACGAATTATCTTTTGAGGAGAGCGCGAGAGGACTTGTAAAACCCCGGACTTGAGTCCGGGGATACACGGATCCTCTCGTACGCAGTGTGGGATACGACACTGCCGTACTGAAAAGGATTAACTCGGCCTGGAGGTGGATTCAATTCTCTGTTCTAAGAGGTTTTATTTTATTGAAGATTCAGCATCAAACGCACGATGCGAAACGCACGATGCGAAGCTCCTCCTTATCGCTCCTACACGCATCTTGAAGAATGAACTGGTCCCGGCCGGGAGGCCACACTGGAGGGGCGAATCATCGAGTTGCATCACCGGAAGCGCGCGCTGGCGGAGGGGATTCTGTCAGGTCATCCCCCACCCGAGCCTTCAGCCAATTCAGGTGTCTGACGTCCTGATCGCTGACGGTCACTGCGAGTTTGACGGACGTTCCTAGCGCCGCATCGGCCAAACAGGAACGATATACGATGTACTCTAGTAGGATACCTCATATATCTGAATCCCAGTGAATAGAACCAGCGTCCTCACGATTGAATTCCTCGACGAGCTCTTTGGTGCGGTCGGTGCCTACCTCGCACATGAGGGAGAATCTGAGGCCATCGTGGTGGTGGGCGGGACCACTTTGATTGCACGCGGAATCGTCCTCCGTGTGACACAGGATGTCGACGTGATCGCTCGAGCTCTCCCTCAGGATGATGGTCTCGTACTAGTCCCCGTCGAGCCCTGGCCATCGCCGCTGGTAGATTCAGTGTCACAAGTTGCCCGCGATTTCGCCCTGCCGGCTGACTGGTTAAACACCGTGATCGGCGTGCAATGGGAAATGGGCTTCCCTCCGCATTTTGAAAGCGACATCGACTGGCGGACCTACTCAGCCCTTACCGTGGGTTTCGTTGGCAGACGCGGCCTTATCCCCTTGAAACTGTTCGCTGCAGTCGATCAAGGTCCGGATTCAATTCATTGGCAGGACCTTTTGGCCCTGAGACCGACTTTGACGGAAATCGATATGGCCGCCGATTGGGTGAAAGGCCAGGATGCAGGGACGGCGTTCCAAAGTTTCGTAGACCAGGCAGTCAAACGACTCAAAGATGAGCTGGACAGAACTTAGAGAAGTAGCTAAGGAGGCGGCCGTCGCTACCGCTTGGGAACAATGGGCCGCCCTGGGCTCATTGGCACGACCCACCGAGTCTCGACCGGCAACCCGGACAATTGACCCGGAGGCTTTGATACTAGCTTCCTTGGCTTGCGGACATCACGAAAGAAGACTCGCCGAGCAGGTGCGGTGGTGGGCGAACGCCGGCGCCGGACTGACCAGCGTTCAACGGACCCGGACTCTTGCCTCTCTTTTTCCCGACTCCGAAAACGACGTTAAGCTGTTCTCGCGGTGGGCCGCCGACGCAGGACACCATACCTGGAAGCGTTATGCCGCCGCCCAGACAGAGGTTCGCGAGCCAGGCCGGCTTAAAGGACCCGCAAGCCTTACGCTGGTTGGGCCCGCATCACTAATGCTCAAGATGAGGGCAGCGATGGGAATGGGAGTCAAGGCCGACCTCCTGACGTTTCTGATCGGTCTCCACAGGGGTACGGGGGCGTCGGTGGCGGAAATCCAACAGGCACTTGGCTACACCAGTGCGGCCATTCGTCGATCTGCCAAGGAGGTCGCGTTGGCGGGCCTGGTCAGGGAGAGATCCCATAGACCAGCGGAATACTCGACTCATCCTGATCTCTGGTACCAGCTCTTGCACCTGGGCTCGGACCAAGGGGCTAGCTCTTCCTGGGCTATGTGGTCAGCGTTCTTTGCGTTCCTGGTTCGCATGGACTACCTCTCCGGTAGGGTTCTCTCAGGAAACATGAATGAGTTCATTGCCGCTTCGGCCGGAAGAAACGGTGTGCTCGCTTGTCTGCCTGCATTCGAGTATCACGAGATCGAGATCCCTGACCACACCCTATTCCCCGGGCGTCTGTTTGTAGATGCCCTGCTGCGACTGACGATAGCGGTCGCGAACTGGATGGAAGAGAATCGCTAGCTCTTGGGTGCTTGCTCGTCAGTTCCTTCCGGACCTCAGACCAGTCCGGCCGGGAATCGGAGGCCGGCCGGTGGCGGGCGTCTCGGGGGGTACAGTCGCGATTCCAACGCGGCATCGGTCACCCGGAATGGGTGGCCGCATTGATTCCGGATCGGGTTGCCGCAATGTTTCCGGATTCAGTGGCCGCGTTCAGCAGGAATCCGCCTCTATCCTCTGGCCATGACCTTGGGTACGCCACCCCACCGTCCTCGACGAACGCCAC
>CAYXSE010000194.1:0-2243 GCA_964466675.1 uncultured Rhodothermales bacterium | reverse complement strand
AAACAGCACGTCTGCACGCTCGGCTTTTGCTGCTGCCGCAGTTGGCGACCCCGTGGGGCAGTTGGGGCCTTTTCAATTTGTCCGGAATCCTGATGTCCGCGTTTACCCCACCTCCCTGTCGAGACCTCCCCCGACGTAGAGTTCCATTCGATCAGAGAACATGTGAAGCCGAATCCTGGGTCGATCCTACCGCTTTTTAGCGACATGTGACAATGAGGTGGCACTCAGCCCTCTTACTCTGATAACGGAATCTTCTCTGCCGGTGACCTTTTCGTGGTTGGTCATGGGATCCCGATATTTGGGTCAGAACTGTCTTGGGAGCCTCTCACGAAGCCAATTCCCGGGGTGTCCACGCCTGGGACGGTCTTCTTGGTTGCCGGCCTTTTCTTCGCATGGTACCTGATCGGTACATTCGTGAAATTCCTATCACGCGGCGCATCGGCTGGACCATCAAGTCGAGCCCGCAAAGTGTTGAGACTCGTTGGAATCGAGCGTCCGAGTCCGACTAAAAGCTCTCACGAGGCTCTAGAGCCTCTTCTAAAGCGCTGTTATTCACTCATGGAGGCCCAAACGCGCTTGAGCCACTTAGAGTGGCGCCAATACTATCCGCTAGCAAAGGCCGTGGTCATGCAGGGGGGAAGCCATTCTCTCCTCCCGACGTACCAGAATAAATACACGCTTCATCGCTCCTTGGCCTCTCTTTGCGCGCTTGCATTTCTTGCCGCTTCACTCCTGCTGGTCGTGTATGTGGTTTTGTTGTTTATTCCCTCAGACGCGGGAGCCCGGCTTGCCTGGTGGTGGTGGTCACCGACAATGTTGGTAACCATTTGGGGCCACCTCGCCTTCACGCACAGCTACCATTACAACTGGACGCTTTGGGGGGACACGATCATTACTGAATCCTTAGCCTTGCTGTCCGAGTCCCGATGAATCCTGATCTGAAGAACATACTGGTAATCGACGTCGAGACGACCGGGATCAACCTGTCCTCTGACGACATCACCGCCCTGGCACTGGTACCGCTCGACGACTCGATTGAAGCGTTCGAAGGGTACGTGCGAACTGCAGAGACGAAGCGAAAACTATCGGGCGCCGCTCTTACTTACTTCCTCAACTACGAAGCAAGCTGGGAGGCACATGCGAAGCGGCCGGCAATCGTTCTCCAGCGATTAGTGGAGTACATCGCGAAGCATTTTTCTGGTCCGATCACGCTCGTAGGGCACAACGTCAGTTTCGATCAGGCTTTCTTGCGGAAGCTTGCGGCGGAGTCGGGAGTAGATCTTGAATCCATATCCCACCGGTCACTGGATACACATTCCTGGCTCTACCTTCTGTATTTAGCGGGAGCAATGCCACGAGAAGCATTGAGTTCGGACGGCGCATTCCGCGAGTTTGCCATCGCCATGGATATCGGAGTCCGGCACACCGCGCTCGGAGACGCACTCGCTACAAGAGACCTCGTCCTGGCGATTTTGAAGCGCATCTACGCTCTGCCCGGGTTCGAAGCCATGGAGATCTACCACATGGGCGACAGAACCTACCGAAACGCGATGCGTGAACTCGCCGAGTAGTTAGCGGAGCTCCACTCCCCCACCTCCAGCGACTCGAGATCGCCCATGGTGACGGCCGGGATGCCGGTAGCGTCTCGAAGGCGGATCACGGCTGCCGGACTGGTGGCCGACGAGATCAAGGTTCGGGATGGAATTTCCATCGCCGGACGAATCCCGGGACCTGTCACGGCAAGTTCAGATGGATCGGTGACCGTGGCAGGCGCCACTTTCAGCATCGACGACCGATCTCGGGTGCAGAATGCGGGCCTTCTGGTTCCTGGGACGCTCCGGAGGGTTCCTTCGTGGACGTGGTGGCGGTCTCGAATCCGGCTGCGGGCAAGTTCGGGGATCCTCTGGATGCAGAGCAGATCGTCGTTGCCGCGACCTCAGCCTCAACCGCGACCGAATCGCCGGTTCATCCTGTGGCCGTCTCTCTCGAGAGCCGGCTGAGAACGTTCTACTGGGCGTCTTCGACCTACTCGGCAGCCGTGTGATCACGCTCACCTCGGGCGACCTGGAGGTGGGAATGTTCGTCACGGAGATTCACCAGCGCACCGCCTGAATTGCCGGGGTTGATGGCGGCGTCGGTCTGGATGAAGCTCTCGATGCCGAAGCTGTCGTCGATGATGTTCCCGGATCGGCCGAGCGCGCTCACGATGCCTCTTGTCGGACAGGGTGACTCGAATGCGCGAT
>CAYXSE010000193.1:0-7833 GCA_964466675.1 uncultured Rhodothermales bacterium | reverse complement strand
CTATCCCGCAAACGTGCGCTACTCGTGGGTCTCGTGGGCGGACGCCCAATCCGTGGGTATCGCTCCACAGAGCGCGGACGACTTAGCAACGAGACCATGGGTGGCCTCGTGGACGCCACCGGTTATACCTACTTCATGCCAGACTCCATTGGGCGCCGGACCATGCCCAAAATCATGGGCGATCCATTCGAGTCGCTTACACGGATCGGAGTTACGGGACGCGGCGACCGAGACATTCTGGGCGGAGACGCCACCATATCCATGGATCTCGCCTCCAGTCTGATTCAGGACGGCATTCGCCGGGTCGAATACGAAGGCGGACTCTTCAACCTGGTCTATTCCTCAAACCTATTGGGTCAGAATGTGGGTTTGCTACGCGGAGTAGCGAGGTCGCTTACCCGCGGTCCGTTCTGGGTCACCTCCGGAGACGACATGGCACACTGGTTGCGCCTGCACAAAGGCCTAAATGCCGACGTGGAGCAGAGAGGCCCCTCAAGATTGTTCGTTCGAGTTTCCAATGACAACGGTAGCGTTGCACTCAACTCGGCCATCAGCATTTCCCTCGGAAAACCGGTCACCTCGGTCAACATCCGCCCAGAACTCATCAACATCTTCAAGGTGTTTGGAGAAGGGGAAGACATTCCGACATACGAACTGAAAGAAAACGGCACCGTGCTCGTGATGCCCATCAAGGAGCTCAAGCCGCAGCAGTACAGAATCTTCCACATCGATCTCTTGGGGCCCGATACGGATCCCTTCAGAACCGACGACCAATAACAACGATGAGCACATTCGGAAAACCCATGCGTCTGCTGGCGGTATCTGCGATGCTCGTCATCCTGGCCGCTCCCGCCCAACGCGCCGGTGCCCAGGCGGTTGAGGCTACCCTAAGTCTTTCCCAGCCGGCACCCGGAGTCAGTCATTCGATTGACCATTTGCGAGACCTGAACAACCCCAGGGTTGGCCTGCTCATCTCGGGGCAGACACGCGGTATGTCGGACGAGCGACTGGCCTCCGTTCGGAGTGCGGCGTACGCTTGGGAGATATTTCTCCTCGGACTCCAGCTGCCCTACATCACCCTCAGCGACGGAGACCTGGGCAGAGGTCTCTCGAAGGACTTCGATCTGCTGATTATGCCTTCGGCGGAGTCACTCTCCGGTGGGCAGCGCAAAGCCGTGCTTCGGTTTGTTGAGCGAGGAGGCGGACTGATAGCCTCGGGGGCGTTGGGTCGATTCGACGATCGTGGTCGGGAAACCGAAAATTCTTTTTTCGAGGACGTAACCGGCGCCGAACTCGTGGTGCGGGTACCACAGCAGCCATTCGGACTGCTCCACACCATTGATGCCGGGACTCCGGTTGGTCAGGGTGTCCCTCCCGGTTTCAGACTTAATATCGCCGCTCAGGCCAACCTCAGCGCGGCCCGGCCGATCACGGCCATGGCTCTGGGGACGCCCTACTCCTATAGTGGTCGGGACGACGCCCGTCTCTCCGACCTGACCCTCATCCTATTGAATCAGCGAGAGAAGGGTCGCGTGCTTTGGACACGCTTCGGACCGCAGGATGTATCTCGCGAACGAGCACACCAGGCGGCCTATCAGCGCCTCATGGTGAATGGCATCGCGTACCTCACAGGATCTCGCACAGCCTCGGTTCGCCCGTGGCCGAACGCCGCCCGCTCCGCGCTGTCGGTTGTGAGTCTTCCCACGGTTGGATTCGACCCGTTGGCCTATCTGTCCGGATACGACGAGTTCATCGGCCTCATGGCTTCCCGCGGCGTGCCTGCAACCTTCTTCGTGAGTACCGACGAGGCGGTCGGCTTTCCAGATCTTGTTGACTCAATGGTCGACATCGGTGAGATCGCTGTCGCCGCCGAGTCCGACGACGTGTTGCTGGGACAACCCTTTGAAGTCCAGTCCGGACGGCTCGTTTCTTCACGGAACGTCCTCGGCGGTACCCTTCGGGGCTTATATCCCCCGGGCGGTTACCACGATGGCAATACCCTTCGTGCGGCCGTGGAGAGCGGATTCAGCTATGTACTCTTGCCGACCGGCAGCAACAGTCTCGCCCCCTCTGTGATTCGCTGGTGGGAAGATGTAGACTACCGGGCCCTTCAGGTGGCCACCGAAACTGTCGATCTTGCGTTCCTCAGGTCACGGAGACGGAGCACGCAACAGGCCGCCCCAAGGACGATCGAGCCAACACCAGCACTCGTCGTACCCCTCGATCACGGTACTGTAGAGTACACCACTCGATTCAACGAAATCGAGAAGGCTGGAGGACTCTTTGCCCTGCCGTTCTATCCCGAATCAGAGCGCGCCGGATCGGACCGAACCGCACAGTTGAGAGAGGTCCTGACACTCGCCGACGAAAGGGGTGCTTGGATGGCAACGCTGCATGAAGTCCTGCGCTGGTGGACGGCCATGAACTCCGTGAGCGTGGATATCGTGGAATCAGACGACCAGGTCTTCAGTGTCGAGCTCAACAATCGCAGCGGCGAAACACTCTACGGATTGACCTTGGAGTTGAGTCTGGCAGATGCAAGCGTCCAGTCGTTGGACGCGGGCGGTCTCAACGCCGAAATCCTGCCCGGCGACCAACCAGGCACCTTCCTTCTCATTATCAGTCGGCTCCCGACCGGCATGAATCACTTCACGGTGAACCTGTTCTAAACCACATTCGGCCGCCTGCGAGGCGGCATTGAATACACGTCCCTCGCAACCGGGACGTGTGCGTCGGGGAGAGGCGTCCTGCTGCTTACGCTAGCAGGACGTCTCTATTTTAGGGCGGCTGTGTCTTTTCGCGCAGCTCTGCGTTGGGCTCGTCGCTAGGTTCATCCGGGAGTTGAGCATCATGCCACACATCTACAACCCAAACGGCGTCACCGACGACTCGGTAGAAGAAGCGATACGGTCGGACGATGACCTCACGGTAGGGTAAACGGGAGAATTCTGGAATCGCGCGGCCGGAACTCGGGAACTCCAGCAGCCGGGAGAGACTCGCCAAGGCACGGTCTCTGAACGCCCAGGCTGCCGATCGATTCTCGTCCAACAGGTACGCTATCACCCCGAGAAAGCGTGCCTCCGCAAACGGGGTAAACCGAAGCGTCACGCCCTTTTGCCGAGGATCTCGTCAGCTTTCTCGAAGACAGCACTCAACTCAGAGCCCAGCCCCGCGGCAATCTCAGCCTCACCTCTTGCGAGGGAACGCAGTATCTCAAGTTCGTGCTGAGATCGTTCATAGGCTTCCGCACTAACCATGACAGCCGAGGCGCGGCCGTGCTGCGTTATGAACACCGGCTTTCTAGATGCCTTCATCCTCCGGATGATCGCGGCGGCGTCTTGGCGCAACTCCGAGATTGGAATGATAGATGGGACGGTACTCATAAATAGACTCGTTTATGACACCACATGTGGCATCACAACCAGACCCATTAGTCCCGGTTCCAGATTCAGAAAATGGCGGACGGGTTTCTTTCCCGTTCGGACGATTCCCGAGCTTTGGATCCCCCAATAGACGGAGAGCTCTTCCGGCAAGTGGTGCACCTGCCGCTCTGGGCCGATACTGCTCGCTATTTGCGGAGCCTGGTCGACCAAGTCGGTCTTCAATGCCAACAGCCACAGGCTGTGAGGCGAGAGAGCGAAGCTGGAGGGGACCAGGCCACCGGGACCATTGGGCCCTGCGGTCAGTCGTGTCCCACTCCTGAGTCAGTCCGACTGGAGACACCCACGCCGACGATGATCCAGATCCAATCAGGAAGAAGCGCTGTCATAGAAGATCGCTCTGGCTCAACCCGGTACGGAGTACGAACAGAATGGGTAAAAACGACCATTGCATACCCGCCTGCGAGGTCATATAGTGCCTCCGGTACCGAATCCACGAATCCCGGGACGCTCTTGGCCCGATTGCCACCATGAAAAAGCCGCCACTATTAGCCGTCTTCCTGTTTGCCGCGGTTTTTCCGTTGGCTTGCATGGCTCAAAGGACCGCAGGTCAAGTGGCGCTGTCGATAGCTGAAACGAACTCGCTCAGAGCAACCCACCTCTCGGCAATTGGCCAAGGTGACCGGCTTTCGGCGCTTGAGGCCATTCTCTTGAAAGGTCTGTACGGGAACTCAGATCAAGAACGGCTGCAGTACGTTCGCGCCAGATCCAAAGTCCTGGATCTGGCGATTGCCGGGTACACGGCTAAGGATGCGGTTGGACTTAAGCGCCTGGGATACCCCCTCATGGACGTACTTCGCGGTGATCGTCAAGGGATTACCGAACGGCATGCCTGGGCATTCCGCGCAGAGAGGGTTGTGGTGGCGACCGTTCTGGATCGGTACGGAGAAGACAGGGAAGACGGTCTTCGAACGAGCATCATTCTCCGGGTTGACGACCCTATTCTAGGCCCGGACTCGGTAGGCGACCACCTAATCGTGCGGATGTGGAGCGGGCCGTCGCCCGATGATGGATCGATGAGGATACTCAGCACAGACCCCGAGATCGTCATCAATGAACAGTACTTGGTGGGACTCTCCAACGGGCGCTACCAACTAGGGCAGAGCTCGATCGGCCTCGTGCCACCCCGAGGACCTGGTGCGCATCAGCTAGTGATGTTTGATGCCATCCATGCCAAGCCCATCATGGAAGTCAAGCCGCGCGACGAAGAGATCTATCGCGAGGTCGGTGACCTACGCAGAAGGGCCCAACAAGGACGTTAGATAACAATGAAGAACATCATCCTACTAGCGATCGTGGGAAGCCTCTTATCTCTGTCCCAAGAAGCCAATGCACAATCTGAGGCATGGTGGCACCCAGGCTGTAACCCGCCTCCATCCCCACTCAACTACCCGACGGTAGAATACTTTCGGTCTGACAACTACCCCGCGGTTGCCGAAGAAGTCTTCTTCGCGACGGAATTTCCATGGGCACCGAGTGCCACCGATGCTACGATCAATACCAGAATGCGCAACAGCATCGTGGACATCTGGCCCCCTGGCGGCTCACCTGGCCAAGACGGCACCAATCACTTCGACATGGGGTACTTCCCCTTCGTTCTGACCCCTGACGCTGTCGCTGGAGAGCAAAGCTATCACGGTGATCCGAATGAAATAATCGAATCAGACATCCTGATCAACAAAGATTTCTACGACGGGAAGGGGGGCTCTTTCGGCGACGTGGGCCTTGACTATTCGCTGACCGATACCGACGGTACTCTGCCCGTCACGCGGGGGAGGGTCATTCACTTGCAATCCAGCCTAACTCAAATGAGGTTGGGCATGGACTTGGGTTAGGCCACGTGGGGTCTGGCAGCGATCTCATGTATGAAAGTTTGTCGGTCCGTCAGATCAAGGTCCAGACAAAAACCGGAGATCAGCAGCAGATGCAGGCTCGCTACTGCGATTCGACGCCGAGTAACCCCGGTCCTACTGGCGGCTGCAAGGTCGGGCTAACCGTGGCAGCTGGGCGAGTGCCCGTAGCACTCTGGACTAGTGGATTGGCGCGTATTGCAGGAGATCCCATCCTGGAGCAGGAACTCATCAGAGCCGCTTCCAACCAAGAGATCGGCATCGAATTGAACTCCTTTGTCGTTAAGAATCTAAAGACGCTGGAGGCCTACGGCAGGCGATCGGTGGAGCTGTCGGAGGCGTTTAGAGAGGGCCTTCGGGCTCTTTTGGCGCGCGTTTCTGCAACTGTCTCGAACCGTCTCTCTCATCGACTGTCACGGTTTTCTCACACCCTGTCACAGCCTGGCGCACCTCGCTTCCTAGAGGATGCCATCGAAGGTTTCGACACACCTACTGCCACAGGATTCGAGCTGGGCGGCTTGTACCCCAATCCGGCGTCGCGGCGGGCGCAGATAGAGTTTTCGCTCGAGGAGCCAGCCTCGATCCTCGTCACCGTCTCGGACATCATTGGCCGCACTCACGTCCTTCAGTCAAGCGGTGTATTTAGTTCGGGCTCACACGAGTTCCCATTGGATCTCGATGGCCTGACCAACGGCGTGTACATAGTATCAGTGAGAGTGGGCTCGGAGAGGCCCATGCAGCCATTGACGCTCGTAGTCCAAAGGTAAAGTGTATCCTCAGTATGAGTTTTTTGGCAGTACCTACAGCTCGTACACAACACTGTACACCGGGGCGTTCGTCATCGGGATTCTGGTCGTCTACTTTCGCTATCCAGGCTCCCGCACCCAAAGAACGAAAGCCGCGCTCTTAGGAGTTGCCGTGGTCCTCGGAGGGATCCTGGGTTCCCGGCTAATCTGGGCTGGATTTGTAGGGTACCGAATCACATCGATTTCAGATGCTTTCGCCTACCACCGAGGATCTGCCTGGCATCCGGGGCTTGTGTCCGGCTTGCTGGTTTTTGTGATCGGTGCTCGCCTCGGTAAGCTACCAATGTTGAAGTGGCTGGATACGGCCGTGTTCGCCACGGCGTCTGGCCAGGTGCTCGGGCGACTCGGATGTTTCTTGTCTGGGGATAGCTGCCATGGCGTCTACACGGAAATGCCTTGGGGCATGACCTTTCCCAACGGCGTCTCTCCGGTAAATGTACCTGTTCACCCAGCTCACTTGTACGAAGCGATTCTACTCCTAGCATTGGCGGTAATACTCGTTGGGCGGAGACCGGTCGGCATCAATTCTGCCATCTACTTGTGCGCAGCATCGGCAATCCGATTCATCCTCGAGTTTATTCGGTTCAATCCAATGGCCGTGGCGGGATTGACTTATCCTCAGCTCGTTAGCTTGAGTACCGCGGTTGTAGGCGGCGCCTTGTATCTCCACCTACGAACATCCAATCGTCGGAAGGGCCTGTCCGGAAGCCCTTAGGAAACGGACTCAGAAATGCAGCTACCGGCTATGGCCGGCTCCATCCCCCAAGCACGGTCATCAAATCTCCCACGCCTACCGGCCCGTGCCGGTACAGGAATCCCTCTCCATGCCGCGCCCCGATTCGGTATCCCAGAGATATGGAGCGGGCTTCGATCCAGCGGAGGAAATCGGGGTTCGAGATGAAGGTTTGGGGCTCGCCTTTACTTTCTTCGTAGGTCTCGGAATGGAACTGGGACGAATACGACAGAAGCGCATGGGTTCGCTGTTCCCAGGTGTCGGAAACGTCGACCACGAAGGTGGGCTCGAAGTCGATGGATTGCATGTAGTGCAGCACATGTTTCGGGCGCCATGGTTCTTGGGGTTCTCCGGCTTCCTGGGATTCCAACTTCGACAATCCCGATTGGAAGGCGGCATCACAGACGAGTCTCGACCCGGCCGCGTGGTCGGGGTGTCTGCAGTCAGGGGCGCCCACCAGCAGGACGTGCGGACGGTATTTTCGAATCGTCCGGAGTACTCGCCACCGATTTTCTGCCGTATTGGCTATATCCCCGTCCGCGAAGCCCAGGTTCTCACGCGCATGGATCCCGAGCCGGCGAGAGGCTTCGGCGGATTCCTTCGCTCGGATCTGCACGCTGCCTCTGGAGCCGAGTTCGCCGCGGGTCAGGTCAACGATGCCCACACGATAGCCATCCCGAACCAGGCGGGCCACGGTGCCGCCAGCAGAAAGCTCCACATCGTCCGGATGTGCTCCGAAGGCGAGGACATCCAGCGCAGCCTCGTTATGCTCGAGTGCGGCCATCAGGTGACCACGAAGTTGACGATTCGACCGGGGACGTAGATCTCGCGGCGCATGGTTTTGTCGCTCAGGTGCCTCAGCACGTTCTCATCAGCACGCGCCGTATCCAAGACACCTTCCTTGCTTGCATCGGAGGCGACGAGGATGTTGGACCGCAGTTTGCCGTTTACCTGGACGGCAATCTTCATGCTCGCCTCTACCAGCATGGCCTCATCAACCGGCG
>CAYXSE010000192.1:0-7861 GCA_964466675.1 uncultured Rhodothermales bacterium | reverse complement strand
CCTCCAATTTCTATATCGAGTTTTCGCGCGCCTGGCCCCGCATTCGGACCGTGTATCACTACACCCGGCGGATGCTCAAGAACAACCTGCGCCGGCACCTCTTGCGTGCACGAGTGCGTCGATCCCGGGAGATCTCGGTCTCTCACTCGGATATGGTTCAGAGGTACGACGCCCGGTCTGTATCCAGCCGTTCGGCCCGTGGAGACTGGACGGATTCGGAATGGCTCAAGTTTCGGGTCATTCGGCAAGTCATCAGCACGAGTGACACCCGGACACAGGAACTTGTTCGGTTCCGCTGTGCGGATCCCGCGGTCTCCTATCGACAGATCGCCAGATCGACCGGGTCGACTGAAGCGGCCCTCCGCATGCGGATGGCTCGATTTTATGATGCGGTGAGGCGGGCCCATGCCCTGTCCGCTCAATCGCTCGCAAACCAAACAGAGAGGAAGGAATGGACAGCGCCGAACCGGAGCTCGAAATAATGTCCGACCAAATCTCGGATAGAGAGATCGCTGAGTTTGCCCAGCAGGTACTCCAAGAAATCAACGCCGATTCCGTGGGCGTTGAACAGCCGAAAGAGTCCCGGCTTCGGTCAGGAACGTCCGGCCTGTGGATTCTTGCGGTCTTCCTGCTAGGCATGACTTGTATGGAGGGTCTTCGCGTCCTGGTTCCAGCGGGAGCGGATATTCGAGGGAGCGATGTGATCCACCGGTGCGGCGGGCCCTAGATACCACTTCCTTCGAATCCTGGTCGCTGGCGGGCCGTAGATGGGGGAAATCCGTTTGTCTAGCGCTGGAGGCGCGATGTTCTATTTCCTCGATTCACCTGCGACCCTGATGCTCCTGATTGTGGCCACCATGATCAGCGGGTATGCGATCAGTTCCCAGCCCAAACTCCTCGATCGACTGGCCTTTCGACCGAGGCGCATCCGAGAAAACCGAGAGTACTATCGGCTGGCGAGTGCGTGGTTGGTTCATGGAGGCTTCGGGCACCTGCTCTTCAACATGTTTACCCTCTACTCCTTTGGGCGCGGGCTGGAGGCTCTGATCGGGACAGGAGCCTTCCTGCTGGTGTATTTCGGATCGGAGCTGGGCGCGAACGGTTTGAGCTTCCTCATGAAGCGAAAGGATCCCAATTATGCTGCCGTCGGTGCGTCCGGAGCAATATCAGGCGTGCTGTTTGCGTACAGCATCTACCGCCCCACGGCCTACATAAATCTGTTTGGGGTCATCCCACTGCCGTCCTGGGTGTTCGCGATCCTATTTGTCGTGGTCTCGGTGACGGCGATGGGCCGAAAGCAGGGTGGTGGGGGTGTGGCTCACGAGGCGCACTTGGGAGGTGCATTGGCTGGCGTTCTCATTGTGTTGCTGCTCGACTCCAATGCGTGGGGCATATTTCTAGGCCAGCTCGGATTTTAGGTCCGTTATTGGAATGGTCGAGATACGGTAAAAATACGGAGGAACAGGTCGATTCGGTCTCTTCTCCGTTATTGGGAATTGCACTTCCGAGGGAGGGGGCCGTACATTGACCCTACCTCATGCTGCCTGAAACACGTCATGGTGGAACGTGACTCAGTCGCACAAGCGGGTATGGGCACCAAAAAGCTCGGCTCTTGGGCCGGGCTTTTTGCGCTCAGGGGCGATTCTCGCTCGCCGCGCGCTTTCCCGAGGAGTGGCCCGCCGCGTTGAAATCGACCGTCTGAACCCGGGCCCATATCGTCCTCTGGGTTATGCACCAAGTGTGGATATTTGTGTGAACTCTTTGTGGAAGGAACAGGGATGGGATTTCTTGACGGATACCAGAACTGCACCTATAATAGTCCCAGTGCCTGACGGCACTGTTCCTTGACGCGACTGAGTCTTTAGGCTGCATGAGGTGGTCCAAGCAGGGCACCAACCTTCGGGATGGTGACTGTGGGAAAGCCAGCGATGCGCGGAACCTCTCTTCGGAGAAGGCCGAACATCGTACAGAATGCCGAGCGGAAACCGGTCAATTTGCCGGGTACGGGAAACCGGACCAGGGGGGTTGATGCAGGAGTCCTGCAGAGCAACTGGCAGTATCGAGCGACGGATGCAAATCCGGAGCGCGGTAAGTTGGCAAACGGCGGCAAGCGGAAGCGCATCCCAGGAAGCGCGATCGTGGCCCGTTGTCGGCACCAAACATGGGAAGTCAGCACCCTTCGCAAGGAGGAGGCAGATGGAACATGAATGGGCGGCGACACTCGGAAAGGAAACGGATCGCAAGATCTGGAGCCCGGAAGAGCGAGCGGAGTGTAACAACAGGAAGCGTCTAACCCACGCGACCGGAGCACGAAGCATACCACAGCCGAACAGCAGTAATGCTGACGGCATGGTTGGACAGCTTGCGAAGTATGCCCATACTGCGTGAGCGTGGAGAAGCGTGAAAGCGCCCTCTGCACATGCCCGATGGCAGAGATCGAAAGGTCCCTGCTGAGAAGAGACTTGAACCTCCCCAACGGACCCCGGAAGTTGCTTCGGCACCGGAAGAGGACCAGGGGAGGCGTCGCGGCGGGGGTTGTGAAGGCACACAGGTTTCGAGGGCACACAGGTTTGAAAGCGGACGTCGTTCCCACCCACGGCTTCCCTTGCGGCCGCTCAGTTTTGGGCGGCCTTTTTTGTTTGTGTGCCACGATTGGCGCAGACCCACGCAGAATGTCTCCTTCTGGCCCGCCACGAGAGTGGAACCCCTCGGTCCTGGTTTGTATGGTCCACTACCAGACGCCGGACCTACTGGGTCCCGCGGTGGCCTCGTTCCGCAGCAAGTATCCCGAACGGCCACTACTGGTCATCGACAACGGCTCCACAGATGGCTCGGCCCAATTTGTACAAGGTCTGAGCCAAGGCGATGCGGCACTACGCGTACGGCTTCTTGGCACCAATATGCACCATGGTCCGGCCATGGATCTGGCTCTGCGGGAGGCTGAGCAGGACTTGGTGTTCTTCCTCGATAGCGACACGGTGACTCGTGAAGGCGGATTTTTGGATGACATGGCCGACATCGCCAGCCGTCCGTCCGTGCTCGCGGTCGGTCAGGTCGTGACCGTGGACGGGCGAGGTTTCGCCGCGCCCGACGGCATCCGGGTTCCGGCGTCGGCCTACATGATGGTCAACCGCGAGGTCTATGGCCAACTACCGCCATTCATCCATCACGGTTTGCCAGTACTGGGGACTTGCAAAGCCGCGGCAGATCAGGGGTTCACCGTTGAGTCGTTCCCGGTCGAACACTACGTGGATCACCTGGGCCGAGGTACCGCCTCCCGGTTCGGATACGGGCTAGGCCTGCGGAGCAGGCTGTCGTATCTGATGCACCGGCTGGGATTGTAAGAGGGTCACTGTAAGAGGGCTACTGCCCTAAAAGCGCCGGCAGCGTTGCCCAGTCCTGGAAACACGGCACATTGGCGGGAGCGTTTTGGCACTCCTCGGTAAACCAGTAGACCTGCCAGCCGGCGGACAGCCCCCCCAGTATGTCAGAACCCAGCGAGTCGCCGACGTAGGCAATCGCTTCAGCGGGTACTCCGGCACGTTCGGCGGCTGCCTCGAAGAGTGCGAGGGCGGGCTTGAGCACACCCTCCTCCTCGGAGATGACGATGGAAGAGAAGGACGCCGACAGTTCCGGAAATCGACGGAGCTTCTTGTGCTGGGTCTCGGCGAACCCGTTGGTGAGGACGCCGGTCCGCACCCCGGCCGCAATCTTCTTGTAGGCCTCCCAGGCTCCAGGAATGAACTCCCAGTGATCCTCGTACGCCGACACATATAGATTCGCCGCCTCATTGGCGTCCGCCTCCAGCCGAAGGGCCTCGAACAGGAGTCGGAATCGCCCGGTTCTTGTACCCTCCTTGTCGCGTGTGCCTTCCGAATATTCTCTCCACACGCGGCTGTTGACCTCTTGATACGTCGCCTTCACCTCTTCGATAGTATGTCCCCGGAGCTCCCGTACCGAATCATAGAGATCCTCAAGAGCCAGATTCTGGGCTCGCCGGTGGTCCAGAAGTGTGTCGTCCAGGTCAAAGTAGACGAATTGAATTCGGGCCATTATGAGGCTAGCGATTTCTCCAGAATGGCGTATTCCTTATGCCGCACGCCCCCCAGTGTATCCAATGAGTTTCGAAGCGCCAGATTACTGTCAAGCACCCAACTCATTTCGCAGCCCTTGAATCCGAGCGGAGGGAGCTTCTGAATGGTCTCCAGCACCAGGACTGCGTCGAATCCCTTGCCGTGATAGGCTTTGGTGACTCCCATGAGAGGCATTCTGACTTCCTGAATGCCTCCAAAAAGGGATCGAGCAAGAAGTTTGAAGATGCCGAAAGGAAGGAGCCGACCGTTCCTGACGTGACCGAGAGCGTGGTTCATGTTCGGAATGGTGATGGAAAATGCTACCGGCTTCCCATCCATCTCCAGGACGAATGCCATGCGGGGATCGATCACCTGCTTCATCTCGCTCGCGAGGTGATCGAACTCCTTTTCCGTCATCGGGACATGACCCCAATTCTCTGACCAAGCCTCGTTGTAGATTTCCCTGATCATGCGAACCTCCTCCCGGAAGCGTTTCATGTTCAGGTTGCGGACGGTGAGCCCAGGATAACGTCTTCTGACAAGTGCTACGCCGCGTTCGAGTCGATCGGCCTTAGCATACTTCCTGTGGACGTAGTAGGCCCACATGGTCATGACCTTCTCGAAACCGCTGGCTTCAAGCAGGGTCAGGTAGTAGGCGGGGTTGTGGGTCATCATCACGAACGGCTGGCTTTCGAAGCCGTCGACGAGCAGGCCCGCTGTATCGTTCAGAGTGGGATTTACCGGTCCACGCACCGAAGTGAGTCCGCGAGCCTTCAGCCAGACTCCCACGGCATCAAACAGTGCATCGGCCACTTCCTGACTATCGATGCACTCGAAAAAACCGAAGAAGCCGGCCCCGTCATCGTGCTTGGCCAGGTGCATCCCGTTTTCTATGGCGGAGATGCGACCCACCACCTCACCCTTCGAATCGCGGGCCAGAAACGACTCCAACGCCCCATGCTCGAAGAACGCATTCTTCCGACGATTCAGCAGCCGCTTCGTGTCCATCCGAAGCATAGGCACCCAGTAGGGGTCATCCTTGTGGAGCCTGAATGGCAGATCGACAAATGCCGTGCGATCTCTACGTCCGCTTACCGGGCGGACAGACACATTGGACATGAATCAGGGACTGATGCCGTTAGTAGCTATGACTCCATTTCGATAGCCCACCCGGTGAAAAGATTCCAGGATGGCGTCCATGTCCTCGTTGGTATGGGTGGCCATATAGGACGTGCGCATCAGCGACTGCCCCTTGGGCACCGCCGGAGGGAAGACGGCATTAACGAAGACGCCGTCTGCCAGTAGGTCTTTCCAGAAACGGAGGCAAGTGTCGAGTTTACCCACAACCACCGGAATGATCGGAGTCTGACTGGTCCAAACGTTGAATCCGAGATTCTGAAACCCGGTCCGCATGTAGTCGGAGATCTCCCAGAGTCTGTCGAGTCGCTCCGGCTCCTGGTCCAGAATATCCAGGCAGGCCAGGACGGTAGCTACATTGGCCGCAGGCATGGACGCTGAGAAAATGTGCGCAGAACTGGTGTGGCGGATGTATTCGATAACGTCTTCATTGCCCACGACGAATCCGCCGAGCGAGGCGAAGCTCTTGGAAAAAGTACCCGTGGTGAGGTGGACGCGATTCTCCAATCCGAAATGAGAGGCGCTCCCACGCCCGCCCTTACCAATGACGCCGACCGCATGGGCGTCGTCCAGCATGAGTGCCGCACCGAATTCTTCCGAGAGCTCGACCAGTTCGGGCACCTTCGCCAGGGCTCCGCTCATCGAAAAAACGCCATCGGTCACGATGAACATGCCGGCATCCGGACGCTCGTCCCGGGCTCTCTCCAGGAGACGCCGCAGGTGGTCCATGTCGTTGTGCCGGAATCTCCAGGTGTCCGCGAGACTGACTCGAGTACCTGCCACAATACAGGCGTGATTATCCTTGTCGCTGAATATGATGTCGCCCTTCCCGGCCAGCGACTGCAGGACTCCCTGGTTTGTCATGTAGCCGGTGGCAAAAAGCACACACGACTCTTGGCCCATGAATGAGGCCAGGCGCGCCTCCAGTTCTATGTGAAGGTCGAGCGTACCGTTCAGGAAACGACTGCCCGTACACCCGGTGCCGTATTTCTTGATGGCAAGAGAGGCGGCCTCCTTGACCCTCGGATCGGACATGAGCCCGAGGTAGTTGTTCGAGCCGGCCATGATTACTTCACGCCCGTCAATCAGCGCTCTCGCACCGTCGTTGCGCTCGATGGGGCGAAAGAATGGGTACAGGTCTGCGTCCTTGATCTGGCGATAGAGGCCGCTCGGCTCAAGGAAGCGATGGCATTTGTCAAAGAGTGACGGCTCGGCTACGGTCTCCACCTCCTCCGAAAGCCGCTCGATACCCTTGGGCATGTGATGTTGATTTGAAAGGGCGACGTTTAGGGTCGCGATGATTCTCGCCGGATGATTCTCGCCGGCTCTTGGTGCACTCATTTCGCCGAACGTTTCAGAATACGGTTGGAAGCGACGCAGTTCGAGAGTGGGCGTGTCGAAACCCGCCGACTCCTCAAAACTTTGTACCCGTATCCCTGTCCGTTTTAGCGAACCGGCAATTTCACATGGGTGCTAACACTAAGTAGCCGCGAGCGGTGTCCAAAGGGTAACATTGACGTCGAACTACCAGCGGATCGTCAGACGAACGCCAGGCTGGGGAATCGTTCCAACCCCAGAAAAACTGGGGGTCACACGGATGGTGAGGTCTTCGCTAACATCGAAGTCGCTCATGTGTGCGCTGACGTAGGCATCCAGCACGCCCAGCGCCCACAATGCGCCAATTCCGAGAATCGAGAGGTCGCGATTTCGTCTCAGGATGTCGCGGTGTGTCTCCAGTGGTCCGGAGCGGTCGATCCCCAGTTCTGCCTGGATTCTGTCATAATCCGCTTGAAACTGGGCCTGCGGATTGGTCTCGATCGATCCCGAGTCAACCCGCTCCTGAAAGGCTTTGTACAGGAAGGCCCGGCGATACCTTCCGTACTCGCTGTTTGCCTGGAAAGCAGACACCACAAGCACCCCCATTCCAACATAAAGGAAAGGCAGCTTGGCATACTGCCGATTGTAAATCTGGCCCCAGCCAGGAACCAGCGCCGCGCGCCGCATCGCTCCCCGCGGCGATCGGATGCTGAGGCTGTCCGGCGGCGAAAAACGCACCTCAACCGGTTGCACTTGAGCCAGCCCTGGCAAAGACCCAACGATCCACATCAGCACCACAGGCAGGAACCCAGCAGCCCGCAGCACCTAGCCCCCCATGAGTTCAATCAGGCGTCCCAGGTCGTCGTTAGAGTAGTAGTCGACTTCGATGCGCCCGCCTTTCCTTGAGCCACTGGGCCGGATCGCCACCTTCGTTCCCAGACCCGTTCGAAGCCGGTCTGTCAGCGAGCGCAGCGCCAACTCGTCGCGGTCCGGTGTCGGAATCAGGACGGGCGTGGAGACGGGGTCGGCCTTTTCGGACAGCCATTTCTTTACCATCTTCTCCACCGCCCTTACCGATAGGCCGTGTTCGACGATCTCGTCCGACATCTTGATCTGAACCTTGGAACTGTCGAGCGGAATCAGAGATCTTGCGTGGCCCGTGGTCAGTTGGCCGTCTCTCAACCGAGCCTGAATCTCCACGGGTAGCTTCAGCAACCGAAGCAGGTTGGTCACATTCGCTCGGCTCTTTCCGACCTTTGCGGCCACCTCCTCCTGGGTGTGGTCGCACTCGTCCACCAGACGCTGGTAGCCCAGGGCGATCTCTACCGGGTTCA
>CAYXSE010000191.1:0-7867 GCA_964466675.1 uncultured Rhodothermales bacterium | reverse complement strand
GGACTATCACGGTGGCCGGGGACTACCTAGACCAGCAGCTATTTGATCGATTGAACGAGAAGCACCCGACGGCCTCGTTCAGTCCGACCATGGTGCGTGGATTCAAAGAGGACCACGGATTCGTGGGAAGTCACCGGGAACGAGTGAAGGTGCGGGTCCCGGTTGGCGGGGTCTCGACCTCGCTGGATGTGACGACGGACGTACGGGCGGTTTGCGAGGGGTTGGTCCCCGTCCTGGCCGAAGCCACCATAGACCTGATCGCCCGCTACGAGCCTGATTTCCAGGAGGTGGTCAAGCAGAATGTTTACCTGGCCGGCGGCGGGAGTCAGATCAAGGGACTCGCCGAAGGCTTGGCCGAAGAGCTCAAGGAATACGGCGGGTTCACCATTCAGGTGATCGATGATCCCCTCTACGCCGGCGCTGAAGGCGCACTGGCACTGGCGCAGGACATGCCGGAGGAGTACTGGGAGGACATGTAGGCGCCCAGCGGCTGGGGCGGGTATCCGTGCGGATTCCCGCATTTTCTCGGTGGCGCGGGGCGGACTTGAACCGCCGACCTACGGGTTATGAGTCCGTCGCTCTAACCAGCTGAGCTACCGCGCCGAAAGTCGCCAAAACTACCGCGCGGCGTCGGAATCAGCAACGACATGCCGCAACCCTTCCGTATCTTCACGCGAGATTATCATCGGGAGTAGGAATATTGGGCTGGGAATCGGTCATCGCACAGGAGAGGGCGCGAGCTGCGCTTGAGGCGGCGATAAGGCAGGACCGGATCGCGCATGCCTATCTGTTTCATGGCCCGGACGGCGTCGGAAAGCGAGCCGCGGCGCTGGCCTTTGCCCAAGCCGTCCAGTGTATCGCGTCTGACCCGCCTTGCGGAAAGTGTGCGCCGTGTGCAAAAGTAGCCCGCCTTGTGCACCCGGACGTGCACATCCTGCTTCCGCAGCCATCCAACGCTTCCGTCGAAGATGTGCGGCAGCGGATTGAACGCCTCGGCCAGGAGCCGTATGCGACAGTCGATTTTGTTCGCCGAGCGCGGATGGATGACCCAGGCTCGTCATCCACCAAACAAGTTCAGTACAGCGTCGGAAGGATCAACGAGGAACTGCGACGGATCATGAGTTTTCGGCCGGTCGAGGGGCGGTACAAGGTGGCCATCCTCTGCGACGCCGATCTCTTGAGAAAGGAAGCCGCAAACGCGTTTCTAAAGCTGCTGGAGGAGCCAACTCCGAGGACGATCTTTGTTCTCGCCTCTTCACGTCCTGACAGAATGCTCCCGACCATTCTATCCAGGTGCCAACATGTTCGATTCGAACGGCTTTCCTTGGAGGAGATCGGAGCTGGATTGACGGCGCGGGGGTTGGTGGATGGCGACGCGGCAGAGATTATTGCCCGCATGGCCGACGGCTCCTTTGGCCGTGCCCTGGACCTGGCGGCGTCCAGGGAACTGATGGAGGCCCGCGCAGAGGTGCTCGCGTTCCTTCGGGGCGCATACCAGGCATGGTCGTTGGGCGACCAGCTGGCAGATCGCGTGGAGCGTCTGGCTCGGCAGGGCCGAGAGTATCTCAAATATGTACTGGAGTTGATGCTGGCTTGGGTCAGGGATCTGGTGTTGGTTCGGGAGCTAGGCGACAACGCTCCAATAGTCAACAGCGATCAGGCTGACCAAATCCGAAGTTTTGCCCACAAATTGGACCGGGCGGATCCTGTTGTCATGTCCGACTTGATCGAAGAAAGCATTCGCCTGCTGGATAGGAACGTGCAAAGCCGCCTCGTTCTCACCGTACTCGCTCAGGGACTCGGTGAAGCCATGCGGGGCCGTCACACCGGCGGTCTATTAGAGCCCCTCACTCATGGCGTGTGAAAGTTGTGGAAGCCAGGGAGGATGCGGGTCTGGCGACTGTGGAACGGATGCTTGTCCGTCCAACCAGCCGACAGACTGGCTGACTGAGATGGGAGTCTCGCCGGAGTCCGTTGCTTATCCGATTTTTGAGGTGCAATTCAAAGGGGGACGCAAGGGGTTTTACAGAAACGCATCCTCGCTGGACGTTCAGACGGGCGATCAGGTGATCGTCGAAGCAGACCGCGGCATAGATCTGGGGACGGCTCATCTGTCCGGAGAAATGGTTCGTCTGCGCCTCCGATCGAAATCGCTCTCAGAGGAGGACGAGTACCCGGAAATAGTACGGAAGGCGGAGATCGCAGATCTTGAGCAGTGGCAGGCCAACAAAGAGAAGGAGACCGAGACATTTCTGGTCGGTCGTCGCACCATAGATCGCATGCGGATGCCCATGAAGTTGGTGGACGTCGAGTGGCAGTATGATGGGCGCAAGGTCACGTTCTACTTCACCGCGGATCACCGCGTGGATTTCCGAGAACTCGTGAGAAAGCTGGCGAGTCGATTTCGCGCGCGCGTGGAGCTTCGTCAGATAGGTGCCCGGGATGAAGCAGCAAGAATTGGCGGTATTGGCTCCTGCGGGAGAGAGCTTTGCTGCTCCACCTGGTTGCAAGACTTCAAGCCCGTCTCCACTCAGGCTGCCGTGACCCAGAATCTTCCATTGAATCCGGCGCGCCTGTCGGGCCAATGCGGCCGCCTGAAGTGCTGCTTGAACTATGAGCTGGAGCGGTACATGTCGGCGCTTCGCCGATTTCCCCGACTGGACACCCGGGTCAGGATGCCCTCGGGTCAGGCCACCGTGAGAAAAGTGGACATTTTCAAAGACAAGGTCTGGCTGAAGTTCGATTCGGGCAGTTGGGAGGAGCACGAACTCGAGTCCGTCCGTGCGGTGCTTCCACAGGGCCCGACCAAACGGCCTCAATGACGGCCTCAATGACGGCCTCAATGACGGCTCGATGCGAGTCGAGAACCTAGTCAGGCGCTCTTTTCGGGTCCCGCCAGGCCGTCGAGCAAATCGTCTGCGTCGTCGCGTATCAGAGCCAAAATGGCTCCATGTGATACGATCAGGTAGCGTCCACCCTGATAGGTAATTTCGGTGGACTCTTTCCTGAGGAAGAAAGCGAAATCGCCTGGTTTGGCCTGCAACGGCAAATACCGGACTACCTCCCTGGACGGTCCCCATGGCTCGCCCTCGGAAAATTCGGGGTTCGGAATCACGTATCCAGGTCCGACCCGGACCACCCGACCGCTTCGGACTTTGTCCTTCTCCGCCACACTGGCGGGGAGCACCAGACCTGATTGTGTCTGACGTTCGCCTTCCTCGGGACTCACAAGAATCCGATCTCCTACGAGAATGATTTCGCTCAACGTTCTCTTTGCGTTTGTGCGGCCAGGCGCATTAGCTCGGCGTATTGGTCGATGATCCGCTCTCGGCAAAAGTAAGTAGCCCTCTTGAGCGCTCCTACGCGCCACTCTGCAACTACGTCTCTGGCGCTCGCGGGATTCTGCAAGAGCAGAACGAACTCGTCCAGCTGGTTCCAGCGAAGCGAAAGACCCGCCTCCGAGGTGGCCATTTCTATCTCCAGCGGAGTTCCCTTGTCGGAGATCGATAGAACCGCAGTCCCGGACCCGTAGGCCGGGAGCAGCTTGCTGGGAATGAAGGAGCCTCCTGCGCCCTGCTTTTCCGTGACGACGAAGAGGTCGGCTTTTCTGAAGGAGGCTGCGAGCGAAGCCTCAGATGCCAGGGCGTGGAATTGAAATCGATCGTCTTCCGTGCCCGAGATCCATCTCTGGACAGCCTCTGCGCCGGTTCCGGCTCCCTGGATACGGAAAACGAAGCGAGCATCAGAAGAGCCCAGGTGTCGACAAAACTTGAGGAGATCCTGTTTTGCACCGATGTTGCCCGAATAGAGCAGCCGAATCGGCTCGTCCTCGTCTCCAGACGCTTGGGGAGGAGCATCCGCGATGGCCCTGGCCAGGGACCCGTGAAGCCAGTTGGGGATGTAGTGAATCTCTTGACCTCGGCTCGCGGAGGGAGCGAGGCGTTCGAGCATTACGGGAGAGATGGTGCTCCAGGTCTCCGCGCGATTGAACAGGAATGCCTGTACTCGTTGGAATAGTGATCCCACGGCCTTGGTTCGAACGATTCCCGCTGCCGTGGCGGCGTCCGCGGAGAGATCCTGAACATTCAACCATAAAGGGCAGCCAACGGATTTGGCCGCAATCCCTCCGTAGGCAACAGAGCCAACGAGGGGGCAATAGGCCATCACCAGATCGAATTCGCCGGGTGACGGAAGATGGCGAATCAGCGAGGCGAAGAACGAGGCCTCGTACAAAAGGCGCTGGACGAGGCCGGCTGGATTGCGAGGGATATAGAGCCCGAAGCGCCGGACGAGAACGCCGTGCTCCGTGGAGGATGTGACGGCTAGTCCATTTGCTCCGGTCTTATCGCGCCATTCCGGGTAATACGGGTAGGCGCATCGGACCTCTACATCAAACCCGCGTTCAGAGAGTCCCTCGCAAAAATCTGCGAACAGAACGCCTCCTCCGAGGTCTGGACGGTAGACGTTGGCGATCACCAGGAGGCGCATACGGGTAGGGCAGTTGGCCCAACAAATACTGCGTGGAGCGGGTGGAATCAATACCGACGTCAAAAAGAAACGCGGCCGCTGAGCAAGCGGCCGCGTTTCAGATTGTCTCGCTCAACGTCGGGCATTCTTCCCGACGGGGAGGGGCTAGAGAAGTTGAAAGACAGTCAACACAATCAGACCAACAACGCCTGCCCCTAGCGTCATTGCTCGGATTGCACTGTCTACGGGATTCCGCATCCGATGGCTGTTCCGGTTCTGTTGTTGAGGGGGGAGCACGCAATGTGCACCAACTCAGAGCCCAGATCAATCAGTTCAAGCCCAGAAATCACCAATACGGATGTAATTCATCAGATGTTCACACAAGCCGGTAGGTGCATCACGGTCGGTGCTACCACTCATTCTCATCCTTCGAAACCCCCTCTTCCACCGGAACAGGATACTCGGCCGTAAAACATGCATTACAGTAGCCCAGAGGACTTTCGTTCGCCTCGCGAACCGCCTTCATCATTCCCTCCAGAGTGAGATAGGCCAAGCTATCCACGCACAGCCAGCGTCCCATCTCATCGATGTCACCGTCAAACTGGTTGACCAGGAGCTCGTCGCGGCTCGGGAAGTCCATCCCGTAGAAACAGGGGTGCGCCACGGGCGGGGATGCGACGCGAAAGTGGACTTCACGTGCTCCCGCACTGCGTACCATCTTGACGAGTTGGCGCGCCGTCGTGCCGCGCACAATCGAGTCGTCCACCATCACCACGACACGATCCTTGATCACGCCGCTGACCGTATTGAATTTGCTTCGGACCTTGGTTTCTCTCCGACTCTGGCCAGGAGAAATGAATGTTCGGCCCACGTAGTGATTTCTGATCAGGCCAATTTCGTACTTGGCTGGCCGCCCCAATTTCTGGCATTCGGAGACGTATCCCAGGGTAGCGGTGTTGGATGAATCCGGCACCGAAATCACGATGGGCCTTGCCCCCGTACGGTCTATCGGGACGGGAGCATCGTGCGCGAGCTGCTTCCCGAGCTTTCGCCTGACCTTGTCTACGTTCTCTCCGAAGATCTGGGAGTCCGGGCGGGAGAAGTAGACGTACTCGAAAATACATTGGCTGACCCCATTGTTCTGGGCCAGGTGGACACTCTTGAGTTCGTTCCGGTCAATTCCTGCTTGATCAATCACCAGGATTTCTCCCGGCGCAACGTCGCGGAGGTACTCGGCACCGATGAGGTCGAAGGCGCACGTCTCGCTGGCCAGACAATAGGCCTTGCCGCCTAGCGAGCTTTCGGTAGGAAGAAGGCCAACCGCCAGGGGCCTGAAGCCGTTGGGGTCGCGCACCGCAATCAGTTGTTCATCGGTGAGTAGCACCAGAGAGAACGCACCCTCCAGTTGATTCAGGGCATCAGTGATTCGATCGAGCTGCTTCCTCCTCGCACTCTGCGCGATCAAATGGAGAATCAACTCGGAGTCGCTGGTGGTCTGGAATATGGTTCCGCGCTCCGAGAGTGAGTCCCGGAGTTCTCTGGCGTTGGACAGATTCCCGTTGTGAGCCAGAGCTAGATTGCCTCCACGGTAGTTCACCACGAAAGGCTGGATGTTCGCCCGGTTGTCTGCTGCTCCAGCCGTAGAGTAGCGTGTGTGGCCGATGGACGCGCTACCGAGCAGTTTCGTCTCGAAGATGGACGCGTCTTCGAAGACGTCCAGCACCAGCCCGGGCCCCTTGTGGGTGGGCATCACCCGCCGCTGACGGCTTTCGTCGTACGTCGCGGTTACAATCCCCGCACTCTCCTGACCGCGGTGCTGAAGCGCGTGCAGACCCAAATAGGTGAGTTGTGCCGCGTCCCGGGCGTTAAAGGCGCCAAAGATTCCGCAATATTCTCTAAGCTCGGCCATGCCCGGCTGCGTTTTCAAGAGCCATTTGAATAGCCCCAGGGTTGCGAGGTTTCAGCACTAGGATTCTTCATCATCGCCGGTGGAGTCTGCTACCGGACGGACTCGCTCGACGATCACCTGCCCAATACGGTTATTTTCGACGCTCTCTACGGTCATCTTGAGGTTTTCGAAGGAGACCTGATCCCGAACCTGGGGAATGGCCCCAGCCAGGTGGTATATCAACCCACCGAGGGTCTCGAAGTCGAACCGCTCGGTATCCAGATCGAGTTCGAGGACTTCATTCATTTCGTCCAGATCGATCCGCGCGTCGAACCGGTGAATTTCGTCCCCCAGCGCTTCGTAGAGGGCCTCTTCGGACTCGTCGTGCTCGTCGCGGATGTCGCCAACGATTTCCTCGAGAACATCCTCCAGCGTCACCAGCCCCGCGGTCCCACCATACTCATCCACCACGAGCGCGACGTGAGTCTTTCGACTCTGAAATACGGCCAGAAGGTCGTCCAGCTTCTTCCCGAGAGGCACGAAGATCGGAGGTCGAACCAGGCCGGTCCAATCCACGTGACTGGGACGTTTCGAGTCCGAGAGAAAGCGAAGAATGTCCTTGGCGTAGACTACGCCCAGAATGTTGTCAAGGTGCTCTACGTAGAGGGGTAACCTGGAGTGGCCGGTCTCGCGAATCGTTTGGATGGCGTCATCCAGCGATGCCGTGGAGGAAAGGGCCACGATATCTAGGCGGCTCACCATGATTTCGCGAACCATGGTCTCTCCGAACTCCACGATGGAATTGATCAGTTCTCGTTCGTCCTGCTCAATAGTTCCGTGAGCCTGACCGATTTCGGCCATGGTTTTCACGTCATCCGCGGACAGGTGTTTTCCAGACGCTGAAAACTTGACCTGAATGGACTGCATTCTCCCGGCAATCGCGGAGGAGAGTGGAAGCAGGATCCGGTGTAGCGCGAGGAGAGGCCACGAAACCCTTCGACTGAAAGCCAGGGCGTGGCTGGAGGCGAGGAGCTTGGGCGACACTTCGCTCACCACCAGAAGGACGAAACTGAGCGCGATCACTTGCGCGAAGACGGTCAGGCCAGGATTCCAGTCGAACGCCTGGGCGAGGTCATGAGTCAGCATGGCCGCCAGTACCGCCGCACCCACATTCACGAAGGTGTTCAGGATCAGGATGCTGTTGAGAAGCGCACCAGGTTTCTCCAGCAACGACAGGACCCGACGGCTGGCAGCATCCGAGGCGGCTCCCAATTCGTCATGTTCTTCGCCGGATAGCGAAAACAGGGCCACCTCAGATCCTGAGAACAGCGCGGAGAGCAACAAAAGAATCACCAGGATGACGCCGGACGATGCCAACGCAACCGAGTCCAGGGCGACGCCCTGCCCTATGAAGCTTAAGCCCACTGCCCAGGACACTAGAAGTAATTCCCCGTGACGATGACGTAGATCAAGCCAGTCCCACTAGCCGCGGTCCACACATACTAAACCAGG
>CAYXSE010000190.1:0-7870 GCA_964466675.1 uncultured Rhodothermales bacterium | reverse complement strand
AGTAGTGGAATTAGTATCCACCCTCCCTGAGCGACAATGTCCAATTGCGACGAGACAGACTGCGTCGCAGTGCCCATGCCTGTTGAATCGGCAGAACTATCGGCGACCACCTGCAGGAAAGAAAACGTCATAAACGGCGATGTGATTTCGGGTCAGCGGCGAATCCGCCGGACCCAGGTGCCGGAGGGGAGGTCCCCGGCTAAGGATTGGCGGGCAGAATCAGCCTCAGAGATCGAGGCGAATTGGCCAACCGCGATGCGGTGGCGAAGATTCCCGTCCGCGTCCTCATACGAGAGCAGAGCCACAGGATGCCCTAGTGCGTCAAAACGAGTCATGTCTGCGGTTGCTCTCACCAGGTCGGTCGAGGAGCCCACCATAAGTGTGTAACCACTGGAGGAAATACCGAATGTCGTCGGGGTCGTCTGCGGCGGGTCTGGGTTAGGAGGAACCGAGGCTGTAGTCCCCCCGGGTGTCGTCACACCTCCTGGGGTGGTTGCCGTGCTGCCCGCGGCCGCTTCTTCGATAGATTCGCTAGGCTCCTGAGCCGCCGATCCATCAACGAGCCCGGAATCGGCGGGAGCGGCGATGCCCGTCGGAGTGGCTCCGGAGAGTGTCGGTTCGGTGCCATCTCCCACAATGTTGGACCCAATCCAAACCACGATAGCCAAAACGGCCAACGCGCCGAACCCGATCAATAGCGGGTTTCTGCTGGCGCCTGCCGAACCGGTGCCGCGCCTCGGAGCTCTGGGCTGGCCGGACGGCTTGGGAGGCCTTTGATCTGATGCGGGGGCCGGCGGAGAGGAGGAGGACCCAGGAGGCGGTGGCGCAATCGGGGTCGACGGCTCTGAAGCCCCGGTGTCCGTACCTCCGCTGGAAGCTAACGCGGCTGAACCCGCAGCAAACGTGGAGTGCAAGGTCTCAAAAGTGAGATCGTCCACCAACGGCGAGACCGGGTCGAATTCAGCGGAATCGGTGGTATCTGGGCTCCCGATCTCTTTCCTCTCGGAAGCAGGATCGGGTGATACAGGCAGTGCGGGATTCTTACTGGAGAGGTCGGACATTGTGGTCGGGTCAACTTCGCCCAACGGCGTCCAACTTGCTTTACGCATGGGTTCGGGGTCCTCTTCTGCCATGTCTTCCTCAGACTGAGTTGTGGGGATAGCCTCTTCAGACTGCGTGACACGGCTCACTACTTCCCAGCGATAGTTCACCGCGGCGGCTAGCTCCTGGGTGGGTTCAAAAGAGCGTTGCGCTCCTTCCTGCGTCAGGCGGCCGAGCCCGGCGAGTTCCGCGTGCCCCTCCGACTTCAGTCGGTCGTTGACGGCAGAACCGAAAGCCCGGAGGGCCTTCTCCATATCCTGTCCCGAGCGATTGAGCTTTTCGGACATCACGCGAATGAGTTCCTGATTCATTCCGGGTCTGCCAAGAACACGATGTTGTCCTGGGGCGGTACGGACGAATCGCCGCTGCCATCTTTGGTGATTTTTGCAGGAGTGTGCTTCACGCTCCAGGTCCCAACTCCGGGTAGATGAACGGGGCGACCCCTCTGCAGCAGATCAATCATCGAGGCCACAAGAGTCTCGACGAATGCCGGGCTAGTCTTGAGCATGGTTGTGTCTGTTATTCGGGGGAAGATACGTGCAGCGATTCTCTGACATCTACCAACGCCACCCCAGTCCGAGCAGAATGGTTCCGGGAGCCTCGGGATAGTGGTCCCAATATGGGGCGTCGCCCAGAACGTTTCTAAGCTCGATGGCCAATAGAGCTTTTCGGGTGATTGAGTAGGACACCCGTACGTCGAGATCTACGTATGTGGGGACTTCTGCCGTGCGCGCCCTGTCCCGGGATCGGGGTCCGAGGACCCTGCTGGTCAATTGAACCAGACCACTTCCATTGGAAAACGCAGCCGAGAGCATGCCGCTAGCCGTCCATGTAGGAAAATAGGGAATGTCCGCGCCGAGATCGGTCATTCGCCCATCTTGTACCTGTCCTCCGATTCTGGCTTCGAATCCGGGCGACGGACTGAAGCGGAGTTCGCCTCCCGCTGCCAGGGTCCGAGCCTTGGTATGAAACACCGAGGAAAGGCCCCGGCTGTAGCCCGCGAACGTTGTTTCATCGTGCTCAATCACGCGCCAGTTCGGGGATTGTTTGAACGAGGCGAACCCCGAGGCTTGAAAGGTTGTCCAGAACCCGCGGACGCGTGCCCGTGCGTCGACGACGTTGAGAACTGGCTCGATGTGCGGCTCATCCACCAGGAAGGGGGAGGTTCGGAATAGCGTAGAAGGCCTGGCGGACTCGATGCCGGGGTTTTGAGAAACCTCAACGCGAATGTTGGGCGCGAGGGCAGCCTCGTAGCGTACAACCGGGGTCAAATACGTCAGCGCTCTCCGCACGCCTTTCGTCGCGTCTGGATTCGCCTCGAAGCCCATGATGCGCGCACCGATGTGCAAAGTTTGATTCGTGCCAAAATCCAGTCGCAGATTGCCACCGGCATCGAAATCTCCCACAGCTCGACCGGAGAGGGTCGAGGCGAGACTCATTTGGCCGGCATACCCGTCGATTTCCAGTCTTCCCGCCTGCAGATCGAGTGAGATCTCGCCCCCGGAATCGGATTGGCGCGTTCGTGGATCCGTTCGATCGTCGAACATTTTGGTGGAGACATCGCCGGAATAAACGGTCAAACTGGATTTGAACCGGACCGCGTTCGATGTGCCGGATCCGATCCAGAGCGTCCCGGAAAAATCGTTGCGGACCCGATCTGGAGCGGAAAGAGCGCCTGACGAGCCTGGGTCCGAGACCCCGTATAGGGTGTAGCCATCAGATGCGCCTTGAACTTCCAAGCCGAAACCGATTTTTCTGCCTGCCACGCTATAGCGAGTCGCTCCCCGAAGGCCATTCGCAGCCACATCTGATCCGAATGGAGAGAAAGATGAGGTCCCGGTGTAGCCTGCGTTCAAGGTCCACCGGCTCCGTCTGGTCGTGAGCAAACTGGCTTCAATGAGGGCATACCGAGCAGCATAACGGCCGAAACCCGCTTCGGCTGTACCGGAAAACCCTTGGCCAGACGGGCGCGGGAGAGCCGTCGGGGCGACGGGTAGTCCGAGCGGGTTTTGAGGAAGAACCGCCCCCTGCTGCTTGTAGGCTTCGACGTAGGGCATCCTTCTGACGTCGATATCTGGCACCCTGGGTGGCGGGTTAAACCCGATGAGAGCCTGCCGACGCAGCGAGGGGAACGAAATGGTCAATTCACCCCGGATTTCGACTTCCTGGGGAGCGAGGTCCGGCAGCACGGTCTGAGCCGAACCAACAAAGGGGAGACAGAATCCCACGAGCAGTAGAATCGTGTGCTTCATTATTGGTCCCCGATGATGAGTTGTCTTTCACTCGCCGCTTCTTCTGCTTCTGGCCGGTCGGGATAGAAATCGATCAGTGTGTCGTAGAGACGCACCGCTTCGCCAGTATCTCCCATTTGCTGGAAGGCGCGTGCCTGTTCGAGATAGCCCTGGGCCATCCACTCGTTGTAGCCCGGAAACAAGGTGGCCATCCGGTCGAGCTCGGCGATAGCACCTCGCGGATTTCCTTGTCGGCGCAGCATAGAACCGATTCTGAACAGCGCCTCTGCACCCGCTTCGCCGAGACTGCCGGAGGCTGCGATCCGATATTGATTCCGGGCCCTGTCGGTGAACCCGCGTTCCTCGTAGATGCGACCGAGTCCAAGGAAAGCCGGCATCATCGCGGGATCGTCGGGCGCCGAATCTACGGCTTCCTGAAGTACTCGCTCGGCTTCATCTAGGTCACCAAGTCCAACCAGGGCCATCGCGTGCCCGTAAATGGCTTCGGCCCTCTGGCTTGACGCCGATGAAGACTTCGTGGCGTTGGAAAATACCGACGCGGCCTCACGCAGGCGCCCAGAGTTCAGGTAAATCTTCCCGAGTCGATTCGCTGCGTCGACGGTGCGGTCCCCATCCGGGTAGCGCCTTACGACCCTTCCCAGATAAGTCTCAGCCTCCCGGTCCTCTCCGAGGTCCGCGTAGATCGTGCCCAGATAGAAGTAGGCTTCGGCAAGAAGCCTATCGTCCTCCGCGTTGCGAACGAACGTCAACAGATCGTCCAGTGCGTCCTGGGGTTGTCCGCTTTGATACAAGACCTCCGCTCTGCGGAACCGGAGTTCGTCAATGATGGGGGAGTTGGGATTGGCGGTGGCAAAAGAATCAATGATCGCCGTGGACCTCTCGTCCTCACCGGTCGCGATTAGCGCGAATTGAACTCCTCGAGCCGCATCGGTCGCGAAATCACTCCGCGGATAGGTGCCCAGGACAGTCAGGTAGGCATCCACGGCTTGTCGAAGTCGACCGGCATTAAAATGCGCATCCCCAATCCCGTATTGCGCTTTGGCCGCCAGCGGGTGAAGGCCATGCGCTCGGATCAGCCGCTGGAAAGTGGAGATGGCTTGCTCGTATTCGCGGTTGAGAAAGAACAAGTACCCGAGTGAATAGCGGGCTTCTTCTCGCCACTCACTGACCGGAAAAAGGTCCAGGAGTTGGCGAAAGGTCGCGATGGCCTCAAACGGATCCCCCGCATTCGCATAGGCCTGGCCGATTTGGTATAGGGAGTAGTCGTCCCCATCTGCAGCAAGAGTCCCGTAGACACGAATGGCCTGGCCGTACTGCTTCAAGGCGAAGTGAGAATCAGCGAGACGAAGCTTGGCATCAGCCTCGTAGGGAATGGTTTCGGTTTCACCTCGATGCGTCCGCAGGAAGTTTTCGAACTGAGGGATTGCTCGGGAATACTGACTTTGCCGAAAGTATGTCCATCCCAGGGCGTACTGGGCCGCCTCGACATGCTTGCCGCTCGGATACTCCGACAGATATTGCCTGAAGAGTGTCCCGGCGCGTTCGAAATGATCGAGTTGAAATAGGCTCTCCGCACTCCAAAAAAGGCTCTCGGCCGCCTTGAGTTCGCTCGGATCGCTGGCTAGCAGATTGGAAAACGCCTGAAAGGACTCCTCATAGGACTGTCTCCTATAGAGCAGCCACGCTTTTTGGAAGACCACCTCGTCCCTTAGTTGACTTCCCGCCGCATTCCGCGCGATAGCCTCATCGAAAGCACGCAACGCGGAATCGAAGTCGCCCAGGGCGATGAGGATGTTGCCGCGGTGCAGGAAAGCCTCCCCCAGCAAAGCGGACTGTCGATATCCTGTGATCAGCCGTTCGAAGGCTCGGCTGGCGGAGCGCCATTCGCCGAGTGAATACCGAAGGAGTCCCAGCTCGAAAAGAGCGTGATCGGCCAGGGGGGCGCCAGAAAACCGATCGGAGTATTCTTGGAAGCGAGCCGCCGCGTCGTAGGGTTTCGCCGAGAGCTTGAGGTTTACGGCTTCATAGTACAGGGCCTCGCCATCCAGTTCGTCTCCGGACCCGTCACGGACCTGAGCGAATTCGTCGGCGGCCCATTGGTAGGCCTCTTCGTGGTGGTAATTCCAACCAAGGCCGAATCTCGCGCGTCTGTAGAAAGGACTGCTCGGGTTTTCCTCCGTGAACCTTTGGTAGTAGACGATGGAATTCTCGCTGTCCCGAAGTTGGTTGTAGGACTCGGCAAGGAGGAAATAGGCCTTCTCATGAAGCTCTGGTCTCAGCCTGGGCAACCGGCCACGGATTTCGGATACCGTGTTGAGATAGTCTCCGAGTTCGTAGTAGGCCTCGGCAAGGGCTAACCCTACCGTGAGGGAAAATTCGGAATCGGGGTAGCGCGCCGCGAGGAGCTCGAAGGCTTCCGCGCCAGCCTCATAGTCTCCGCGCCTCAGTAAAGTGTAGGCCCGCGCATAGAGCGCTGCCGGCGCCGTTACGGTGGTCAGGTATTCCGAGGACTGCCGGTAGTACTCCAGGGCCGCGTCGGTGTCCTGTAGTTGCAACGAGGCATCGCCCATCCAATAGAGCGCTCTGGCAGCCAAGTCATCGGGTGGATCTCGCGAGATGACAGCGCCCAGGGTGCGAATGGCTTCCCGCGCATTCCCCGATTCGAAATAGTATCGACCCAGGGCAAGGCGCGCCTCGTAGGCTCTCGGATGCGCGGGATACCGAGATTCGAACTGGGACAAAACCGAAACCGCCTGATCCTCGAGGCCGGAGGCCAACAGGGCGGCGCCTCGGTAATAAAGTGCATCCGGAAGAACATCGCTGCGCTCGAAATCCTCTGCGAATCGCTCGAAACGGTCCACCGCCGAGTGGTACCGACCTTCCTCGAATGCCCGTAGCGCGAGCGTGAAGGCCTCGTTCTCAGTTTGAACCGCAGGTTGTGCCGCGACGCCATTGACTGCAAATCCTATGGCGAAATAGAGGACGAGGATGCGTGCCGTCAAGTGTCTACCGGTTTAAAGAATTTCGCCCCTGTACGGAGCGCATCGGAGGACGTTTCCCGGCCGATGTTATTCGCTTCGGATCTCCCGAAAAGGTTGTACGTTCGGGCCTTGCTCAACAAAATGCACGAAAGAGAGAACGCAATGCGCATTGTCGTCGCGGGGTCGATTGCCTATGACTACCTAATGGGGTACCCGGGCCTTTTCACTGATCATCTCATTGCCGACAAGCTGGAAACGCTCAGCGTCAGCTTTTTGGTGGATTCGATGGTCCGGCAGCGGGGTGGAGTGGCACCCAACATCGCCTACACGCTCAACCTCCTGGGCGGCGATCCAGTCATATTCGGCACTGTAGGACAGGATTTTGGCGATTATCGTGACTGGCTCCATGAGCAGGGTATATCCACCGAGCACATTATCGAAATCGAGGACGATTTCACGGCCAGTTTCTTCGTCTCTACGGATCAGGCTCAGAATCAGATAGCCAACTTCTATACCGGCGCGATGGCCCACTCCAAGAATTACAGTCTAGCGGATCGGGGCCTGACCGGCGCGGACATGGTGGTCATAAGCCCTTCGGACCCCACGGCGATGCTCCAGCATGCCGAGGAAGCCCGCAGTCTGGGCATTCCATTCCTGTACGATCCGAGCCAGCAGACGGCGCGGCTATCGGGGGAGGACCTAAGGGCAAGCATCCCCGGTGCCAAGTTCCTCATGGTCAATGAGTACGAACTGGCCGTCATCGAAAAGAAGACTGGCTGGACCCTTTCCAGGCTGAAAGACGAGGTCGAGTTCCTCATCGTTACCCTCGGGGATAAGGGAAGTGTGATCCATTCTGCTGAAGGCGAGCTCAGAATCCCCATCGCGGCGCCATCAAAGATTGTTGAACCGACTGGAGCAGGTGACGCCTATCGCGGCGGATTCTTGGCGGCGCTCAGCGCCGGTCTGCCGCACGACGTTGCGGGCCGTGTGGGGGCGTTATGCAGTACCTACGTCCTTGAGCAACTGGGTACCGCCAATCATCGGTTCACCATCGATGAGTTTCTTCTGCGATACGAGGAAAACTTCGGCGAAGAGACTCGCCTGGAAGCCCTGCGTGAGCAGGTGAATCGGACCTAGGAGTCCGGACTCAACTCCTCTCTTTTCGCTTCAGCCTGGCCTTCGCTGCTGGCACCCATCGGTCGCGGATGTCCAGCTCCGAGACGTCCAGCTCACGAGCCAGCCGGCGGATCTCGGATCTCCGGAGATTCGCCATTTTTGCTGGCGCGTCATAGCCCAATTTCTTGAGCCTGACCCGGCGCCCGGCTGTCAGGTCGCCCAGCCAGTCGAGTTCTTGCGCGACGGCGTCGTCGATCATGTCCGAGACCGGCTTGAATGCCCGCTGGGGGGGATCGTTGACGTTCTCGATGGCGCCGGGAAGTCCGTTGCGGGAGGGCTTATCCGCGGGGTTGTCCTTGGCGGTGGGCGTCTCGGTGGGCGTCTCAAGGGGGGCCTCGAGGGGCGGGGGCACAGCTTGGG
>CAYXSE010000189.1:0-7918 GCA_964466675.1 uncultured Rhodothermales bacterium | reverse complement strand
GCGCCGCCCAACGTTGCGTTGATCTGGCTGGTCATTTGGCCGCACAGCCTCGTCGGCCGCGGCGAGCTACCTTCGAGCCCAGCCCTCCCAGCAACTAATCTGAGAGAACGACATATTCGACCTCTTCGAGCACGTGTTGGGACAGGTACGGACTAAGCGACTCCCTGGTAACAAGGTCGATCTCGCGCCCCAATACATCCGCCAAAAGGATCCGAATATGCCTAGTTGGGCGACACCAAGCTCTCGGACGCGACCGCGAATAGATCCCAAGATCTTTTCGACTTCGGATTTACTGTTTACCCTGGCAGCCATTATGCCGTCTCGAGGGTACTGTCTGCTTTGGCTGACAGGCCCCTTCCAAATCACTCGGGAGCAAACCACCTCAGGTCTGTCACCCCCCTCGGAGCGAAACCTCATAGAATTCAACCCGCCCATCGCGCCGCGCGATCTCCACGAGTACGACCCCCTCAGCCGCCCGAAACAGCAACGCCGCCTGCTCCGCCGTCGCAATCCCCTGCCCGTCCATCTTGAGGATCACCACATTCCTAGGCAGCCCAGCCTCAGCCGCGGCCCCGCCGTCCTCCACAAAGGCCACATACGCGCCCTCCTCAATACCGAACATCTCCTGGAAACGGGCGGTCACATCGAATAGTCCCAGCCCCCACTCGGGTACCTCGACGACCTGCCCATGAGGCGAGCCGCTCGCATCTTCCTGCGAATCCGGGGTCTCCGGACGACCCCGATCCAACTGCGCGAACCAGCTCTGCGTGGTCGGGTCGTCCCTTCCAAACAGCTCGACCTCGAAAAACCGCCGAGCCCCGTCCCGCCAGACCTCCACGGCTAACTCCTGCCCCGGCCGATACAAGGCGATCGCACTCTGAAGCTCATTGGGCTCCGATATCGCACGGCCGTCGATAGACAGCAGTACATCCCCCGACTCCAAACCGCCCTGATCGGCGGCCAGTCCTTCAAAAACGTTGTTCAGGTAGACCCCGCGTATCTCCGGCAGCCCCAAAGCGTCGGCGCGCGCGGCGTCCACGGGATAGATATCGACGCCGAGATACCCGCGCTGCACCTCACCGAACTCGATGAGGTCGCGGACCACGCGCTCCACGAGGTTTACGGGCACGGCGAATCCGTAACCTTCGTAGCTACCACTCTCGGTGGCGATGGCGGTGGCGACGCCGATCAACTCTCCTCGCAGGTTCACCAGCGCACCGCCAGAATTCCCGGGGTTGATGGCGGCGTCGGTCTGGATAAAGCTCTCGATTCCGAAGCTGTCGTCAATGATGTTCACGGACCGGCCGAGCGCGCTCACGATCCCAGCCGTAACCGTACTGGTCAACCTGAAGGGATTCCCGACGGCCAGAACCCACTCGCCGACTTCCAGCGACTCGGAATCGCCGATGGTCACGGCCGGGACGGGAGGCGCGTCTCGGAGGCGGATCACGGCCAGATCGGTGTTGGGGTCCTCCCCGACCACGTCGGCCCGGTATTCTCTCTTGTCGGACAGGGTGACTCGAATGCGGGTCGCGTCTTCGATTACGTGGTGGTTGGTGACCACGTAACCCTCCGAGCTAATGATGACCCCGCTCCCGGCACTCTGTCTGAGGGCACCGCCGCCCCTATTTCTAAAGAAGCCTCGTGCGGATCCGCTCTCGACCTCGATGAAGACCACCGATGGACGCACGAATCCGGCGACGGTCTTGAAGGCCTCGTTCAGCATCAGCGCGTTCACCATGCCGCTCGCGACGAGGTCTTCGGGGAGCACCAAGGGGGGCATCGAGGGCACGGCGCCGAGGCTCACGGTCTCCACGGGCCGGTGGTCGGAGCCGTTCGCGCCAGAATCTGTCAGCCATAGGGTGCCCAGGACACCGGCGAGGAGGCCGATGATGATTAGGGTTGGCGGTTTGATCGATCCGAGGTTCAGGGGGATTTTGGTCGCTCCGAGGTTGGGGGCGTTTTTGGGCGCTGTGCTTCCGAATGATAAGAGTGCGTGGGGGGCAATACTGTTACGGGGTGTCGTGGTTCTGTTTGGGGGGAGGGCTGCTGCATCACCGTCGCTTGCTGGGTCTGGCCCCCGCCAGGTCGGCAAGACTACCCTTGTCCGAAAGGTGATCGATTCCAGTGGGCACCCGAGTGTCTATGCTTCGGCCCGAGCTCCGGTTGCGCTTCCGGGCATGGAGGCGTTTGCTAGGGCGTTCAATCCCGATAGAGGGGGCGCCACTGGATTGGCTTGCGTGAAGGGACGCAGGAATCGGGAACTTGTGATCGATCGAAGACCTACACCGAAAGGTCTACATCCGTGCTCTACATGAAGGAAAGAGTCTCAATCAATGGATTTCAGATAGCCTGGAAAGGGCCAGCTAAGGCGCTTGGGACGACAAGCCCTGGCGGAGTATGTCAGCGAATAAACGTGTAGCTGTACTTCAGAATCAGCGCGCGGCGGGAGGTAAAGGGCAGGCTGGGCGAATCCAGCAGGCGATTGGTGTTGATGGCCTCATTCCACACCAGATACAGGTCGTTGCCTTCTCTCGGGTTGTACCGGAACCGGGCATTGGCGATGACGGCCTCGGAGGCCGAACTGAACTGAACGAACGTGGACAGGGTCAGCTTTGTATTGACCATGATATCGCTTCTCATAGACAGCAGATGGGCCTTGAAGGACTCGGAGCGGTGGTCGAAGCGAATATCGTTGTATTGGTAGGATGCGCTGACGAGGAGCCTCGGGGACAGGCTCCACTCAGGGCTTAGGTTCAGGACCAATTGCCGGCCGTCATAGAAGCGACCGGCCCGAACGTTGGCTTGACCCCGGATCGGAGCGTCAGAAGGCGTGCCGACCTGGGCTCGGGCGGAGACGAATTGGAAGGTCCCCGCCGGGACCCGCGCCCGATCGGAGAGTTTGAATCCGTCCAATAGCTGGTCCCGCGTATAGTTGACGGTGATGTCGCCGTTCCATCCGGACCGGGCGGCGGCCCTTGCGACGACATTACCCTGGCCGGTCTCCAGCGACCCGTCCTGGTTACGATAGAATAGCTGACCGCTACCAGAAACGCGGTAGGAGGTTATTGGGGAGTCGGCGTCTGGCCGGACCCCAAAACCGGCCCCTGCGGCAACCTGGGAAAAGTCGGACCGGGACTGAAAGCCCGATGCTGGGTTGTAGGACTTCCCTGCCCGTCCGAGATCCAGATCGTAGGCGAGGCCGGTCTCCCTGACCCGTTGCAGTCGGACCCGGATACGGGACGCGTCCAGCGGGGAGGCCGCCCCATCGGAATCCAGGCTCTGGGCGAAGGCCGCGGTCAAGTAGTCGTCACCCCTGATGTTCCACTGTGCATCCGCACCATAGACGAGGTTGTGGTTGCCGGACCTATCGATTCGGGACGTAGCGATTGCGCCCAAATATGAGTTTGCATTGAGGACACGACGCTTTACACGCAGGACGCCGAAGTTCTCGGACTCTCGTCCAGCGTCGCGACCCGACTGAAGCGTGAGCATGCCCACATCCCAGCCACCGATTCGTCCAACGACGCGCCCTCCCCCCAGAAGCCGGACCTGCTGCCCGCCGGAAAGGCCGATCCGTCGACTGTAGAAGACCCGGTCATTACCCCCGAAATTGAACTCGAAGTTGCTGGTCCTCTCCAGGAAGAACTGCCGCTTTTCGGGGAAGAAGAGTGAGAATCGGGTCAGGTTGACCTGCTGGTTATCCGCCTCCACCTGCGCGAAATCCGTGTTGGCCGTGATATCCAGGGTGAGGTTGCTGGTCAGCGAATACTTGAGATCCAGGCCGACGTCGTACGAAGGATCATCCAGGCGCTGGTACTCCGTCTCCGAGTCGTTCAGCAGATACTGCTGGCCCAGTCCGGCAATCACGTAGGGGGTGACATAAAACGGCTTCGAAGAGTCCATGCCCTGAAACGTCCGGCGCTCGCCTTTGGAAGGCTTGACGAAGCTCCAGAAGCCCCAATCCGGCCTGATTTCTGGATAAATGTGGAGCTCACGCCCGCGCGCCCGATAACGGTACGCGGACACGCCCATGGTGACCGCCCCCCCATCGCTGGGAGTCTCGAAGCGAATGCTGGAAATGGGTACCCGTATTTCGGCCTCCCATCCGTCGGCGGTGCGCTGAACCCGGCCATCCCAAAACGTATTCCAGTCCGAATTCACACTCGCCATCGTCCGGGCATCGTCGCCGACCTGCGCGTCGATGCGCGCCTCGGTGGCGTAGAGAACGAACACCGACGCCGTTTCGGAATCGTTGAAGGAATCGATGGTCAGCGCCACCTGATCGTCCGATGAGCTCCAGCCATCCCGCTTGTACGTCGTCATCAGCGCCGGCTCCGTATCGAAACAACGGGCCGCCAGGTAGATAAAGTCGTCGTCGAATGCTATGCGCAGCTCGCTCCGGACCGTCATCGGGCCACCAAAGGTCGGCTGATATTGAACCAGTGGGAGTTCCGGAATGGCGTCCCACTCATCGGCGTCAACGAAGCCGTCGAACTGGACCCGGTCGATGCGGGGCATCGGTGTCTGGGTGGGCGGAGCCGGCTGGGAGAGCGCGGGTAGGCTCCATGCCAGGAGACCCATAAGCGCCGCGAATTTCATCAAGTTCGTGTCCTTAAAGCTGGGAAGATCAAACGGTCAACATCGCTATATACGCTTCTACCACACGCTCGGCGCGAGGATGGACTGAAGGCCCCCGCCAATTCCTCCATCGCCGGAACAGATTGAAGCGAATGTGCTTACATATGTTAGTACCTCAACCTTTGGCCCAGGCCTACTTGCCATGCACACCGAAGTCAAGATCCGCCGAATCGGCAACTCGACGGGCACCACCATACCAAAGAAGATGCTGGAGCGTCAGAATCTGGCGGAAGGCGACACCGTGATCATCATGGAGACGGAGATGGGTCTCTTGATCACGCCCTATGATCCGGAGTTTTTGAGGGCGATGAAAATCTACCAGGAAGGAGACAAGAGCTACCGAAATGCGATGCGTGAGCTCGCCAAATAGGCGATAGCCTCCAAGATGCGAACTGAACCCGTCTGGATCCGGCAATCCCTGGCGCAAGCCATCCACGTGGACCAGGTCCAGCGCCATGGGGGTGCCATGGGGATGCGAGATATAGGGTTGCTCAAGTCGGCCCTCGGTCGAGCGCGAAATAGGTGGACCTATGAGGAAAAGGCTGATCTATCCGACCTCGCCGCCTCCTACTGTCACGGGATCGCCAAGAATCACCCGTTTCTGGATGGCAACAAGCGCGTAGCGTTTCAAGTCATGTTCGTCTTCCTGGGCCTCAATGGACTGAGATTGAATGCTCCAGAAGTTGAGGTCGTTCGCATAATGACTGACCTGGCAGCCGGATCGCTATCCGAAGTCAAACTCGCCGAGTGGATTCGCGGACATGTCTCGGAGCACACCTTTGACGGTGGCTGAGCAGTCAGTCCTACCATCCATTCCCATTCGGGCCAGGCTTTTCGAAAATGCGCCATTTCACTTTCCTCCTCCTTCCTTTTCTGGCCGTCCTGGCAGCCTGCGACACCACCGTCATCGGCGGCGACACGACCGTGATTGTGATTCTCCCGGCCGGCAACCAGCCGGATTCTGTCCTGGTGGGGGGTGGCGATGGGCCGAACACGCCGCCGCCGCCACCCCCCGACCCTCCTCCAAACCCGCCGCCTGCATTCGACATCAATCTCCTGGTGGGCGCCTGGGCGCTCACGCACGTCGAGCCGTTTGGGCTCGGGACGAGTCTGGATCCCGTCACGGGAATTCTTGAAATGGAAGTAAGCTCTTCTTCTGACTCGTCAGGGACGGCGAATCTGGTGCGCCCCGCGGGGACGAGCGCCACTATCGAGTGCCAGTCAGACTTCACCATCGCCGAGTCGACGAGCTTTGTCTGGTCGGGTAGCGCCTGCGGTTCGCTGGGAAGCCTGAACTTCGACCTCACGTTTGAAACCGAGGCAGACACGTTGATCTTCGGCGGCTCGCAGGCGGGACTCGCCGCTATCGCTGAATTGATGACGCAATCAGACCCGGTCCTGGGCGACCGCGCCTTCAGAATCAAATTTGTCCGATCCTCTCGCGCCTGCGTTCACTGCGGCTAACTCCGGGGCTTACCATCATGACCAAAACCATTCCATTTCTTTTCCTCTCATTCGGACTTCTTGCCGCATGCGACACCACGGTGATCGAAGGAGATACGACGGTCGTCATAATCCTTGGCGACGACGGCCGGCCGGATTCTGTGGTGGTGGATGGCGAGGGTTTCCCGATCGGCCTTCCGCCGTCGGACGACAGCCCGGCATTCAATTTAGGTGCGATCGAGGGTGCCTGGTCGCTGACCGAGGTAGAACAGGCAACCGACGGCGCGGGCAGTGTGAGTGTGACCGCGAGTCTCGATCTGGAAATCAATATCTTGAGCCCGTTCCCCAACGGGGTTGCCTATTTGGTCCGGCCTATCGGCTCATTCGCGCTCATTGAGTGCTTTTCGACGTTCGATGCCGCGGCGACGACGACTTTCTCGTGGGTGTCTCGCGGGTGTGGCTGGTTGGAAGACCGGTCGATCGAGATGGGTATCGAAATTGTCGCAGACACCCTCACACTCACCAGCAACGACAGCCCGGGACTCACGGGTGTGGCCGAGCGACTCACTGACTCAAGCCTGGGACTGGACGGCGGCGCGCTCAGGCTGAAGTTCGCCCGCTCGGCTCGCGAGTGTTTTTACTGCCGCTAGTCCGATTGATTCGCGACGCGCTTCGGGAGAGCCTCTGCCACCACCGAGTCCCCGGCCAACTCTTCCACCGCCAGACGACTGAGCCGTGCCAGCTCCTTCCGATCCCGCCCAGCCGTCGAAATAGGGCTTCCGATCCGCACCTCCACGTCAATCCGCTTTCGATCCAGGAATCCGAATGCGCTATCGGCCATGGACTGACCGACGATCCAGCCGATACCCTGGTGTGACTCCGGTGTGGTGGCCGTACCGTCGATCTTGACCGCGACGTGGTAAACCGGCAGCACCGCCCCATCCTCCATGCCGGCGACCGACGCGAATCCGGCGGTTTTAAATGGCCGGATGGTGCGTCCATCGCCCGTCGTGCCCTCGGGGAATACCAGCACTCTCACTCCGGTCCGGATGGTTTCCTGGAGCTCTTCAACGAACCGGGTCGTGGCCATGCGCCTGTCGCGGTGGACGAAGATGATGCCGATGGTTCGGCAGACCCAGCCCATCACCGGCCAGTCCCCCATTTCCGCCTTCGCGGCGAATGCCACGGGCAGCACGGACGCCAAAATCCAGGGATCCATGATCCCGAGATGGTTGGATACCACAATCATCGCCCCGGCCTCGGGCAGTTCGCCGACGGTCTCGACGCGGACACCCAGTATGCGACAGTACTGCTGGCAAGCCAGCCGCTGGCGGTGGGCACGATATAGGGGCTTCTCAGCCTCAGGCTTCCACCGCACCGACACCGCGAGCTTCAACGTCGTCCAGATCAACGCGAAAAACAATCGAACGGCCCGCTGCAGGCGACGAATCCAAATCATGGTCCAGTCAGGCCGCCAGGAGAATGAGCATGGCCGCCGCGGTGGCGGTTGAAGGGGTTGTCATCCGGGGAATATAGGCTGGCGGTGAGTGGAGGCTCCGGGTCGCCCGGGCACGGCAGAGCGATCCCCCGCCGGCTTTCCGCCCTCCAGCTCCGCGCCACCAACAGTCACCGGAAGCCGCACGGTAAATGTGCTCCCCCGCATCTTCTCGCTGACCACCTCGATATTCCCACCCATCAACTCGACGAGGCCGCCGGTGATGGCCAACCCGAGTCCCGTGCCGTTGTGCGATCTCGCCTCGCCGTTCGACTCCTGCCGGAATTCCTGGAAGAGGTAGGGAATGAACTCTTTTTCGATGCCGATCCCGGTGTCTTC
>CAYXSE010000188.1:0-7955 GCA_964466675.1 uncultured Rhodothermales bacterium | reverse complement strand
CGATAGGCGATCTCCCGCTCTCCGACCATCCGTTCCATCAGCGTGGCGCCGGGAGTCTGGCCGGCTTTTCGACCACTCATGGCGCCTGCAATCCATGCCAGACCCGCGCGCAGGAGCTGTGCCGTTCTCCAGGTCTGAAGCTGCAGATAGGCGCGAACGATGAATCGGTTCTGGCCGATTGATTCCGCCGATCCGACGCCGAGGGCACCATAGAACTCGTTGTGTCCGGCATAAATCAGGACGGCGTCTGGCTGTTGGGCGATAATCTCCGGCACGAAGTCCAGGAGCGTGTAGGAATTCACCGCGGCAAGCGAAGTGTTGATGACCTCGATGCGCCGTTCAGGGAATGTCTGCTGGAGTCGCTGCGCCAGCATTCGCGAGAAGCTTCCGCCGTAGTAGTAGGGGTAACCCGCACCTGAGGAGCCGCCTTGAACGAAGATGCGGTAAGTGCCGGGCTCCTTTTCCTTAGGGAAGGTGTCACCCAGGCCGGTCGGGACTCGCTCCTGATTGGAGAAATACCGCCGCGCCACCTCGCGATTCTGGACCAGGAGGTGCTCGGCGCCGGGGACGGGTTCGAACAGCGGGTAGGAGGCTCCGTATCCGGAAACCCGAAGCCCGGCCTCGAGGAGGGCGAAGAAGACGAACGGAATGGCCGCGGTGGCGAGCGTGAATGCGGCGCGCCGGCGATTTGAAATTGCCCCGGGTTCGCGGGTTCGCGTCAAGGAAGCCATGGCACGTCCGGCACCTCCTCCGTGTGGTTGACCCATCGCGAGGCCACGAAGAAGAAGTCGGAGAGGCGATTGAGATATATAGCGACGGAGGACTGAATGGGGTCGACTTCCATGGCGGTGACTACCTCACGCTCCGCCCGGCGGCAAATCGTCCTGGCCAGGTGTATCGCGCAGGCCTGCTGGGTGCCGCCCGGGAGGATGAACGTCTTGAGCGGAGCGACTTCCTCTTCGAAGGCATCGATATCTTTCTCAAGGGCCTCCACCTCGGTCTTGCCGACTCGCGGGACCCACGGTTTTGCGTCGGCTGGGGTGGCTAGATCTGAGCCCACCACAAACAGTTCGCTCTGGATCCGAGCGAGGATTCCGTCTATCCGCGCGTTTGACCCCATCGATCGAGCCAATCCTACGGCTGCGTTCAGCTCGTCGACCGTCCCGTATGCCGCGATTCTGACATGATCTTTTCGAACCCGGCCGCCTCCGAACAGTCCAGTGGTGCCGTCGTCGCCGGTCTTGGTGTAGAGTTTCATTGTACTGTGGCCGGCTTGGACGCCGGGGCAAGACTAAGAGCGAGGCATGGGTGAGCGGAAACGGATAGTAAGATCTCCGTGGCCGGAGGTGCCCGCTTCCGCATCCATTCTGAAGACTTGAGCGATCAGTTCTTGGGTCAGCGCTTCCGCGGGGCCGCCCTCGGCGACGATGCGGCCCTGGTCCAACACGATGAGACGGTCCGAGTATCGCGCGGCGAGTTCGAGATCGTGAAAGACACCCATCACAGTCCGACCGTCGTCGACCAGGGTGCGCAAGTGATCCAGGAATCCGTACTGGTGATGCACATCCAGGTGAGAAGTTGGTTCGTCCAGCAACAGGACCCGGGCGTCCTGCGCCAGAGCCTGGGCCAGGAGAACCCGCCGCTGCTCGCCGCCGGAGAGGTTGAGGACGGAACGATCCTCGAAGCCCACCAGGTCTACCTGGTTCATGGCCGATTTGGCCGCTTGCCTGTCGGCCGCGTCAAACGGAGACAACCACTTCTTGTGCGGGGACCGGCCAAGGAGCACCAGGTCGAGCACGTTGAAGTCGAAGGAGAGGGGCACCGATTGGGCGACCATCGCCATCGTTCGCGCGCGCTCGGCGGAGGACCACTCCGTCAGGTCTCGTTCCATCAGGTGGACCGACCCCTCGTAGGCCGTCAGGCCCGCGAGGGCTCGAAGGAGGGTGGTCTTGCCAGTACCATTTGGCCCGACGACGCCGAGCCAGGTACCCTCCTGGACCTCGAAATCCAGCGAGTGAAGGACCGCCCTACCACCGAGGGCCACGGACAGGTTTTTTGCCGAAAGACTGACCATGAAGCGGGAACGGGAGCAGGCCCGCCATGTTCTGGCCCGATGAAATGGAGTTGGCTTATCGTTTTGTTGGTGGCGTCCGCTGGCTGCGATTCACAGCAGGCGGCCGAAGAATTCGAAGCCCAGGCCGCACTGACGCCGTCAGGCATCACGACCACAGACGCCCAGGGTATACCCGGGAGCATTGACGAGGACGACTGGCGGACGTCGCCGCTATTCCTTGGAAAGGTGCGCGTGGATCCGGCCTATCCGAATCCGGTCACGGACGGATTGGCTACGCTGCCCGTCTCGGTGCTGGAATTCAACGGTGTGCAGGGGGGACTGGTCCTGCGGGCGCGAAATTCTTCAGGGAGCCTGGTGATAGTAGATGAAATCCCTGACGCCTCCAGCCCAGGCGGGTATGTGTTCCAGTTTGCGCCGGCCGTACTGGCGAGGACGGGCATTATTCGGGTGTTTATCCTGGACCGGATCGGGAATCTGATTTCTTACGGGGACTTGCAGGTGGGGTGATGCCCCTAAAACCCTTCCCGCCCCAGCATCCGCGCCAGATCCGCCATAAAAGCCGACGCATCGAACTTACTCCCTATCGAGCGTCCCAGGCCAATCTGCTGCGCGTGGTCCGCGTCCAGCGTGCCCATAAACTCGCCCCACTTGGCACTGGCCTCGGAGACGAACCCATCGTTCACCCCCTGCCTTGGGTAAAGGAGCAGATTCAGCGGCGCAAGGAACGGGTTGATGGTGATGCCTGTCCCGCGCCCGGCTCGCGCGGCGTATGACCAGTACCGTACATCAGCATGGTCTATGACTTCCGCGTTGAACGTACCGGTGACATAGGCCGGACTGAGGTCTGAAACTGCCCGCTGAAAATCGGATGGCGTGCCCTCCATGGTGGCATCACTTACCCACCGGGCGGCGTCGGTCAACCATCCCTGGAGACGTTCGGGTTGCTCCAGAACCAGATCCGCCAGCGCCGAACCGTGGTGTGGCGTAGAAATGGTAATCAGGCTCGCTACCCGGTCGTGGAAGCCGCACCTGGAGATGAGGTAACGAGCATCAAGGCCGCCCATCGAGTGCGCGATGAGGTTCACAGCGTCGGCTCCGGTCTCTGCGAGGATCCGCTCCAGAATCTCAGACCAGGCATTCGCCCGAAACGGGATGTTGTGATAGGGCGACACGTTCGGGGCATACGCCATCACGCCGTGACTCCTCAGGAGCAGCGCCTGGTCGTGCAGATGCCCCCCTCGCCGGAGAGACGCCAACAGGCCGAATCCGTGCATCATCACCACCGGATACCGGGTCCGGATTACCTCGGGCTGAGGGAAAACGGTCCGCTCGGCAAACCGACGAAGGGTCTGTTTGCCGATACGAGTGACGGGGCCTGTGAGACGGTTAGCCATCTTGCGATTGGATTCGGCCAAATACTACCATAATTGAGGAGTGCCCGCCAGCAGCCACAACACCGTCGCCGAAGCAAACGGCATGAGCAAATTGTCGTTGACTCGAAGAGGCAGGAGTTCGGCGATGGCCGCGGTCAGAACGGCTGCGGCTCGATGAGCCAGGGGGATGGCCGGAAATACCAGGGAGGCCAGCATGGCGACCGTGATAAATGCGGCCGTGCCCTCGACAGTCCGATTGCCACCCGGCCAGCGGTGCCTACCAAAGGGCCGTCCGACGAGGGCGGCGGCCGCATCGCCCAACATTGCCAGGATCATAGCCGGCGCGGCGTACTCGGCCGGGAAGACCAGCAGCAACAGGGCTCCGGTCACCATGACCCAGGTGGCCCCGTTAAAAAAAGTGGAGCGGCTGGCCCCGCGCTCAGAATCGCGCATCATGAAGCCCAGAGCCCGATCCAGCCACGCGCCCAGTCCATCGATCCGCCATCGGAGCAGGTCTGTAGCCACGGCGGCGAGCGCGAAAGGAATGAGCAGCGCGAGAGCCGGAAGTCGGTCCATGAAGAGCATTCCGGCCGGGATCACCATGGCCAGGAGGTGCAGGGCTTTTCGCGCCGCTTCGCCGGAATATGAGAGGGATTCTTTGGTCATGCTCAATGTGGATGGGCGCCCGTGCGCCGCGCGCCAAAGGTACGCGGGATTGTCGTATGCTCCCTCCCCATTGCCCACCCGGATGCATGACTCTGGAAGCTTTTCACACGTTCGTCCACTCGCTCCAGGGAGTGACCGAGGACTTTCCTTTCGATGACCAGGTGCTTGCGCTCCGAGTACGGAAGAAAATATTCGCCCTGATCGACGTCCAGACGCACCCGCTTAGGGTGAATCTGAAGTGCGATCCTGAACGGGCGGTGGGCCTGCGCGCCGAATGGGAGGGCATCATCCCGGGTTATCACATGAACAAGAAGCATTGGAACACCGTCAGCCTTGACGGCGACGTGCCCGTCGCTCTTGTCCGCGAGCTCATCGAGCATTCCCACGGCCTGATTGTGTCCAAACTACCCAAAAAGGAGAGGGAGGCCCTCGCGGCGACGTGAGGCCAGAGGTGCTCTATCTGGACAACCACCTGCTGGTGATTGCGAAGCCCGCCGGCATGTTGTCTCAGGGCGACCACACCGGGGACGAGGATGTCGTGAACTGGGCCAAGCAGTTCATAAAGGAGCGCTTCGCCAAGCCGGGCAACGTGTTTGCCGGACTCGTGCATCGGCTGGACCGGCCCGCAAGTGGCTTGATGGTGCTGGCCCGAACGTCGAAAGCGGCGGCGCGGTTGGGGAAGGCGTTCGCCGGGCGAAAGGTGTCGAAACAGTACCTGGCGCTTGTGGAGGGTATACCCGATCCAACGGGCACCGCGGAAGACTACCTGGTCAAAGAGGATCGCAAGGTCCGCGTGGTTTCAGCCGATCACCTCGGGGCGAAGATTGCCCGCCTGGACTGGCGGTGTGTCATCTCCAAGGGGAATCGCTCCCTGGTCGAGGTAACACTCCACACGGGAAGGCCGCATCAGGTTCGGCTTCAGCTTTCGTCTCGCGGCTGGCCGCTTGTCGGAGACTTTCGATACGGCTCAAGCCGGGAGTTCGACGGCCAGAATCTCGCCCTGCATGCGTGGCGACTAGGGTTGGAGCACCCGACGAAGAAGGAGGCACTGTCGTGGACGGCAGAGCTGCCCGCGGCGTGGCCGGAATGGTGTCGGGAGGCGGTGGTAAGCTAGGTCGCGGGTGGGACAAAACTGGGAACTCGCGGCACAGCGGAAGACTACAAAGCGCATCGCACCACTCGATTGATCTCATGACAAAGCCGGTCCTCTGCATCACCAACGTCCAGGTTACAGGGAGCCACCGCCTGATGGTCTCATTTAACGATGGCATCACTAAGGAGGTGAACGTTGAACCGCTACTGTGGGGCCCCGTCTTCGAGCCTCTTAAGGACCCGGCCTATTTTGCTCTGGTAACACTCGACCCAATCTGCGAGACCGTGGTCTGGCCGAATGATGCCGATCTAGCCCCCGAGGCACTCTGGGAATTGCCGGACCTCCGTGCCACGGCGAACGCGTGAACCCTGGCGGCTCTAAGCCGCGAAGTACCGATGCAGCTCGCCAAGGGTCTCCGTAGAGGTTGGCGCGTCCTGCACAATCTTTCCCTTGTCGATCAGCGTGATCCGACTGCACAGGTCCGTCACGTGGACCAAATCGTGGCTGGAAACCAAGAGCGTCGCTCCGGTCCGCTCACTCAGACCGCGCAGTAGCTGCTTCAGTTTCAGCTGAGACGGGGGATCCAGATTGGCGAAGGGCTCGTCCAGTATCAGCAGCTTCGGCGAGAAGAACATCGCCGCAGTGATGCCGACTTTCTTCGCGTTCCCGGTCGATAGGTCGCGCATATACTTTTCGAAATCCCCGTCGGTCGGCAGGAAGGAGCGGTAGGGTTCGAGCGCCAGGTGGGCTTCCGTCCGGGACAGTCCATACACGGTGCGCACAAAGTCCAGGAATTCCGCCCCGGACAGGTATTCGATGAGGAATCGCTCATCCAGGTACGACCCGGTGAACTTTTTCCAACCGCTGCCTTCGGACACGGCCTCCCCATCGATGAGGATCTCTCCGGTGTCGGGCTCGATGAGGTCCAGGAGTAATCTCAAAAACGTGGTCTTCCCGGCGCCGTTGCTGCCAACGAGGCCGATAATCTCACCAGGCTGGACTCGCCAGCCTGGAATCTCGAGGACGGTCCTCCCGTCGTACTTCTTGGATAGTTGCTCTACGTGGATCATCCTTTCACCGAGAATCCGGCCAGCATATCATACTTCAGCCGCTGAACGCGGTTGGCGTGCCGCCGGGTCCAAAATTCTGTCGTTGCGAGGCCAGCCAGCCCGATGGCCGCGAGCACAGTCCAGGCCAGTTCAGGTTGGTCTCGCAACACGAAGAGGAGGATGGTGGGCGGAAGCGCCGTCGGCAGAAACCAGATCCAATGCCGCGCCGAGAAGCCTTCGTAGTTGAAGAAACCGCCCGATCGGCCCAGGTCTATGCGCTCGCGATTCCGCGTAGCCAGTTCCATGATTATCTGGCTGGTGATCCCGGCATTGTAGAACAGGAAGGCCACGTGGAGAGGGACGAGGTCGGGGCGGAGCCAGAGAAACAGCGGCAACGACACCACAAACAGCAACAGACAGGAGCCCTGAAGTACCGTCGTTTTGGCTCGGGTGAGTACCCGAACACGAACCGCCCGGGAGAGGAGCCCCTCCATATAGCTGCTGTCCCATGAGAACATGAGCTGCCCGTAGTTCAGGACGAACCCCCCGGACGCAAACAGACCCAGAATCGCACCGAAAATGAAGCCTCCAAACAAAGCCGGACTCGCCAACATAAAGACGAGGTACACGGTCGAAAACATGATCGATACCATGAGATAATGTCGCGGCCGTCGATTTCGCCACATCAAGCGAAGCTCCAGCCAGATCAGGTGCCCAGCCAGATCCCAGCGTTCGGCCATCTCATGAAGCCGCGTATTCTGCTGTGGCGGCAGGACGCTCGGGTCCTCACGTCTGAGCGCCTCCAGGAGGGCACCCGCTGCGAACAGCGAAGTCCCCACCACGACGCCGGCGAGCGAAATGACCAAGAGCGTACTAGGACGAAGCATCTCGGAGAAAACGACCAAGGATGCCTTCCCCATCACCCCCACACCCAGGTACTCGTCCGCCAGGGAGAGCACAAGCAACGCCCCGATCCCGATGAGGAAGATATTTTCCCTCCGGTTCATCTGGGTTCGGATGTAGATGTTCATGAAGTTGGAGGCCAAGAGAGCCGCCACAACGGCAGCCACCCACTGCGTCGCGCCGGCCGCGCCATGAATCGGAGCCAGGTGCACCACCGCATACGGGATCGCAAAAATCAGCGGGAAAATGTTGTGAATCGACAGCACCGACGTGGCGCTGAAAAACCCAACCAGGGCCCCCCGAGGAACCGGAAGATGCAGGTAAGGCTCGAGCAGCATCTTCGGCGTCTTCTGGATGAGGAATCGCATGAAGAACAGGCCGACAAGCATCGAGATCGCGTGCCTATTCACCAATTCCGGCGCGCTGGTTCCTGGCGCCATCTGATCGACAAAGATCGGCAGGTAGGCACCGAGCGTGAACAGCGTAAACCCGATATAGGCCCCAAACATCCCCACGACGATGGTGGTGGCCGTTTTGCCCCGACTCCTAAGGCCCCGATAGCGCCGTCGCAACTGCTGCTGCGCCAGGAGATAGAGGAGTTTGGGAAGGCTTGCGGAGGTGCGCATCGGATGGATCAACTGCGCGAGTCGGCCTGATCAGGCAAGCACAAAATCGAGCGTGCGGGACTCCGTGTTGGCCGCCGCGACGACGACTGTAACGGGGTCTCCCAATCGATATCGGTGGCCCGAATTCTGTCCGACCAGCATGAACGCTGCTTCGTCATACTGATAGTAATC
>CAYXSE010000187.1:0-7976 GCA_964466675.1 uncultured Rhodothermales bacterium | reverse complement strand
TGAAGGAAAGAGTCTCAATCAATGGATTTCAGATAGCCTGGAAAGGGCCAGCTAACCCCAGCTAATCTAGCCGCACCTCAACCGCCTTCCCGTCTTGCTGGGATGGATCGTTGAGTCTGAGGCAGCGTACTACTGAAAACAAAGCGGGTATGCACCATGAATCGAGCTGACATTTACCACTCGGATCCGCAAATTCTTGGCGGCACGCCGGTCTTCACGGGGACCCGGGTGCCAGTCGATACGCTTGTCATTCACCTTCAGAGTGGGATCGCTCTTGATGAATTCCTGAGCGATTTCCCAAGTGTGAGCCAAGCGCAAGCCGAGGCCTTCTTGGCTTTGGCACTCGACGATGCGCTTGCCCAGACGCCAAACGATGCAGCGGTCGCCTAATGCTCGTCTTGCTTGACGAGAACGTCCCGAAAAAGCTCAAGTATCGATTTGGGGCCGCACATGGCGTCCGCACCGTTCAAGAATCAGGCGGCGTCGCGGTCGTTGTAAGGGGAAAAGATATTGCGATCACGCCGCCCAAGCGAAGGGCGGCCCTGGGACTCCCGAGCGGAACCTCACGGGCTCGGCGTCCGAGAAGGGCGCGTTTGCGGGGGCCGACAAACCCCACTGACCGCAACGCAAGAGCGATACTCATGCAACGGTGGCCCACCCCCGTTACCCTCGGCAAACCCCCAGAGGCTCCCCATGCCGCTCTTTGCCTCCCTTCTGAAGGAGGCCGTCGAAGGCGGGCAGAAGACGGACCTGGCGCACCGGGGACTCCTCCTTGCTCTCGGCCGCCGGCCGCCTGGGCGCATCCACCCAGGTCTCCCTCAGGCTCCTGGGCGCGGGGCCGGGCGATGATTGCGACGCCACGATCCGGGTCCTGCCTTTCGCTCCCTACCGGCGCACCGCTTGGGAATCGGCCTTCGCGGCGATCCCGTGGGAAGGCACGACGCCCCTCGCGACATCGGTGAGAGCGGCGCTCGCCGATGTGTACAACGTCAACGCGGCCCGGAAGGAAATCCTACTGATTGGCGATGGCGAGGAGATGTGCGGCGAGGATCCCATCAATGAGAAGTCTTTCGAAGAGGCCTCCTCGGAAATGCTCCCCAGCATGCCAGACTCTCCGTCAAGGGCGCTGCGGCGCCGCGTGTGACGACCTACGTGGGGAAGGTGCTCATGCAAGTCTCGGAGCACGGAAGGGTGGTATGGTCGCTCGCGGGCGCCTACGAAGAACTAGAGCGAGCGATGCTTGCGCGGAAACCCAAGAACCACGCGGAGCTTTTGCGCGCGATGATGAAAGTCCTCCGGCAGAGCGACGAAGGCATGGCCGAACTCATGCGCATCCCGGTTGGGACGATTCGAGGATGGAAGCAGCAGCGGCGCAACCCGCCCCCGGTCGCGAAACGATTTATCGAACTCGCCGCGCGGGCGCCCATGGTCGCCTTCCAGACCGATCACCACGTTCTGGTCGGGGAGTGAAGAAAGGAGGCGAATGGCAAGCCCGAAACAGCAACGCCGCCTGCTCGGCCGTTAATATCGCCTGCCCGTCCATCTTCAGGATCACGACATTCCTGGGCAATCCAGCCTCCGCCGCTCGCCTCGCTCGACGAGGTTCACGATGATGTTCACGGCGGGGATGCCAGACGCTTCTCGCAGGCGGATCACCGCCAGATCGGTATTGGGATCCTCGCCGACTACCTCTGCTCTGTATTCTCTCTTGTCGGACAGGGTGACTCGAATGCGCGATGCGTCTTCGATCACGTGGTGGTTGGTGACCACGTAACCCTCCGAACTGATGATGGCCCCGCTCCCGGCACTCTGTCTGAGGGCACCGCCGCTCCGGGCCGAACGGGAGCAGAATATCACGATCGACGTCGCCTACCGATACTTTGCGACGCCCAAGCGCAAGTTCATCATCGCCGATACGCCGGGCCATGTGCAGTACACGCGCAACATGGTGACCGGCGCCTCGACCGCGGCGCGCAACATCGTCGATTTTCGGTTTCCGGTTCAGTACGTGGTGCGGCTACACCAGGACTACCGTGGATTCTCGGGCGGGTGGCCTCGGGGTCCGTCTCCGCGGGTGAAGAAGTGGCCATCCTTCCCTGAGGGCGCACCACCCGAAACGGCAGTCCGTAAGGGGCGCCGCGTTGCGGCGCTGCGACATCTGTCCTCTGTGGGGATGAATCCTTCGGAACTCGCCTGCGTATAAATCGGCCATATGTCACAATTGAACTCGCCATTTGGCAGCGAAGTGGTCTTGAAACCTCTGTTCGCATCCTGGGATCTGTTGACGGCGGCCCGCCAGGTGCTGGCCGGGCTCCCGACCGATACCCTGGAACATCTGCAGGAATCGCTGGCGCTTTCGAATCGTGAACTCGCTGACGCCATTCTTCTGGCTCCCCGAACATTGGCACGTCGACGCAGGGAGGAGCGACTACTTCCGGACGAGTCGGAGCGCGTCTATCGGATGACAATGCTGTTCGAACTCGCCTTGAGAACGCTTGGCGGAAGCGATGCGGCACGCACGTGGATGAAGGAATCCAACTACGCCCTGGGCGACGAAGTACCGCTGCAACTTGCGCGGACGGAGCCTGGCGCTGAGCTCGTTGAACGGACACTCCACAACATCGCCTACGGCATCCCGGTTTGAGCAGGACAACCGTTTGGCGCCTTGTAAAGAGGGCGTACGCTTCGGAGGCCTACTCAGGCGCGGGAGCGCAACGATTCGGAGGGCGGTTCAACAGCGTCGGTCGGCGCGTGGTCTATGGCGCTGACTCGTTATCCCTGGCCATTCTGGAGATACTCGTCCAGGTTGTTTCACGCGCTCAGCTATCCGGTCACCTCTGCGTTCCTGCCACGCTGCCCGAGTCTATGATAGCCGAATTGCCTGACCTGCCTTCGAGGTGGGACTCCCGACCCTACACCCGGGATTCTCAGCAGCACGGAGACCGCTGGCTGGATAGCGCAGTCAGCCTCGCCGTCCGGGTACCGAGCGTAGTCGTGCCGCTGGAATCCAACATCCTGATCAATCCGCTCCACCGTGACGCGGGCCTTCTTGAAGTCGGCGCGCCCGTTCCCTTTCCGCTGGACCCTCGCCTGCTAACCGGAGACAAATGAGTCGCCATCATCGCGGTGACGGACCTGCCCCGGGAGGGCTGCCGGAGACCGAACCTGTGCTGGATCGTCCGAGAGTCGCTCATCGAGCCGGCGATCTCCAGAGACGTCCTGCTCCTGACCCGAGTCGACAAGCCCGCACTTCAAGGCCGCTGGCATGCTGGCGGGCCTCCAAAAGCGTTCGGGCCAGGCCTTTCGGACTCGGGGCTCCAGTCCCAAGTTCCAGGCCTTCACCACAGCGTTGATCACAGCTCAAGGTCAAGCGCGTGAACGCGAGAACCCTGGAGGCAGAATCAATGGAGACATTGGCGGCCCTCGGAAACCGCCGCCCCGTCTGACGTTCAAGGGCTACACAACTCACTCTTCATGCTGATTAGCGCTCATCTTCAGCCAGCCGGAGCCATTCTTCAGGGCGAGGTCCGCTTTGGCGTCAAGATTGCCGGGCTCTGCTGAAGGATTGCGTGGCCTGGGTCGAGTTTGCTCGTGACGGGGATGGATCTGGCCGCGCGCTGAGATGGGTTTGCCGAGGGCGGTTTGAATTTGCCGGGGTAGTTGGGTGGTGACGGTGGATTTTGCGGCGCGATTGGCGGCATTGAGCGGCGGTTCTGGGACAGGTCTGGCCTGTGGTGGATTGAATTCGCCCCGAGTGTGCGTGTTTGGGCTGTATTGAGGGGCGGCCGGGGGCGGCGGATTCAAAGTGCCCTTGGACAATTTTGGGTGGGCCGTACACCCCCTCCCGTTGCGCCGCGGTCGGTGGGGAATCTATTCCCCAGCGTGACATCGTGTGCGGCGAGTCCGGGAAATTGTCCGACGGCACTTTGAATGCGCACCCCCGCAAACGCCCCGTAGAGCCGCATTCAGGGCCAATTCAATTCGCCAGGACACCAATCGGTCGCAGATGGACCTTCAATTGGCCGCCCCGCACGGGCGGAGCCGGGGCACATCGGCCTTCGAGCAGGGCCCGTCCAACAATGAGCGGGCAAATCGCGTCCGGGAGACAGGCAATGGCGCCGGAACTATCGGCGAATCAATGCAAACCTCGGCAAACCCAACGAAACCTACAGAGGATGGGGGCCAGTTCGGATTCCGGTTCTGAATGCGGGATCCAACCTGGAATCTCACCAGTTCAGCCAAGAGCGGGAGACCACAAATCCGTACATCTGGCCTCCTACGGTACTTTCTGGCACCCACTGCGTTAATTACACGCGCAGAATTAGTTAGGTGCGGTATATGACGCAAGCATGTCATACAGGCTGAACATTCGTGCTAATCAGGTTCTGTGTTGAACTTTCCGATTGAGCCCAGGACCGGATCGGCCTAAGGGACCCGCATGAGTATCTGCGCCGCTTGACAAGCCTCGGTGATCTAAGTACATTAACCTCGGTCACCGAGGTATATACAATTGAGCGAACCATTGACTTATCCAGAACGAGCCATCGAAATCTGGAGACGCCCTTTTCAGGCAAGCGTCATCTATGATCGCGAAGACATTGAAGAGTTGGAGGACCACCTACGCTCACATGTGGCCGACGCCTTGTCTGAGGGCAATGACCTGGCCAGCGCATTCGAGATGTCACTGCCATTGGTGGGTACCGAACAGGAACTCAGACCAGAGTACATGAGCATCTGGTTGGATAGACCATCGCCGGTCAGATGGTGGCGGGCTATAAAGGCAGAAGGGAGCTTCAGCTCGCACTCGAAGTGGTATCGCTTCTCTCGCATCCTCTCTCTCGGGGTCGGCGCTTTTGGGCTTCTGGTGCCGCTCAGCGTCTCCCTTGCTTGGCTGACTATTCCTCATGTGCCAGATCTGAGTTTTGACGTCAGCAAATACCTGCACGTTCAGAACGGACATGTTTTTGCCCTGACGATGTCCCTGACTGCGCTCTTCAACCTGACGCCTTTCAAGTTCTGGGCCAATTCACCGTTGGAACGAGTGAGGCCTGTCCTGGCGTTGTGTGCTGGGTTGATAGCGCTTCACACGGCGGTACTGGGAATTGGAGCCATACCCACGGACATGTTCATGGACAACCTTGAGCCGTTCCTGTGGAGCGGAATCGTGTTGATAGGACCGGCGCTTTGGTGGATTCAATTGCGCTGGCGCATGACAGATCTGGCCATGGAAATGCCATCCAGCGCTTACTAGGAAGAGGAACAGCATGTTTTCAAGGGAGCTATCAGCGGCAACTGCTAAGCCAGCCATTCTGGCGATCTTAACTCAGGGGGAGAGCTACGGCTACGACATCATTCGCCAGATCAAGCACCTCTCTGGAGGTCAGGTAGAGTGGGCAGAAGGAGCGTTGTACCCAGTCCTACATCGCCTAGAGCGACAGGGCTACATCGAATCTGTTTGGCGCAAAGCCGAGACTGGGAGGCGAAGAAAATATTATCGAATCCTTCCGCGGGGAGCAGAGGCAAACGCTTCGGAACGAACCCAGTGGCAGATGGCGGACTCAATCCTAACGCAGCTATGGAATCCGACACCAAGTTTGACATAGACAAGGCCATCCGAGAGTGGAAGCGAGACGCTCTGAGGGCCGGGATCTCGGCATCGGAGCTGGAGGAACTTGATGACCACATCCATGTCACCGTGGCGAGGGCAATAGAGCTGGGGGCCGACCCAGAACTCTCCTTTTCCTCTGCCCTCGTCTCGCTTGGCGGCGTAGGGCATCTTGGACGAGAATACAGGCGAGGGAAAGGGCGCTGGCTGCGCGCGCTCCGGTGGGTGTTGGTGCTTCCTGCCGCTGTCGCAAGTACGGCATTCGCACAGGCGGTTGGGATGTGGGTTGGTCGTCGGCTGGCAACTTTTGCATGGGAGGAATCAAGTGCGCATACGCTGTCAAAAGTGCTCGCCTCCTTTCCCATGGGATTCACGTTTGTGATGGTCGCGATTCTTGTCGCACCCATGTGGTGGAGGGCAGGTGTGGCATGGACCTCTCTGGCCGTGATCTGTGTATGGGCCGCCCTACTCCTCAGCGCGGGGAGTTGGTGGGTCGGATGGATGGGCGTTCTAGGAGTGCTCGGGGCGCTTGTCGCCTTGTGGGTGCACAACGTCGCGAAAGGCTCTCGAACTACGCCGCAATCGTCTGCCGTCTTGACGGGATAAACCATGTTCGATCTAGACAAGGCTATTGCAGACTGGAAAAAGGAACTCCTTCAATCCGGTCTCACTCTCGAAGAGTGTGATGAGCTTGAAAACCACCTCCGGAGCCGATTCGAAGATTCCAGCCACGGGGAAGTACTCGATCGAGAGAGCTTCGAAAGAGCGCTCCGTGCGCTCGGAGCCACCGAACATCTTGCCGACCAGTTTCTGCGAAGCAAGCCACCAATCAGGCGCATGGCGTCCCTCGTGATGAAATCGAATCCTTCCGTGTCCATTCTCGCCGCAGCAATCATAGTGGCGTCGACTATCGCGATTACGAACACACAGCAGCCCCGCTACCAAATGATGGCGTCAGAACGAACCATGCTTCGGCTTGACACCCACACCGGTGATGTGTGTGCGGTGGTCATTTACACGTCGGGCCTGGAGGGTGATTGCGTTCTAGCAGATGGAACGGATCTCATGGTTAGTCTGAATCTTCGAGAGAACTACCGAATCGATTTTTCTGGCAATATTGTCAGGAGGACCATGTCCGAGACGCGGTGAACGACGACAACGGTAGTTCCGGAAGGCGAGGCATGTGACGTCTGTCGCTCTTTACAGCCTCAGTCAAGGACAACGTCCAGTTTGAAAATGACCTTCCACTGGCCAGCGTTTTCTTCCTCCAGGATTCCGGGGAGCGATATCACGACGCCACCCGCCGGATGAGCCGCGAAATGCAGGTGGTCAATATTCACGGATCGAAGGGTGATTAGGACATATGTCCAATATGACATATCTTGACGCCTGTCCAAGACCCTAGCGTGGCTCCACGGCGAGATAAAAACGCCTCCGCTGTCCGAGACGGCTCGGCTGGAGGCCGGTTTCTTGCTTCGGCGACTCCAGAACGGGGAGACGCTGGGCATGCCTCAATCGCGCCCGATGCCGTCCATCGGAACTCGGTGTCACGAATTGAGGATTCAGGATTTTGACAGCACATGGCGCATCGTGTATGCTCTAGAAAAGGACGCCATCTTGATTCTCGAGGTCTTTTCCAAGAAATCGAGAGCCACGCCGAAGCGTGTAGTCGATGCCTGCAAGCGCCGACTCCGGCGGTTTCATGAAACCTAGATCGTCTGAACTATGGATACTCGGAAAAAAAAACAGCTTGCCGACGCCGGCTGGCAGCTAGGAGATGCAGCCGACTTCCTGGAACTGACGCCAGAGGAGAGAGAGTTCATCGATCTCAAATTGGCGCTCGCACAAGGTGTCCGGCAGACCCGCGAACAAGTTGGACTGACTCAGTCACAGCTTGCCAATCGACTTGGCTCCAGCCAGTCTAGGGTAGCGAAAATGGAGGCTGGCGACTCATCGGTCAGCGTGGATCTGATGGTGCGTTCCCTTTTGAAGCTCGGTGCTCGCCGTCCCGATGTGGCCCGACTTATGAGGGGTCGAAAGAAAAGACCGAGAAACCCCAAAGAAACCGCCTGACAAGACGACCTCGACCGGGAACCCAGCGAACCCCGGCACCGAGGGTGTCCCTGGCCCATGGGCGTTTCGTCAAGTCCCAATAACGTCACCAATCCAACAGAGGTCTAACGAGCGTCCGTCGCCGCCAAGACCCGAACCGACCCCGGCACCACATACTCAGATTCGGAGAGGCTTTGCGCCCATCGCCCGAAATATGAATGGAACAGGTCGCGACTCTCGGTGAACGGGCCGACTCCGCGCATGGTGAATCCCTGGAGCTTATCGTCTCGGTACATGGCGACGGTGTGCCATTGGCGCT
>CAYXSE010000186.1:0-8051 GCA_964466675.1 uncultured Rhodothermales bacterium | reverse complement strand
CCTCACCGACGCGGCGAATCGGGAACGACCCAAACCGTATGAGCCCACTGGGTTGACGCTTGACGCCGTGCCGGACCTGGCCTCGAGCGTGCTGCGAAACGAAGTCCAGCGGGTTTCCGGAGCCGCCACGCTCTTCGCTCGGGGGACTCTTGAACTTCCGGATCTATCCGGCCTGAATGCCTGGCTGCCGGGTGCGACGCCCCTCAGGGGGGCTACCCGGTCAGAGTTTGACCTTGTCGCTGGACAGGACGCCTTGCATATCACGACCACCATCACCTCGGACAGCCTGTCACGAGGTCGTCTTGCGCTCTTCGGAGGACGCTTCGAGATGCGGGCCGACACAAGATTCGTCGGCCCAGTGGAAGACGCGCTGGTTCTAACACTCAGGAGCAGCGCTGACTCTCTCAGGACGCCGGTCTCCACACTGCCAGACGTATCCATTGCCCTGGACGTGATGGACAGGACGGGACGCCTGAAGGCCGCTGGCGCTCGCGGAGGGCGACTAGGACCCTTTGCGTTCGAGACCGGAATCGACTTGATGGATGACCGCGTCCGGCTCGTTTTGCACACCCTATCAGTTGACGCCAGACAGTATTCCTGGCGCCTCGCGGAGCCAGTGATGGTCGACATGTTCCGGGACGCGGTGGCGCTTGGTCAATTGAATCTGGTGGAGGGCTCCGGCTTACAACAAATACAAAGTTGGGGTACGCTCTCCGGCGCGAGTGTCGACACACTTCGACTTGTAGCTACAGGAATTCGCCTCGAGGGATTCACAGAGTTCGTATCGCTCAGGCAAGATCTTGGGGGCGCGCTGAACGCAGATCTAAAGTTGACTGGAGGGCTGACCTCGCCGCTCGCGGCCGGCTTTGTGAGTGTGCCTCAGTTTGTTCTGGATGATTGGATGCTTGGAGCGGTGCGGCTTGAATCTTCTCTGATGCCTGGAACACGCGACATTGACGTGTCTCTGACCATCCAGCCCCCGATCCTCCCCCCGGGGACCGTGCCAGCGGTGGAGGTCCTGGAAAACCGTCTCTCTATGGCGGGCACGGTCCGTTTTCCGACGGAGACAGACAGGGGTGAATGGCGTCTGACTGCCGACATCGAGAGGGCTGATCTCTTCTTTCTCAAATACGCGTTCAACGAGTCCGTAGATCGTGTCGAGGGATTTGCGGCCGGGTCAGGCGCCGTGTCAGGCCCTTTCGGGAAGCCGGTAGTCAGTGCCCGCCTGGATGTGCGTGACGGGGCATTCGCCGTTCCGCGCATTGGTCTTGAATACACATTTTCCGCCTCGACGAGAATCGATGCCGACGCCATTCACGTCGACAGCGGGCGCCTGGTGGATCAGGATGGAGGATTCGCAGACATCACAGGGCGGATGTCTTTCAACGACTACTTGTTCTTCTCTTTTGACCTCGAGGGCGCGCTGAATGACCTGCTGGTCATGAATAGGGCAGAGACCCCCGACCTTCCGTTTTATGGATTCATTAGAGGGACGGGAACCGCGTTCCTGACCGGCCCACTGGCCAATGCGACGCTGCGCGTTCCAGACGGCCGAACCCGCGCCGATAGCGAACTGTTCATTCCTCTGGTCGATGCGATCGATGAGAGGGACGACGGCTTCATCATCTTCGCCGATTCGACAGGCCGCATCCCAGACCTTCAACGCCTGATCCGACGACCCTTCTTTCTGGCGCGGCGAGCGTCTGCCGAACGGAAGTTCCTTGACGGGTTGGATATGGACCTCAACATTGAGGTGCCTCGTGGCTCGTTGATCCACCTGGTCATCGACCCTCTTCTGGGAGATGTGATCAACGCAGAGAGTACCGGCCGCGTCCAACTTCGACGCAGCCAGGGTGAATTCGAGGCGTTCGGACAGATGGAGGTGCTCGGCGGCGATTACCTGTTCACTGCGGGCGAGGTATTCGTGCGCCGATTCGTCATCCAGCCGGGAGGTACCATCTCATGGGTGGGTGACCCGGTCAACGCCCGATTGGATATACCTGCGGCTTTCCGGACCAGAGCTAGCGCAGCAGGACTGGAGGGTGTGTCGGTAGGAGACGCGCTCATTCCACTTGTCGTGGAGCTGCGGATTGGGGGCCAGGTGCTTTCGCCTGTCGTCGATCTCGGGCTGTCGATCGATCGGTCCAATCAAAGCATACTCGGCGACTATCAGGCCCTCGAAGCCAGGCTCAATCAGCCCGACCGCGCTCCCGAGTACGCGACTAGCGTTCTGCTAACCAACTCGTTTCGTCTCACCACGGAAAACTTGACGGCTCAGGCCGGCGAGCAGTTGGCGTTCAACAGCGTTTCCCAGTTGGTTTCCTCACAGCTAAGCCGATTTCTGGATGCCGCTCTCCCGAACGTTGATTTTACCTTCGGACTCCAGGGAGAGAGAGCTGAGGAACTGGACATCACCTACGGAGTCGCTCTGAGACTGCTTGACGAACGACTGGTGATACGTGGCGAAGGCATCTACCAGGGATCGAATACAGACAACACACGCGCAAGCACAGAAGGGATCCAGGGAGAGTTTGTGGTGGAGGTACGTCTGAGTCCGAGTGTTTCTGCGCAGGTCTTCTTTCGGCGCGAGGGGGATATTCTTCAGAATGCCGACCTGACCAACACGGCAGGCGCCGGAGTCACTTATCAAACCGACTTCCCGTCCTGGCGCCAAGCGTGGCGGCGCCTCTTTGGGCGATCGGCCCCTCCTGTGAATCGAGAGGCTTCCGGCCCGGCTGTTACACAGTCAGAGCCGAACGGTGACGACGGGCGGTGAACTCCGACGGGTTGCGTCCAAAGTGCTCACGGAAGCACTTGGCGAAGTAGGAGAGGCTGTTGAATCCTACGGCGTAGGCAACCTGCGATACCGGGTCTGAGCCGTGCTCAAGTAGCAGAGCCGCTTTCTGGAGGCGTATCGAGCGAATGAACGAGTTGGGCGATTCGCCTGTCGTATCGCGGAGGCGGCGCTGCAACTGGCGGGCGCTCAATCCGAGCTCGGCGGAGAGTTCGCGGACACCGAATCCGGCGTTTGCTATGTTTTTTTCGACATCCTCCTGTGCGCGGCGAACGAAGCGACCGTCTTCGTCTGTCCCGGATGCGAGACCGCCCCAGATTCCGTCGCTTCCCCAGGGGTCTTCTCGACCGTCCACCAACCGCGCGACAGTTCTACTGACCTCGTCGATGAGAAGAGGCTTTCGTAGGACAGCGCTCGGCTGGTAAGGAAGATGGCTGAATTTTTCGGATACATCCTCCTTTGCCGAAAGAGCGGAGACGAGGAGCACTGGAATCTGACCAAGGCTGTCTGAGCGGCGCATCCACTCCCAGAATGGGCGGCCATGGCGATCTCGGACGTTCGCGCCGACGATGGCGATTCCCGGCTGCCTCCGGGACATCATCGCGACCGCGCTACCCGCATCCTCGGCTTCGACCACCGAGAAGGTCTCTCCGAGAATCTCGCGGAGGCGCCTGCGGACTTTTTGATCGAGGTCCACGACGAGAATCTGGTCGTTGGTAACCGGAACGGTCACGGAACCATCTCCGCCGGACGCTCCCTGGATGGCACCTCCATCGCCAAGGCCTGCCGACCCTGCCAGCCGTTCGCCAAATGGTGTGGCGGCCACTCGGTCTTGCGCCTGAAGAATGCCGTCGCCTGAACCCGATGTGTCCTGTCCCACCGCCTCGACAGTGGGAGTGAGTCCCGAAGAGGCCAGCGCCTGCTCGGCGGCGTCCAGTTGGCGAGCCGATGCGTTTGCCGCACCCTCTCCTCTATTGAAAAGGGAACGTTCGGCCCGATAGAGGCCGACGCCCGCAATTAGAAGGCTAATGACAAGTAGGATGAGTCCGATCATGGGAGTGTGCAGGGGCGTACTGGCCCCGCTATAGATTCGTATGCGGAAAGCCCTACGCAAAACGGGGGCCGAAATACCCAGCGGCACTACGGAGCCCGTAAAGGCGCCCTTTTCGCGTTTTTTAGACTGTTCGACACCCACGAGCTGGTTCCATTTCGCGACAGACGTCTCATCCAGAGACGGGTTATGGGCCGAATCAAAAGAAAGATTCCAGGCCGAATCCCATGCCAGAGGCCTATACGAAAGGCGGGATCCCCATCTCTGGAGATCCCGCCTTCTGACCCGCTACGCTAGTCTGCCTTTCGGCTACGGGGACTATTTCATCAACACCATGCTGTTCGTAAGAACGCGGGTTGCCGTCTCCAATCGGTAGAGGTACATGCCACTCTGAAGGCCCATCGCATCGAATCCAACCGCGTGGCTACCTGCGGCAAGCTTGCCGTCGACGAGCACGGCCACTTCCCTTCCGAGTACGTCGAAGACGGACAGGCGAACTGCCGAGGCTTCGGGAAGCTCGAAGGAGATGGAGGTTGTTGGATTGAACGGATTCGGGTAGTTCTGCTGAAGAACGAAGCCCTCAGGCAAGTCAGTAGACTCGTTCTCGTTCGCGGTCGCCCTGGCGGCGATATCAATCTCGAACATACCCTGACCGTTGGTGCCGACGATCAGGACACCGTCGTGGATGAGGAGAGCCGAGCTATCCATGTTCTTCAGGAGAACGGCGTCCCAAGTGGTGTAGAACCGGTCGCCTTCCAACTTGAAGATACCCGCGCCCCAAACGGCCGTGTACAGGCTGTAGTCGAGCAGGGCCGTGCCCGGGTTCGGCTCAGCGAACGCGATAGCCCGTGCCTCCTTGGTCACGAACGTCACACCGTTGTTGCCGGTGATGGCGAGACCGTCGGACTGCTCGGCCCATGAGGCGCCTTCGTCCTGGGTGAAGAACACACCCTGAGCGGTGGCCGCCCACAGCGTCTGCGGCATCTTCTCGGGATCAAACTCCAGATCGAAGATGTGCAGCGCGCCCTGTCCAGGGATACCGTTGTTGTCAGTGCGCTCCCAGTACTCGCCGTAGTCGCGAGAGATGAAGAGGCCGTTCCCGAACGTACCGGCGTACAGGAGCCCGTCCGTGTTGGGATCGGCTGCCAACGCCCACGGCGTGTCAGCACTGCCACCTGGCAGGGACATGGTCATGTCCCAGCTGATGCCACCGTCGAGGGACCGGAAGATGCGACCACGATCGGCGGAGGCATACAGGATGTATCCGAGAGGACCGCCTGGACCCCGTGTGAGGGCGTAGACAATCTTGAACGGATCACCGGCTGCGGCCAGTCCCGGGAAGTCGACCGTCTCCCAGGTACGACCACAGTCGTTTGTCTGGTAGAGGCCATCGTAGCCCCATACCGCCGCGAATACCTGATCAGCGACACCCGCGGTGGAGTTGCGCACCACGAAGAGGTCGTTGACCACCAGGTTCGCCACAGGAAGTCCAACGGTAGACGTGGACCAGCGACGGCCGCCCAGGAAGTAGCCCGAAGGCACCGACCTAAGGATAGGGCCGTTCATCTGACCACCAATAATGTGGTAGTCGCCAGCTTCGTTCTGACAGGCCACGAGAGCCTGGATCGCGGACTTGGCCGGGAATTGCATCGGCTCCAGTACCGTAAGCAGGTAGGTGGCCGAGTTGTTGCTCAGGTCCGGATCTAAGATCCAAGCCGGAGGAAACGAGACGGCAGCAGTATTCGTGTAGTCACCCTCGAAAGGTGTGATAACGGCCACATCATATGTGAGCGTCATGACTGCACTCGTAGCGAGATCAATGTCCGTCACCGTGATTATATTTGTGCCGGCATCGTAGCTATACGTGCCGTGCGTGTTCATCACGTTGAAGGGGACGCCGAATATCCCGTTGCCGAGGTGATCCTCGGGCAGGTCATCGGTGATCTCGATATCGTCGGCGGCAACCGTCGCGCTCGAGTTAGTTAGCGTTACCGTATAAGTAGTAACGTCACCAGGATAGGCCACCTGGTCAGGCGTATTACCTTTTCCAACAACCAGGTCGACGCCCGTCTGCCCGAGAGCAGGAGACACACCGACCATTGTCATTAGAATGACCGCGTAGAACATGGTCGTTAGACCCTCTCGCAGCCATGTGTGCGTATAGCACTTTTGCGTAGCAGCAGCTTTCATCGGACTTGCTGAAAAATTGTGAGACAGCATCGAAACACCAGCATTCGAGAACGGGGTAGTCTGGCTAAATCGAGCCTCGGGTCACTGATTGTCGCGATTCTGGCACGGAAAGTCCGCTTTGTGCTGGGCACGTCCGAAATGTTATACTCCCGGTCCGGAGTCATCGGCCAGAGGCTCTTTTCTTGTTCGGACCCAACCACATCGACTCTGTCACCCCAGATGGCCATTACGGGCTAAAAACACAAGTAACGTCTATGAAGCCTCTGTCCGACCGAACGGATCGACTCGTACAAAGCGACATCAGAGCGATCTCCATGCTGATCCGGGAGGTCGATGGCATCAATCTGGGCCAGGGCATCTGCGATATGCCGACGCCCAGAGCCATCAAAGACGCCGCGCACCTGGCGATCGATCAGGACAAGTCCATCTATTCTCACTACGCGGGTATCGAGTCCCTTCGAGAGCACCTGGCGGAAAAAGTACGGAGCTTCAATCACATCCCGGTATCCGGGCCCTCAGAGATCATGGTTAGCGCCGGTTCGACGGGAGCCTTCATGTGCGCGCTACTGGCGCTCTTCGACAAGGGCGACGAGATTATTCTGATTGAGCCGTTTTACGGCTACCACCGGAGTATGCTGGATCTATTGGGCATCGGAACCACGTTCGTGTCTACCTCGGGACCAGATTGGGCCATCGATTTCGAGGCTCTCGAAGCAGGAATCTCTGAAAAGACCAAAGCGATCCTGATCAACACGCCGGGCAACCCTCATGGAAAGGTGTGGTCTCGTCAAGAACTCGAGCAGCTTCGAGATCAATTGGTAAAGCATGATCTCTTTGCGGTGACCGACGAGATCTACGAGTACATGCTGTACGACGACCTCGAGCACGTTTCATTGGCGTCGATAGAAGGAGCTTTCGACCGAACCATTACGATTTCGGGGTTCTCCAAGACCTTCAATATGACGGGCTGGCGACTCGGGTACGCCTCCGGACCCGCGCGACTGATCACCCCCATGGGGCTGATCAACGATTTGGTCTACATCTGCGCCCCCACTCCGCTACAGCACGGCGCTGCCGCCGGGATGCTCATGGACCCCGTCTACTACCGGGACTTGCGGAGCGAGTATGATCGGAAGCGCACTATGATGTGTACAGCCCTGGAGCAAGCCGGATTTTTGGTCAACTGGCCCAAGGGGGCCTACTACGTGCTTGCTGATTTCTCACCCCTCGCGGATCGATTTGAGGGCTTTGCCGATGACCACCAAGCGACCCGTACCCTGGTCGAGCGTGCGCAGGTCGGAGCTGTCGCCGGCCGCTCGTTCTTTAAGGACCCCGCAGATGGCGCTCATCTCTTGAGATTTTGCTACGCCAAGGAGTTCGACATCCTGGAGCGTGCCTGCGCCCAACTTGTCGATGCTTTTGCCTGAGGCAGGCCTCTGTCGGGACTTGGGACTCGGCGAGTCAGACTCCTCGGATGTTCTGGGCTGCGAGCGCGTTCAACAGCTGCTCGTGGAGGAGTCCGTTTGACGCGGCTACGCCGGTGTTCCCCTTCAGGGTGTGGCCCAGAGAAAAATCCAATGGCTTTCCGTCGACATCGGTGACTCGCCCACCCGCCTCTTCGACGACCAGACTCCCAGCCGCATGATCCCAGATCCGCTCGTCGTACCCGGGTCTCACCGGCAAGCGCATGTATATGTCGGCCTCGCCGCGGGCCACGACGGCGTACTTGGCCTGGCTATCCATCCGAATTGGCTCACGCTCAATACCCAGTCTCTTCGCGACCCTAGCGGCGTCGCTGTGTGAGCTATGACCGGCCTCGAGGGATTCCGAGAACCGGGCAGCGGCCGAATTCGCCGTCCCGGAGACGCCGACGAGAGTTCCTGTGCCCGTTTCTACGTCAGCGATCGGAATCTCGCGTGTACCGTGGCCTTCAACTGCGAAAAGAATGATTCCGTCCTCGTTTCCCGACGCGGTCTTGAGCCTCGGACAGGCCAGCGCCGCAACCACCGGGGCCCC
>CAYXSE010000185.1:0-8068 GCA_964466675.1 uncultured Rhodothermales bacterium | reverse complement strand
TTCTGAGACTGACCCAATGTTCGGCCGGGAAGGCGTAGAAGGCCAGTAGGGCCTCTTCGTCCTTCTCCAGGCATTGCGCCGCTTTCGGGTACTTCGGCCGGTACGCCGCCAGGAAAAAGTTGAAGGCCTTATCGGCCTGCTTTCTGGTGGGAGCCCGGTAGATGTCCTGCAAGTGGCCTTTGGCTTTGCCCTTGCATGCTCTTGGGCAACGCATCCAACACGTTGGCCGTCTTGTGTCTTGAACATGGGCATGCGACGAGCGGACACAACTGCCACCTCCTTGTATGGTTGGAATAGGAGGACGTGGGGACGTGGAACGTGGCTGCTCGGACTATCGCCCTCGCGTGCAGGCCGGAGCTGACATTCCGGCAGAATGCGGCCACCCAATCCGGAACGGAGTCCAAAGGTGGCTGCGTTGTTTCCGGAATCGGTGGCTGCATTCACCCGGAATGGGTGGCTGCATTGTTTCCGGATTCAGTGGCCGCGTTGTTTCCGGAATAGGTGGCCGCATTCACCCGGAATACTCAGCGCAATCGAAGTTACCGGCGGGACGCTTTTCCTGAGCTTCTCTGGACGTGTTCCCGGTCTGGTTGCGAAGGCCGGTACGGAGGTGACTTTGCAAAACTCGACCCTCAGACTGTCCAACGGCACCGGAGGCTTTGTCTTGCGCGGAATCCACCTCGTTGGCAGCACCAGCGTCAGCACGAAGCTTGAGAGTGTTGCCGCGTCAGGGAGTGTTGTGGCGTCGGGACTTAGGACCAGCGGAGGGGCGACAAGGGTGGTCGGGCGGAGCCGATGTCTTGATCATCGGGCTCGTCCCCGATGGAGCATTTCTCAATTTGCACTTTGAGGCCCTGATTACTCGAAAGGCCTTCTCCAAGGAGACCGAATGGCTCCATCGTTGCGCTCCGCGAAACTGACGCTCATGAAAGACAACTCCGTGGCCTCGAGGCCCAGGTTGTGGGCGTCTTTCGTACTGCTAGCTGACGCGGGCTCCTAAGGCCAACGCTTCCACCCTTTCGTGCAGCCAGTCGACGTAGTTCTCGTGCTCCGGCTTCATGAGGACGCTCCGCAGGACGGCCGTCTCACTCTTGTCTCGGCGAATCGGCCGAGTTCCTATTCGCACCCTTCGCGTGGGTACCCGGGAGACCGACAGGAACACGGGATCTTCGTCCGCCATGCCAGCCTCAAAGACGCGCTGCGACTCGATACTGATGGCCGACGCGCTGGCGCGGCCCAGGCTTGGGAAATAGCAGACGATATCAAGATCGGGGCTGCCGACGGGCTCCAGGACCTTGCTTTTCTTCAGGAGGCCGTGCCAGGCCATGGCCGCTCGACGACCCGCCGCCAAGACAGACCCCAAGCCTCCCTCGGTCAGGGGCAAGAGTTTCAGCGTCATCCAAAGGGCGCCCGCAGCCGCGCCGGCTCTTGAACACTCCAGTGATATCTCTCCGAGGTGTAGGTCGCCAGACGTGAAGTAGGTGTTCGGCGAGTTGTGCTTGTAGAAGCGACCGACCTCGGGATCCGCGAACAGCACGGCCCCGCACCCATAGGGCTGCAAGCCATGCTTGTGGGGATCAACAACTACGGAATCAGCCTGAGAAATCGCCTTCAGGTTCTTCCGTGTCCGAGGGTCAAGCATGTTGCTGTCGGACAGGAGAGTAAAAAAGCCCCCGTACGCTCCATCCACGTGAACCCGGACTCCCGCGGCCCTACAAGCCTCGACTATATCAGCAATGGGATCGACCATGCCTTGCCCGGTCGTGCCTGATGTTGCAACTACCGTCCCGACCTTCCCATCGTCCAGCGCCCGTCGGAGCGCGGGCACATCCATCCGTCCGTTCTCGTCCGTCGGGACGACGCGGGATTCGATTCCCAACACCTCGCACATTCTGTTGTGCGTGTAGTGCGCATCCGCGCTAAAAGCGATGGACTTCTCCGGGTGCAGGCACCTGGCGACCCACAGGGATTCAAGGTTGGCGATGGTGCCCGAAGTTGTAAGATGCCCCAGTGTCGGCTGCTTCAATCCGAACATGTCGGACAAGCCACGGACGACTTCCAGCTCCATGGCAGCCGTCGCAGGTCCACCGTCGAGGGCGTGATTGTTCGGGTTGATACACATCGCCGCCACATAGCCGGCAATTGCCGCCGGGTGTGGGGGCTTGAGCATCTGAGCCGCGTACCGCGGGTGGAAGAACGGGTAGTTGTCCTTCAGGCGGTCCGTGTACTCGCTGATCACACCGACAACCGCATCCGTCTCCAGGTGGGTGGACGCATGGCGGTCGTAAGGCCCAAACGAAGCTTCCCACTTGCGGACTTCGCGGACCGCCTGACCGATCAGTACCTCTAGATCCACGCTACGGGGTCCCTTCTGGTGAGTGCGCGGACCCTTCCGGTTCCGGGATATCGCGCCGTTTCCAGCTTCGATAGAGCATGAAGCCACCCAATAAAACGAAAATGACGGATATCAATTCCGCCTGGGTGCCTTCGATCCCGAACACGGTAAAAGTATTGTTGACGCGGATCTGCTCGATCAGAAAGCGCTCCACTCCGGCAAAAACCAGGTACAGGCCAAACAACCAACCGGCCATATAGGGGTGTTTTCTCAGCCTGTAGAGCACGACAAACAATGCGAAGGCTAGCACGAACTCATAGACCGAGGTCGGATAGACCGGCGCGGCCGACAGATCCACGCCGAGGTGATTGTTGGGGTAATCCTCCGCCCACAGCCACATCGGAAGCCAACTCGGCTTCGCGGCAACGTCGGCCGCGACCCCCCAGTCGCCATCGCCCGCCAGGTGACAACCGATCCGTCCTACTCCGTAAGCCAGCATCAGGCCCGGTGCGACAGCGTCTGCAAATAGCGCTGGCTTCTGGCCGTTTTTCTTCAGGTACCAAACAATGAGCCCGGTCCCGATGATGAGTCCCCCATAGAAGGTGAAGCCTCCGCTGGAGAAGATCATCGCGCCCGGCGAACGCCAAAACTGATCCAGGTTTTCCAGGATGTGGAACAGTTTCGCTCCCGCGAAGCCCCCGACAACCGCGAACACGGTGATCATACCCATGAGGTAACTGGGGCTGGCATCGATCATCCGGCCCTTTCTTGCGCTCCGGTCGCCCGTCTTAGATGCCAAGATCCTGATGCCGGCCATTCTGCCCTCGGCATGGAGCCGATCCATCTCTCGCTGAGTCAGCCAACCGGCGAGCATGACCGCTGCGGCGACCATGAACCCGAAGGAATAAATCGAAAACGGTAGGGTGATTCCGAACCAGTCCTGAAAGAGATCACTCAGGCGTGGATACATAAGAAAGCGGGGTCAGTTCTTGTTCTGGTCGAGCACTCCGACGATGGCCGCGGCAAACTGATCCAGAGGAATATCCTGCTGGGTGCTCGTATCCATGGTCCTGAGAATGGCGACGCCTCGTGCCAGTTCGTCCTCCCCGACAATGGCCACCACTCGTGCGCCCTGCCGGTCGGCCTCCCTCATTTGCGCCTTCAGCGATCGGCCTAAAAGGTCGGACACAACGCTCAATCCGGCGGCACGAAGCTTCGCGGCCGCTCCGATCGTCCAAGCTTGTCCGCTGTCACCCAGCCCGATCAGGTACACATCGGGGCCTGGTGCAGCGGGGAACTCGGCTCCCTCCGCCTCCATCGCCATGAGCAATCGTTCAATCCCGGCGGCAAAGCCGATCGCAGGGACCGGATTCTTGCTCCCCACCTCCATGGCCAACAGGTCATATCGCCCACCGCCAGCCAGCGCACTCTGAGCCCCCAGTGAAGGGCTCTCCAGTTCGTAGGTGGTGTGGGTGTAGTAGTCGAGGCCTCTTACCAAGAGCGGGTCTTCCTCGTACCTGATCTCCAGATCCGTAAGCATCTGCAGTACGCGGTCGAAGTGCGTTCGGGCCTCAGAGGAGACAAAAGAAATCAGCTTGGGGGCCTTCACCAGAAGCTCGCGCTCCTTCGGGTTCTTGGTATCCAGGATGCGAAGCGGGTTCGATTCCAGTCGATTCCTGCTGGTTTCGCCGAGTTCGTCGCGGTAGGGCGTCAGATAGGCAATCAACGCCTCCTTGTACCTTGGCCGCGTGTCCGCATCCCCCAAGGTGTTGATCCTCAATTTGGTGTCCGTGACGCCGAGGGCATCGTACACCGCGAGCATCATGGAGATCGATTCGACATCGGCCGCCGGTCCGGACGCGCCAATTATTTCGCCTCCAAACTGGTGAAACTGACGGTATCGCCCTTTCTGAGGACGCTCTGCCCGAAAGCACGGCCCGATATAGAAGAGCCTTTGGGCACCGCCCCTCTGGCCGAGGTGGTGCTGTAGATAGCTGCGCATCACCGGGGCGGTCACTTCTGGCCGCATCACGTAATGAGTCTTCCCGCGCTCAAACGCGAACATCTCCTTGGAAACGATGTCCGTCAAGGCTCCGATTCCTCGGGCGATGAGTTCGGTGGGCTCCAGGATTGGCGTCCGAATTTCCCGCGCACCAAAACGCGCCATCACCGACCGGATCACTGATTCAACGAATTGCCATGCCGCGGAAGAGGGCACCGTGGAGCCATCGTTCGTGTAGGCATCCGGCAAGATGTCGAACGTCCCTGGAATCGTGCGGAAGGCCTTACCCATGGGAGACCTCCAGGAGGGCATTTTCGGCTCGACAAATGGCGTCGAACACCTCGGAAGCCGACCCAGCGCCGATCACCTGATTGCGGGTGTTCTGGTCGTGCATGATTCGAGAAATCCGGCTGAGCGTTCGGATATGCAGGGCCTGATCTTCGACCGGCCCCACGAGAAGGAAAATGATACGTACAGGTTCTCCATCAAACGCGCCAAAATCAATCGGACTGCGGGTGACCGATATCGCCGCTACGGTGTGACGCATGGAGTCGGACTTCGCATGCGGAAGGCCCAACCCCTTGCCAACGCCTGTCGACATCGAGGCTTCCCGTTCCCATACCACGCGCCTCACCTCATCCAGATCGAGAACGTGCTCCGAGCCGGCGAGTAAATCTATCGTCTGGTTGATCACCGTAGTCTTGTCCCGGGACTCGAGTCCGGTCCGGATCGAGTCGACGGATAACAGTGTTGTGAGGTGCATGAACTCTCCTAGGCTGGCTCGCCTTTTCTTAACCGTTGCAGCGCCAAGCTCATATCCTCCGGCAGGTCGGCACGCAAATCCAACTCCTCTGAGGTGATTGGATGCTTGAATCCAAGGGTCTCCGCGTGGAGCGCCTGGCGAGGCATTGTCTTGAAAAGATTCCTGTAGTAGGCTCGCCTGTTGGCGGTATCCTGGCCCCTGACAACTCCAGTCCCGCCGTAGGAAGCATCGCCCATGACTGGGTGGCCGATGTGCCGCGCATGAACTCGAATCTGATGAGTCCGTCCTGTTTCTAGCCGAAATGATAGGCGGGATGAATAAATGAACCTCTCCTCGAGTTTGTAAGTGGTGCACGAATACTTGCCCAGTTCCTCCTTCACGACAGCCATTTTCTTCCGGTCCCTTGGGTCCCGGGCAATGGCCGTTTCGATGCGGCCTTCCTCCTCATCGGGAATACCCCAGACCAACGCCTGGTACTGTCGCCGGATGGTCCGATCCTGAAACTGCAATGCCAGCCCCGTGTGGGCTCTTTCGTTCTTGGCCACCACAAGCAGGCCGCTCGTCCATTTATCCAACCGGTGTACGATTCCGGGTCGTAGCGCCGTATCACCATCATACTTGGGACCGGCCCTGTGCATAGATAGGCCTGCGTCTTCAGGGTCCGCTGTGTCTTCATCCTCCTCGAAGGAAAGGCGTCCCCCACCGACGTGATGCAGCACGGCGTGAACCAGCGTCCCGGTTCGATTTCCGAAAGCCGGGTGAACCACCATGCCCGCCGGCTTGTTTACGACCAGAAGGTGTTCGTCCTCATACACCACATCCAGCGGAATGTCCTCCGGAATAATTTCCAGGGGCGGCGGCCGCATGATCGTGCAGGCAATCCGGTCTCCTGACTGAACGGCATGTGAGACACGCGTTACCACCTCTCCGTTGACGGTGACATTCCCGTCCTTGATTCCCTTCTGAACCTTGGTTCTGGACGCATTCTGGAGGAACCGCGTGATGTATTGGTCCAGTCTTCCTTCTTCCTGATACCCGTCCGGGACGGCCATCTCGACTACGGTCTCGACATGGTCGGGGTAGTTCGGATCGGTCGATCCCGGGTAGGACAGAGTGGGTTTGGTCGGGTTGGAATCCGTCACAAGAATGAGCCGGTCGGTTGACAGCAACGCGGCAAACGCCGGAACCGCGCCGGCGATCCACAGTCAGCCACTTGCACGCCACCGCGCTCAGGCCCCTGGGCTCACACGGTCAAAGCGAATTGCTTCCCCGCGTACTGCCGGACCAGCCCAGCCAATTCCAGCGCCAGGAGCTCCACAAGTACATCAGACACGTTCTTTCCCATCTCCGAACACAACGAGTCCAAACTCTTCGGCTCGATTTCCAGACAATCGAGAAGGGCTTCATGTTCGCGCTGCAGATCTTGAGGGACGAAAATATTCTCGCTCGCCAAGGCCAAGGTGGGCCATTCACTCTTGATGAGGCTCCTGACATCCAGGAGCAATCGGGCCTGGGCGTCCTCGATTAATTTGTTTGTCCCTGCTGACGAGCGTCTACCCAGGTCTCCGGGTACCGCATAGACAGATCGATTCTGGCTGGAAGCTAGTTGAGCCGTGATCAGGGCTCCGCCCCGCTCCCTGGCTTCGACGATCACGGTAGCCTTGGCCAGACCCGAGATAATTCGATTCCTCCTCGGAAAATGCCCCGCCATTGCCGGCGTCCCGGGGGGCAGCTCGGACAAAATGGTCCCGTTCGATGCGATGCGCTCCGCCAACTCCCGGTGAAGTGTGGGAAAAATGTGGTCGACACCCGATCCGAGAACAGCAATGGTCCCTGCATCGCCTTCCAGCGCTCCTCGGTGGGCCGCGCCGTCGATTCCCAGGGCCAAGCCGCTGACCACTTCCACGCCGGCCTTCGAGAGTTGCCCGGCCATCTCCGCCGCTACTCTACGACCATACGGAGTAGCCTTACGGGTTCCGACGATGGCCGCCCGGGGTCGAGCTACCTGTGGCCTCCTCCCTCGATACCATAGTAGCGGAGGAGCGTCGTAGATGTTTTTCAGGGCTTCCGGGTAATCAGCATCGCTCCAGCAAATGGTTTCGGACCGCTTGACTCGATCAAACTTTACACGCCGGGCACCGGCCACCAGCGTAGCAAATCGTCCCAACTTCCGAGCAGGCTGATCAAAGACTTCCTGCACGCCTCCGAAGCGATGGACCAATTGGCGGAAAAAAACGGGGCCAATGCCCGGCGCCAGGGCCAGTTGCACACATGCAGCCCACTTGGCGTCTGGCTCGAGGACCTCGGAAGCACCTTCGGTCTGCCGGGGAGCCCTCATCAGACTGGGTTTCGAGACTTCTCCACACGTTGCCAGAGAGCCATCCTCAGAGGATCGAGGCCTTTTCTGGAGACGGAGGAGAACGCCTTGATGGTGATATCGTCCGGCAGAGTCTCTCGCACGTCGCCCAGGTATTCGTCCAGGTCCTCCGCCGGCAGCAAGTCCGTCTTCGAAATTCCAATCATCCTCGGCTTGTGCAAGAGTTCTGGATTGAAGGACTCTAGCTCGGACAAAAGAACCGAGTATTCCTCCGCAGGGTCGGCCGCGTCGATGGGAATCAGGAACAGAAGCACGGCATTCCTCTCAATATGCTTCAGGAAACGAATTCCAAGACCCTTGCCCTCATGAGCCCCTTCTATGATTCCAGGAATGTCCGCGATCACAAATGATTTATAATCGGCCACCCGGACCACTCCCAGGCTGGGGACCAGCGTCGTGAATGGATAGTCGGCGATCTTTGGGCGGGCCTCCGATATGGAGGCCACCAACGTACTCTTTCCGGCATTGGGGAAGCCTACCAGACCCACGTCGGCCATCAGTTTCAGCTCAAGAGTGACGTTGAACTCCTCTCCAGGTTCTCCTGGCTGATGGTGACGGGGTGTCCTGTTGGTCGACGACTTGAAGAAGGTG
>CAYXSE010000184.1:0-8081 GCA_964466675.1 uncultured Rhodothermales bacterium | reverse complement strand
GCTCAGCCCCCAAGACCCGGTTGCCGCGGCCGGAGCACGCCCTGTGAGCAGTCACCAATACGATCTCGTCGTTGTGGGTGGCGGTTTCGGCGGCTCATTACTGTCGATCATCGCCCGTCGCCTGGGCCTGTCAGTCCTCCTCCTGGACCGTAGCCGGCATCCGAGATTTGTGATAGGCGAGTCTTCGACGCCCGCGGGTAACATGATTCTCGCGTCCCTTTCAGACCGATATGGGCTCGACAGGATCAAGCCGCTCGCCCGATATGGCACCTGGAAGGCGGCCTATCCGGAACTGGACGTCGGCCCGAAGCGCGGATTCAGCTACTTCAGCCATCTGGGAGGTGGCAAATGGGCTCCTGGAGAGGCGCACGCCAACGAACTCTTGGTAGCCGCTTCGGATGACGCCTTCGACTGCGACACACAGTGGTATCGATCCGATGTGGACGCGTTCTTGTTTCGCGAGGCCATTCGAGATGGGGTGGACGCCCGGCAGGGCACAAGTGTCGACGAGATGAACATGTGGACCGGCGCCACCCAAAAATCGTCCCGGTGGGAGATGCACTTGACCGATGGCTCGGACGTTCGCGCCGGATTGCTCGTGGATGCCACCGGCAGCGCGGCGTTCTCGCGCCGGTTCCTGAACGTCACTCCCGGCAGACCTCTGAGGACCCACACACGCTGTGTTTTTGGGCACTTCGAGAACGTCCAAGACTGGTCCGAGTCGATGCAGCTAGACACGACCGACCATCCGTTTCCGTGTGATCACTCCGCCCTTCATCACGTTCAATCCGGCGGCTGGATGTGGCAGATCCGGTTCGATTCCGGCCGCACGAGTGTAGGCGTGGTTTCCCCCGGCGATTCCACTCCAGACATGGCAGACTGGATCTCTCGAGCGTCCGGGGTTGCCTGCCAAATGAAGAACGCGGAATCAATCGAGCCGCCCTCGGCACTGATAACGACGGGCCGGTTGCAACGGAGGGCCGCCTCGGCGGCAGGAATCGGCTGGGCCCTGCTCCCGAGCGCCGCTGGATTCGTCGACCCGCTTCATTCGACGGGCATCGCCCATACGCTGGCGGGCATAGAACGCCTCGCCCGAGTGCTCGAAACGGGTTCTGAAGATTTCCAGGCCTACGGAGACTCGGTTCTCGGAGAGCTGGATCATCTGGATCACCTCGTGGCCGTCTGCTACCAAACCATGGGGGAATTCCGTTCGTTCACAGCCGCGACAATGCTGTATTTCGCCGCGAGTATTCAATATGAACGCGCCCGGTCCCGGCAGGGTCGAGACTTCACGGGGCATTTGCTTGGCGCCGACAATGAGGCTCTACGCGAGATCGCCCGGAAAGCACATCTTCATACCGGAGACGGATTCTATGATTGGGTCCGAGACGCCATCGCGCCATGGAATGATGCCGACCTGTTGACCCCGGACATTCCGAACATGTACCGCCATACCGCCCCGCCCGGCTTGTGAGTAGATGCTTCGCCCCGGGCGCGGTGGCTCAAGACGTTTGGCGCCGATCAGGCGCGGCGCAGGCGCGCACCTAGCGAATTTTTATCACACTCACGACGTCCCGACGACTCCCGTTGGAGGCCACGATGATATAGGCACCGGACGGGGCGGACTCACCGGCGGCGGTCTGGCCGTCCCACACGATGACCGCTCGATTGGCAGAGACTTGTGAGACGCGGGCGGTGGCCAACTGCCTGCCGGTGAGGTCAAAAACCGCTGCATTTTCCACGACGCCTGTGACGGTGATTCTGGTTCGATCCCTGAACGGGTTGGGGTAGGCTGCCGCAAGTTCGAACGCTGACGGGTGTTCGGTTGGCGGTTCGGTGCCGGTGACATCTCCCGGGAGCTGGTTCAGGTCAAAGGTGAAAATGCCTCGCCCGTGAGTGCCGGCGATTAATCGTCGGCCGAAGGCATCGACCTTCAGGTCTGTGACCGTCACGGCCGGAATACCCTCCTCCATGGGACTCCACGAGGTGCCTTCGTCAATACTGGAGAACATCCCGATGTCGGTTCCCACAAAAATGCGATCCGTGAACTGAGGATCGACGGCGATGGCGTTGACGGGCGCGTCCGGCAGGTCTGCGGTGATGTCCTCCCAGGTCTGGCCGAAATTCCGGGTCCGGAATACATGAGGCACCGGATCTCTCCATTTCAGGCCAGAAAAAGTCACATACGCCGTGGACACATCATCAGGCGCAGGCAAAACACGGGTCACCCACCGGATAGGCAACGTGGCCGAGATATCGTTCCAGGATGTGCCGAAATCGGAGGACACCCAAACCTTCCCGTCGTCCGTGCCGGCCCAGATGACGTTGCTGTCCAGCGGCGAGACGGCGATGCTGGTGATAGTCCCCAATTTGGCGACGGCCGTGCCGCGGGTGAGGTCTCCCGTGATGGGCTCCCAAAACGTGCTCACGCCATCCAGGGTGCGCCAGATTCGGTAGGTCCCGTAGTACAGAATGTCGGGGTCGAAGGGATCCATGGCGATGGGCGTCGCGAAATTTCTGCGCTCATCACCCAACGAAGGAATGCCTTTCCCACTCGCAACCGGGACCGGGGAGGGATGCCCGGGCAGACTATCCACACGCACCAAATTGCCCCACTGGGACTCGGCATAAACCCTGGATCCGTCTCCGATGATGGGGAGTACGTAGAAGCCGTCCCCTCCAAAAAGAGCGCTCCAATCGTTCTGGGCTCCGGTCGACGTCCAGACTGTGCCGTTGTCCTGCGTGCCACCGAAGAGCCGCTGAGGCCTATCTGGATCTATCGCAATCTCGTAAAACTGAGTGATGGGGAGGGTACCCAGTCTATCCCAACTGACGCCCCCGTTCGTTGAGATGGACGCACCGCCATCGTTGCCCTCGATGACCACGCTCGGGCTACTCGAGTGAAACAACATGGCATGATGGTCCACGTGAGTCCCGTTATTCGAGCTCCAGGTCGCTCCCCCATCGTTCGATCGGAGCACGGATACATCCAGTACAAACACAAGCAACGGATCGACAGGGTCGACGCGAACCTGGCCGAAGTACCAACTGAAAGTAAACGACCGTGAACCGGTCCGGGTGATGGAGCCAGAGGGGTTGGCGTCTTCCCAGGTGTCTCCGGCATCCGTAGATCGATAGAGCCCCCGAAAGCCTGAACCGCTCGTGTAGAGGGCATACATGGTCGAGGGGAAAGCCTCCGAGATGGCCAGGCCAATTCGCCCAATCCGAACGCGCCCGTTGCTATCGACGTGGTCGTCGGGGTCCGGCAGCCCCCGGTCTGGCCCAAGGAGTTCCCAGGTGGCTCCCGCATCCTGGGACCGGTAGACCGCGCTTCCCCGGCCGTAAAGGAACGAGCCTGTCACCCTTCGGACGCGTTGCCAGGTGGTAGCAAACAGCACGTCCGGATCGTCCGGCTTCATGGCAATATCCACCACGCCGGTCGAGTCATTCACAAAGAGAGTGTTTGACCATGTCAGCCCGCCATCCGTGGACTGGAAAACCCCACGCTCGGGGTTGGGTGCGAAGTAGCTTCCCACGCCGGCCACCCAGAGTCGGTTCGGGTCGTCCGGATGCACCACGACGCGGCCGATGCTGATGGTCTCTGCCAGCCCGCGAAAGGCCCAGGATTCCCCACCGTCTTCGGATCGGAAGAGCCCTCCTCCAGCATAATTGTTGTGGCCTCCGTTGGCCTCGCCGGTACCGACGTAGATCACGTCCGGGTTGGATGGCGCGATAGCGATGTCGCCGATGCTGAGAAACGGCTGATCGTCGAAAATGGGCTCCCAATTCTGGCCAAGATTGGTGGACTTGAAGACCCCGCCGGTCGCGGCGGCCGCGTAGATGGTCTGGGGCGCGGAAGGGTGCATGGCCAGATCGGTCACGCGCCCTCCAATGTTGGTCGGTCCCTCGAATTCCCAGGTTCCCACGGAGCCACCCTTTCGAGCCAGAACTCCTTTTTGCGCAAGCGCAGCCCGATACGCGAGTGGATCGGACTGGAAATGTGGATAGGTGCGCTGAAGCCAGCCTGATTCGGAAGGCCTTTTGGGTATCGGATCCGCCTGCTGCGGCGCATCTCGACCAGCAAGCGAAACACCCAGGTACAGCACCGCCGCGCCGGCGAGAATCAGAAAGGAGCGCGAGACAGTCAAATTTTGCATAGTTGGGAGGTCAACAGACTCTCCCTGGTGTGTGTTTCTCGCCACGCTTGTATCACGTGCGGGCTAGACCCTCCCATCTTACCTTTGCGCGTGTTACGAAGCCAGAATCAATCTCAATCCATGGAGCTGACGGCGCGGGGAGTCGGGAAGCGCTTCGGCCGCATGGTCGTTTTCAGGCGACTGGATCTGACCGCGTTCGGTGGAAGAAGTCTCGCGATCACTGGCGAGAATGGTTCGGGAAAATCCACGCTCATCCGAATCCTGGCGGGAGTCATGCGCCCGAGTCGCGGAACGGTGGAATTGCAGATTGGTGGCGAAGCGGTGTCGCAGGAGGAACGACCCTTCAGGGTGGGTCTGGTAGCTCCGTATCTGGATGTCTACGAAGGTTTTTCGCCGGCGGAAAACCTCCGCTTCATTGCGAGAGCGCGTAGCATGGAAGCCGCCGAGGAGCGAATAGAGGAGGTATTGGCCAGGGTAGACCTCACCAAACGCGCGAACGATCGTGTCTCCACCTTTTCCTCCGGACTTCGGCAGCGTGTCCGCATTGCAGTGGCACTGGTTTCCAATCCGCCCGTCCTTCTGCTCGACGAACCCACCTCGAACCTGGATGACAGAGGCAAGAGTTCTGTCAAGAAAATTCTCTCCGATTGTGTGTCCGAGGGTCGAATCGTAGTGGTGGCTACCAACGAAGCCAGCGAGGCCGAGGCGTGCGACGATCGCGTCTCCGTGATGGACTTCCTGTAGCGCGTCGGGGACTTTTCGTAGCGCGTCAGGGACTTCCCGGACGCCGACTCACAGCCAGCGCCAGGCCAAACACACGCTCAGCGCCCGCCTCCAGCAGACACCGCGCGGCCGCATTCATGGTGGATCCGGTAGTGATTACATCATCGACAAGAAGAAGCCGCATCCCGTCCACCGGGACGGCGGCCGAGAAGGTGCCCGTGGCCAGGGCCCTGCGGGAAACCGCGGACAGACTGGTTTGTGATCTACCGTGTTGCACCCTCTCCAACGCGCCCAAAATTGGGAGGCTCGCCCGGGCGGACACTCCCGAAGCGATTTGCTCCGCCTGATTGAACCCTCGCTCGACGCGCCGGAGGCGGTGCAGCGGCATGGGCACCAGCGCATCCAACGCCAACCGGTCGGGAATCCTGGCCATGGAGAGACCTCCTGCCCAAGCGGCCAGGGCGGGAGAATATCCGTATTTGATGGAATGAATGACGGCTCGTGCGGGACTTTGAGGCTCGGTATACCAGGTCGCAAATGCCCGAGAAAGACCGCTTGAGAACATGGGGCACAGCCTCCGAAGGGTTTCAGGGTCAGGAGACGACAGGCCGCGAAGGCAGGCTCGACACAAATGGGAATCTTGCGACGGCCTGGCCTCACATCCGGGACAGGAAGGCGGGAAGAGAATCGAAAGAAAATCTCGCGCGAGGCCCGGCAGCAGGCCTCGATAAAGCCCAGATTTCGACATTCCCAGCGGCGTCCTTCGGAGAATCGTTGAAATGGGTTCAAACAGGCGCGACACGGGGTCAATTGGGCGTAATGGCAGGGGAAAAGCGCGTATACTCTGGACTCCAGGCGTACTCAACCGGAGTTCAATGGCGACGCGCAAACGCAAGGGGATGTGGATCAAGAACACCCACGTCAAACCCGTTCAGATAGAGATGGCAACGCGGACTGTGCAACTGTCCACGGGACAGGAATTGCTCGTTTCTGCGGAGGAGGTACTGGACAAGACCCTCAGGGGCCACTTGCAGGTGAGGGCGATTTCCATCGTGAGACCGTCCACGGACAAGGAAGAGGCTGAGCTTCAGGAGGAGCTCGCCGGCGGCGCTCCGATGGGGCCCAAGATGGATCATCATATACCAGACCCCCCGGAAGAATCGTGAAGGTTCTTGCCCTGGAGCCGTGGTACGGCGGCTCTCACCGGAACTTCCTGGATCACCTTATCAGGCACAGCAGCCACGACTTTCAGAAGGTCACCATGGCGGCTCGATTCTGGAAATGGCGGATGCACGGCGGCGCTGTCACCATGGCTCGCAAGGCGCTCAAGCTAGCCGACAAGGAGGGCGTTCCGGATCTGATTTTCGCAACTGACATGGTCAACCTGCCGGCCTTCCTGGCCCTCACCAGGGATCAGTTCAGTTCTGTACCGGTGGCGTTGTACATGCACGAGAATCAGTTGACCTACCCGCTCCCGGAAGGTCGAGAGCGGGATCACACGTACGGGTACATCAATTACCTGTCGTGTCTGGCGGCCGATCGAATCATCTTCAACTCGCAGTACCACTACGACGAGTTCATGGAGGCTCTTCCCCTCCTCTTGAGGATGTTTCCGGACTACACGCATCTGCATACGGTGAAAGAAATTCGGGACAAGTCCCAGGTGATGCATCTGGGCATGGACCTGCTTGGGCACGACGCGCACGCGCCAGCCTACGCGCCTCATCCGTGGGGCCCCGGCATGGAACCGCCCATTGTCCTCTGGAACCAGCGCTGGGAGCACGACAAGAACCCCGAGGCATTCTTCCGACTCATGAACCGCCTGGACGACGCAGGACAGGAGTTCCGGTTGATTCTGGCGGGGGAGCGGTTCAACGAGCAGCCTGTGGAGTTCGAGCGAGCATTCGAGCGTTATGCCGAGCGCATTCTCCACTACGGGTATGCAGAAGACTTCGACGAGTACAGCAAGCTGCTTCACCGGGCCGATTTGGTGGTCTCGACAGCCAAGCATGAGTTCTTCGGTATTTCCATCATGGAAGCCATCTATTGTGGCTGCCATCCCCTCCTTCCGAACCGCCTGAGCTACCCGGAACTGATTCCTGAGTCCCTGCACTCACCATTGCTGCATGCGCGCGTGCTTTATGACGACGACGACGACCTCTTCGAGATCATGTCCAACATTCTGATCGGGGACGAGCGTCCTCTTCCCGTGTCGACGCTCCGGGAAATTCCCGAGCGCCTCGACTGGAGCCGGCAGGTCTCGGAGTACGACCGTCTGTTTTCGGCCATCGCCGGCCGTTAAACGCCGGGACGATGATGACGCGCTAGGCCATGTTTTCGATCAGCGCGTCTCCGAACTCGCTGCACTTGAGCTTGGTTGCCCCGTCCATGAGCCGATGGAAGTCGTAGGTCACTCGTTTCTGGGTGATGGTTTTCTCCACGGAGGCGACAATCAGTTGCGCAGCCTCGTTCCACCCCATAAACCGAAGCATCATCTCTCCGGACAGGATCACCGAGCTGGGATTCACCTTGTCCTGACCGGCATACTTTGGGGCCGTTCCATGCGTCGCCTCGAATATTGACAGGCCGGTGTCGTAGTTGATATTCGCTCCGGGCGCGATCCCGATTCCTCCTACCTGGGCAGCCAATGCGTCGGAAATGTAATCCCCATTCAGATTCATGGTGGTGATCACGCCGTATTCCTTGGGCCGGGTCAGAATCTGCTGAAGAAATGCGTCCGCAATCACGTCTTTGACCAGCGGTCCATCGGGAATCTGACACCACGGGCCGTCTCCAATCACCGTTGCGCCGAACTCCTCGCAGGCCAGCTCATACCCCCAGTCGCGGAAGGCGCCCTCGGTGAATTTCATGATGTTGCCCTTGTGGACCAGCGTCACGCTGTCGGCGCCGGTCTCGATGGCATGGCGGATGGCGGCTCGTACGATTCGCCTGGTTCCTTCTTTGGAGATGGGCTTGATCCCGATGCCACTGGTCTCCGGGAATCGAATCTTGCTATACATCTCCGGGAAATCCTGGGACAAGCGCCGCATGAACCGGTTGGCCTCGTCCGTTCCGGCCTCGAATTCGATGCCGGCATAGATGTCCTCCGAGTTCTCCCGATAGATGATCATGTCCATCAGCTCGGGATGTTTGCCGCGGGAGGGCACACCTTCGAAGAATCTAACGGGCCGAACGCAAGCG
>CAYXSE010000183.1:0-8134 GCA_964466675.1 uncultured Rhodothermales bacterium | reverse complement strand
CCCCGCCCACGCGGGGATGATCCCGAGTGAAGGTCGATGGCTTGCCCGTCACCGCCCTCTTCCCCGCCCACGCGGGGATGATCCGCCGGCACGTCGGTACCGACCACTAGGCCGAGACTCTTCCCCGCACACGCGGGGATGATCCCAATACGGGCACGCAGGAGCTTGGCCTTTCCAACTCTTCCCCGCACACGCGGGGATGATCCCGTGGCTGACAACACGGAAGAGGACGCTCCTCTCTCTTCCCCGCACACGCGGGGATGATCCTCGCAGGGACGTGGACGGAGACGGCCGCTTCCTCTCTTCCCCGCACACGCGGGGATGATCCCTACGGGATACCGAGCCCGAGCGAGAGCAGAATCTCTTCCCCGCACACGCGGGGATGATCCCTGCCACTTCGAGGAGAACAATCAGGATCTCAACTCTTCCCCGCACACGCGGGGATGATCCGGGATACCGGACGAGGATTGCATATCCATTCCCCTCATCCCCGCACACGCGGGGATGATCCGCCGAACTCGGAGAACGGTGGGACGACTACCTGCTCTTCCCCGCACACGCGGGGATGATCCCTGCTGCCCTGGTCCGTTGTCAACAATCTTCCACTCTTCCCCGCACACGCGGGGATGATCCCATCCGGGTCGAGAACCAACGAAGTCTGGACGACTCATCCCCGCACACGCGGGGATGATCCCCGAGGAAAGGAGCGATGCTCGACCTCCCCCGCCTCTTCCCCGCACACGCGGGGATGATCCCCAATGGACGAACAAGAACGGATCGACCTGATCCTCTTCCCCGCACACGCGGGGATGATCCGTTGTACGCCGAACTCACCCCGGAGGATATCAACTCTTCCCCGCACACGCGGGGATGATCCTACGGCTGGCGCTGGCGACCCGGAAGTGATCTCCTCTTCCCCGCACACGCGGGGATGAGCCCACCACGCCGAAGGCCTACGGCCCCGACCCCGCCTCTTCCCCGCACACGCGGGGAAGATCAAGCCGGGATCACCGGCAGTAGGGTCAAGCCGCCGAGCATGATGACTTTTTCGACAAGACTAAGCCGGCCAAAGTCCTGTCGACTCCGGGCGAGTATAAGCAGAAGGTTCGCAGCGACGGCCGGAAGGAGGACAAAGGCAACACCGACGGTCCAGGTCACCAAGCCGACCTGACGCGAGTCCAGAAACAGGAAGACACCCAGGGCTAGGCCGCCCATAGCCACAAAACCGACTAAGCGAGCCAGCGCGGGATTCCTCACCGCCAGCGTCCGACACCCAGCTCGCGAATCACCCGCTGTGTCTTCCAGGTCTTTCACAGCCTCCCTGAACATGGAGGCGGCGAACGCGAACAGGGCGTATGCGCTGCCGAGTTGCATAGCCCGGCTACCAGCAGGGATCATGAGCGACTCCGACTCTGAAGCGAGAACCACTAGGGGCACCACGGCTGAAAGGGTCGCAACCGTCAGGTTTCCGATAATGGGAGAGCATTTGAGGCGCACAGCGTAACCGAACAGCAGGCCGCCCGCCAGAGGTATCACTATCATCCACGCGGCGAATTCGGCGAAGCCCACAAGGCCGGCCATACAGAGCAGGGCCAGTCCATTTATTCCGGCATAGAGTTTCCACGCTGCAGACTCCGGAAGCAGTCGACCGACGACAACTCGCTCGGGTTTGTTCGCGGCATCAATCTCCTGGTCCACGATATCGTTAACAATGTAGCCGCCTGCCGCCACAAGCACGGTCGCGGCCACCAGGCAGCCGAATGCGAGGTTCCCGATTCCGAAAATTCCGGGTTCGGCCAGGTGTGGAGCCACCACCAAGAACCTCACCATCAGCATCGTTGCCGCAACAATCAGTAGGTTGGGCCACCTGAAGAACTTGAACCAGCGCACCATTATTTGCTCAATCGTGGAATCGTTTGGTGAAAGCTACACCGGGATCATCTGAGGGCCGGGCATTGTTTCGCGGAATCTGCTATAATCAGCGGCGGATACGAATCCGACGCAACCTAAAAAATCAGTTCGGCGCTCTCTAGCGTCGGCGTTCATGGCTCAAAAAAACATTGAGTCCATCTCTGAGGCCACCATCCTGTTCGCGGGTGACTCAGGAGACGGAATGCAACTAACGGGGTCTCAGTTCACGCTTGCCACGGCATATGCGATGAATGACCTCGCTACCCTTCCCGATTTCCCGGCCGAGATCAGAGCCCCAACTGGCACGACTTACGGGGTCAGCGGGTTTCAACTGCGCTTTGGCTCGGTCAACATTCGGACTCCCGGAGACGAGGTCGACCTGCTGGTCGCGATGAATCCAGCGGCGCTCATAGTGAATCTGGATCGGGTTCGGAAAGGAGGAACGGTCGTCGTAAATGTGAACTCTTTTGACAAGAGATCCCTCGACCTGGCTGGATACGATTCGAATCCGCTGGAAGACGACACCCTGTCCGGCTATCAACTGGTCGAGATCGAACTGACGAAGTTGACGCGGACCGCGCTGGCCGACCATGGTCTCAATCTCAAGGAGATGGATCGGTCGAAAAACATGTTCGCGCTCGGACTCTCCTTGTGGATGTACTCAAGGCCCATGGAGCCGGCCGTGAGGTGGATCTCGAACAAGTTCTCCAACAATGAGAAGATTCGGGATGCGAACCTGCACCTGCTGAAGAAGGGGTTCCACTATGGCGAAACCACCGAGCAGTTTGCCGTTCGTTTCGAGGTAACCCCAGCCCCTTTGGATTCCGGTACTTATAGGGCCATCCAGGGTATTCAGGCGGTTTCCTTGGGTTTGCTCGCGGCCTCGGTGAAGTCCGGTCTCCCGCTTTTTTATGGGTCGTACCCGATTACGCCGGCCTCCGACCTTCTGCACGCGCTGAGTCGCTACAAGCACTTCGGCGTGATGACTTTCCAGGCCGAGGACGAAATCGCGGCTATCGGCTCGGCCATCGGGGCGGCGTTCGGCGGCTCTCTGGGAGTGACCGGTACGAGCGGGCCCGGCCTTTGCTTGAAAGGGGAGGCCATCGGGCTGGCCCAGATCATGGAACTGCCGCTGGTCATCGTGAACGTCCAGCGTGGGGGTCCGTCTACGGGCCTCCCGACCAAGACCGAGCAAAGTGACCTGATGCAGGCCCTGTTTGGCAGGAACGGAGACTCCTCGATACCGGTTCTTGCGGCCAGCACACCGGGCGATTGCTTCGAGGTGGCCTACGAGGCGGCCAGAATCGCGGTGACCCACATGACGCCCGTCATCCTGTTGGTGGACGGATATCTGGCCAACGGATCCGCGCCGTGGCTCATTCCCGACCCGGACCAGCTCCCGGACTTCCCGGTTTCCTTCGCCGCGGCGACGAAGGGCGACGAGACGTTCCTGCCATATGTCCGTGACTCCGAGACGCTCGCGCGCCCTTGGGCGAAGCCGGGTACAAAAGGATTGGAACACCGCCTGGGAGGCCTGGAGAAGCAGAACGAGACCGGCAACGTCTCCTACGATGCAGCCAATCACGAGTTGATGACCAGGCTCCGTGCGGAGAAGACCCTCCGGGCCGCACGGGACTTCCCTCCCCTCGAGGTCTTCGGAGATCAAGAAGGCTCCGTACTGGTTTTGGGATGGGGTTCTACGAGGGGCGCGATTGAAGCGGCCGTCGAGAGGCTGAGAGACGGGGGGGAATCGGTCGGGAGTGTGCAGATTCGACACCTCAACCCGCTACCGACGGACTTGGGCGACGTCGCGGCCAGGTACAAGCACGTCGTGGTGCCGGAATTGAACGATGGGCAGCTGGTTCGAATCCTTCGAGATCGATTCTTGCTCCCTTTTATCGCTTTCAACAAGATCCAGGGCCGGCCATTCAAGGCCTCGGAAATCGTTTCGTTCGTAGAGTCCGTTCTAGCGGACAGCTGAGAGAAAATATCATGGCCAACGAATCCAAGAAGAAGCCGACCCTTCCTCCGCGGCGGGGCACTCTGCCTCCGGGAGGTACCGCCAAGCGTCCCCCGGGAAAGCGTCCTCCAGGCGCGCGTCCTCCAGGTGCCGCCGCCCCTTCGGGTCCTGTCGGGGCGACTCGCAAGGACTTCATGACGGACCAGGACGTCCGTTGGTGCCCTGGTTGCGGGGACTATGCCATCTTGGCGACGGTTCAGCGGCTCATGCCTGAGCTCGGGGTTCCGCGAGAGAATGTGGTCTTCATAAGTGGGATCGGTTGTTCGAGCCGTTTCCCGTATTACATGGAGACCTATGGCATGCATTCCATCCACGGCCGGGCGCCGACTTTTGCGATGGGCCTGAAGGCGAGCCGCCCCGAATTGGATGTTTGGATCGTGACGGGCGATGGGGACAGTCTCTCCATTGGGGGGAATCATCTGATTCACCTGATGAGGAGGAACCTGAACATTCAGCTACTCCTGTTCAACAACGAGATTTACGGGCTCACCAAGGGGCAGTACAGCCCAACTTCCGAGCCGGGTACGGTCACCAAGAGCACTCCATTCGGATCGATTGACCATCCTTTCAACCCTCTGGCGCTTGTTTTGGGAGCGGATGCGTCCTTTGTGGCACGCACGATGGACCGCGACCCCAAACACATGAAGGCCATGTTAAAAAGGGCGCACGACCACAAGGGCGCAGCGGTGGTCGAGATCTTGCAGAACTGCAACATCTTCAACGACGGAGCCTTCTTCGACTACACAGAGAAGGCCACGAAGTCCGACCGCACGGTCATGCTGGGGCACGGGAAGCCGCTGACCTACGCGGGAGGGACGAAAGGGCTTCGATTGGACGGATTTCAGCTGGCTTCCGTGGACCTGGAGGCCGATGAGTGGTCAGTCGATGACTGTTTGGTCTACGATGAGCACAGCTACGAACTGGCCGGCATCGTGAGTCGCATGTTTCGCAGCGACGAGCTTCCCCAGCCGTTCGGGGTCTTCTATCAGGAGAATCGGCCCACTTACGAGGCGGAGATGCATGCTCAGATCAGAGAGCGAACGGAAAGGCGCGGAGTCGGGGAACTGAAGGCAGTCCTGCACGCGGGCGACACCTGGGTAATCGACAACGGAGGCTAGAAGGCTGACCTCGGTCGTGTTGCGTACAGAACGCCTACCAGCTATCTTATACGGCTAGACTCTAAAGATTTTTAGGCGCAGCCTGGCATGAAGAACGAAACGCACCCGGATTACCACTTTGTCACGGTGCAGCTTGCAGACGGGACCAAGTTCAAGACCCGATCTACGCTGAAAGGGGACACCCACAAGTCAGAAGTGGACTCCACCAATCACCCGTTTTACACCGGCAAGAGGCAGTACGTCGACACCGCTGGCCGTGTGGAAAAGTTTAGGCGGCGCTACGGCACCAAATAAGTCTAGCTTTATCGCGGATGGGAAGGGTGGTCTGCAAGGCGGATCGCCCTTTCGAAATTTTCGGCCGATTCGTACCGACAACCCTTGGCCCCGATTTGAGCGTCCTCGAATGTATTAGAGTCAAGCGCGACGGTGGAGTCGTCGATCCGGATTCCCTTCGGACTCTTGTCTCGGACTATACGGCCGGTCGGGTTCCGGACTATCAGATGAGCGCGTTCCTAATGGCGGCGTTTATCAACGGTATGTCTGAGGAAGAAACGGACACGCTTGTCGATAGCATGCTCAGATCCGGGGAGATCCTGGATCTCTCCGACATTCCTGGCGGCAAGGTGGACAAGCACTCCACCGGCGGAGTGGGTGACAAAATATCGCTGATTCTGGCACCCTTGGCCTCCGTTCTTGGGGTGAGAGTCCCCATGATTTCAGGGCGAGGCCTTGGCCACTCTGGCGGCACCCTGGACAAACTGGAGTCGATCCCAGGACTGCGGACTGACCTCTCGGTCGAGGAGTTTCGCGCCCAGTTGGCCCATATGGGCGTCGCCATGATTGGGCAGACCAAGGAAATTGCCCCGGCAGATCGATTGCTCTATGCGCTTCGCGACGCGACGGCGACCGTGGAGTTCATACCGTTTATTGCCGCGTCGATAATGAGCAAGAAGCTAGCCGAGGGCCTGGACGGGTTGGTTCTGGACGTGAAGGTGGGCCGTGGTGCTTTCATGAAGACGGAGGAACAGGCGAAGCTGCTTGCCGAGACCTTGGCGGATGTCGGCAACCGAAGGGGTTGTCAGACGATAGCCCTAATGACTTCCATGGACCAGCCGCTTGGGCTCGCCATCGGAAATTGGGTCGAGGTGGCGGAGTCAGTGGACGTACTTAGGTCGGAAGGGCCCGCTGACGTGACCGAGTTATCCTGTCTGCTGGCGGGAGAGATGCTTGCCCTTAGTGGAAGCCGGGAGAACGCGGAAACGGGCGCTGAAATGGCTCACGAGGCGCTTCAAGACGGCCGGGCCACGGCGCGTTTCCTGGAGATGGTAAGTGCTCAAGGAGGAAATACTGACGTCCTTCGGGACCCCTGGTCCAGACAAGGATCGGAGGGGATTGCAACGGTGAAGGTCGCGGAGGACGGCTATGTGACAGCCATCCGAACTTATGATCTGGGGATGGCGGCCGTACAGATCGGAGCTGGCCGGCGAAAGAAAGAGGACAGAGTGGACCCGCTGGCAGGGATTACCCTCAACAAAAAGGTGGGAGATCCCGTAAGCAGGGGGGAGACGCTCGCATGGTTGCACGGATCGGACCCCGATCGAGTTATGGGCATGGCCCAAACTGTGAGGGATTCGTTCGAAGTTGGTTCTTCTCCAGGGCAACTTGATTCTCTTGTCCGTGGTCGTTATGCAGACGGGGAGTGGAGTGGATTACTCTCCTGATCCGGTGCTGGCACCCTCGATCCTGTCTCGGCAGGGAGAGCGTTGTCAAAACGCGCAGATGAGGCCGTATATTGAACCCGCGACTCTTGTCGTGAACAACTAAAGATTCTGAGACTATGTCGATCTGGTCACGATTTACGCGACTCATGAAGTCGATTTTTGGCGGCGCGATCTCGTCGCTTGAGGATCCCAAGCTCATCCTGGAGCAGAACATTCGGGAACTCAACGACCAAGTCCCGAAGATGAATGAGAACATCGCGACGGTTAAAGCCAACGTGATGTTGCTCCAGAAGGAATACAAAAAATACCAGAGAGAGGTCACTGACTTGACCTCCAAGATCAAGGCTGGCATTCAGGCGGGGCGCGACGATATCGCGGAACGTTACGCGTTGAGGCTGGAGACGGTCAAGGAAAGCATGTTGCGCACCAAGGAGCAGTTGACGTATGCGTCTGCGGCGTACGACAAATCGCTTCAGGTAAAAAAGGCCTTCATGCGTGAGAAGGACGGCAAAATTGCCGAGGCGAAAGAAGCTCTTCGGGCACACGAGCGGGCCAAGTGGCAGGCTAAGGTCGCCGATACGCTTGAAAGCTTCGAGGTGACAGGGATCGACCAAACCCATGACGAGATGCTTACCCGCATCCAGGAGCAGACGGCGAAGAATGAGGCCAGAATGGAAATCGCCCTGGACTCCATCGATACGGACGCCTTGCAGATTGAGGAGGATGCCCAGCAGATTCGCGCCTCGGAATTGGTAAAGCAGTTCAAACTGGAGATGGGTGTCGGCGACACCAGTTCGGCGCAAGGCGAGCCGACGCTTGAGGTGCCGGAACAGGAGCAGGATCTGGGTAGCAAGACCATCGGTAAGCAACGTTCCAAGACCGACTAGGACGCTCGTGACTCCTGAGGAATATCAACGGCTGAAGGAGGCCGAGAAAGCGCACCTCCGATCGATCCGGGAGCTGAAGAAGGCTGTCAGAACAGCGACCCGTCAGAGGAAGCTGGCGGACGCGATCGAAGGCGCGACGAATCGGCCGATGCAGGCTCTCGATGATCACGATGCCCTGCTTGATGATCTGGCTTTACGAACGGCGCGCAACGAGGCTCGATTGGACGTGGCGCTCGATAGCGTCTCGGGCGAGGCGGATCGGGAGATTGTCGCCGAGAACGAGGAAGCGCTAAGGAAGGCCCGCGCCGCAGAGTTGATCCGTCAATTGAGAGGGGAGATGGGCGAATCGCCTCCCGAGACGACCCCGTCCGGACCCCCTGCTTCGAGCGACGAGGGGGGCGCCAAAGATCCTGAGGCGCCGTTGCCAGAGAAAACAATCGGCAGGATGAAACCCTGATGGCAGTCTACACCGTAACG
>CAYXSE010000182.1:0-8136 GCA_964466675.1 uncultured Rhodothermales bacterium | reverse complement strand
GCTGAGTCCGTATCCCCATCGATACCGATCGCGTCCGAATCGAGCCTCCAGGAACCGGCCCCGAACACCCACGACTCCTACGGCGTCCATCCAGTCGTACACGCCCTCCTTGAGATTGGCAAATCCTCTCCTTGGGATCGACCCGTCCGAAGTCGATGGGTCCACGATGCGCTGCGAGTTCTCGGTAAACCGGCCCTCGAAGAAGAAATACGGACCGACGCGGCCGGCGATGTGGGTACCGCGAGTGTTCTGCCAGACCGTCGGCGAGGAATCGACGGCTGGATCGTCGCTCCGCTTGCCTCGTCCATAGGCCCCCACGAAGATCGGATTCACCGAGACCGACCAATCGGGAGAATCTGCCCCGATGAGATCGTGGCCGTTGGCGTAGAGCCGGGACATCCTGGAATTGACGGCCTCCGCCCCAGGGGCCGGGCTCACGCGTTTGTATCTGTCCAGGAGCCGCTTGTCGCGCGCGGAAAGGTCCGAGCGGACGAACTCCAATGAATCCAGATAAGCCTGAGCGTCGGCCGCCGAAAGTGGCAAGTGAGACAGGTGGGCACCGGGTAGCCGACCGGCAACAAACTGCCTAAAGAGATAGCGCTGCAACTCGCCGTCGATTTGTAACACCCCATCTACCTGCGCAAGCGCCTCGCCCCCGGCGGTCGCCAGGAGTAGAAGCAGAAGGAATCGTCTGATCATCGAGAAACCCTGGCAATCAGGCCGTGGAGGCCGAAAAATGTTCGCATGTTCGGTGTCTGAATGACTGGGCAGAATAGGAGGTACGACCGTCGGCAACCATCCTTTTTTGAGTCCGGGCTTAAGCTTTGCGCTTCAGCAGCCGACACCAACTGAGAGGCTGGGATTCCATGTTGCGTATCGAGAACATTCATAGCGAGTCAAGACGGGTTGAGCCAGTGGACAGGCAGACCCGCCAGGAGCAACGCGAGAAGGATGAGGAGCGGTCAAGACGCGAGGAGCTGGAAGAAGCCTATATCCTCAATCTGACTCTCGGCAGGGTGCGCAAGTCTTCCCCGTTTATCCCCGGCGCGTATACGCGAATGGGTGCCGTTCAGCAGGCTCCCAAGGTGACTCCGGCGGCGGCCAAGACCGAGATCAAGGCCGAGATCAAGGCCGAGATCGAGCTCGATAGAAGTCACAGCGGGCCCGTTGACAAGTCCGATACCCGCCCGAGGCTGGATACCTATTCCTGACCCTGCCCGATCTCGCGGCAGCTATTGGCCGCGCCATGGTCCGCCAACTGCCGACCGATCCAGTCCGAGATCCGCACATCCGGAAGAAGCCCCAAGCCGTCCGACCGATAGCTCAGGCCTTCCAGGACTTCCGCGTATGGCCCGAACCCGGAGACCCGAAACGGGATGACAATGACCGTTCGACCCGCTTCAGCTTCCGTCGAAACGAAAGAGCGGATTCTGAGCTCAGCGGCCTTCCGAGCCTCATCCCAGTCCTCTCGCAGTGTCTCCACCGCGACTATCGCGAACGAATCTGACGCCCGGATGGAGTCGGCCTGAGCATTCATGCTCGCCAGCCAGGCTTGATTTTCCTCTTCCCTGCCCGCGCCGTGGGCCAGAAGTAATACCGACTCTTTTGCCTGATCTACTCTAAGGGCCTGCGCCCGCGATCTCAGAATTGCGCCCACCTCCGGTGCATCCATCAGACCTTCCCCGCCAACCGTTACCGGAACTGGAATCTCTAGCTGGACCATCTGATCGGCATACATGCTGTAGGCTGGCTTCTCATCCTGAAGCCCCAGGACGAACCTTGTCGCTCCCAGGAACGACTGGGAGGACATGAATACGCGGACCACGAGGATTTCGTCTACGGAGACTGCCAAAAGGCTGTCCACCGCCACCGCCATCGTGGCCGGGTTTGCCATCCCGAGAGCCACCGCTACGGGGCGTTCCGCCCGAAGCCCAGACACCAAGCCATGGATTTTGGAATCCCACTCCTCTGACCCCCCATGGGCCATGACCATGAGTCCCGTGCATTGCCCGGGCGCGATGGAAAGAGACGACGCTCCGCCGGCCAGTCCCCAAACCTTCTTTGTGGCCTGCATCTGATCCTGCGCAAAAGCGGGAGCGGCCCAGAGCAGACCAACAGCCAAGAGTCCGATAAATCGCATGAGCGTTATTTGTATTTAGACTAATTCTAAATAAGGATCCGTGCGCTGGGGTTCAAGCCAAATTTCTCTAGCGTTCGAGCCGCGGAATCTCCCACGTCCGAGAAGTGCTAGCTAGAGGGCGATCACGCCTTGAATCTTCCCCGCGGCGTGATACATCGCCACAACCTCATCGCTCGAGTGCATGGTCATCACGGCCGTCACCGAGTGGTAGTTGCCGTTGCGAGACTGTTTGACCGAAAACTCAACCTGGCCAAACAGCGTCTTCAGCGCCTCAAGTCTGGCAACAGGAGCGATAAATTTGAATTTGTACGGCGCGGGCCAGGAATTCTGGTCGTCCAGGAGAGCCTGGAAGTTCTCCCACCAGTCGTCTTTCGCCGTCCGTTCTTCTTGGCTTTCTCCCATAGGCCGATCTGACGCAGCAGTCCGGAGTTGGGTTTCCTGCCAGAGAGACAGGCGCCTGTGTTTGGCACGGCATTGGAACGTCTACCGGTAGGACTATACATCTCGACTGTCCTGCCATATTGACTGACCGGCGCTGCGCGTCCAGGCTATGAATCTCCAGAAATTTACCACGAAGGCACAAGAGACGGTGCAGCACGCCGTGGAATTGGCTCAGGCCCGGAACCACCAGGGTTTGGAGCCTCCTCACTTGCTGGAAGCCTTCATGCAGGATGAAGCCGGCTCCGTCCCCGCCATTCTGGAGAAGCTTGGGGCGAGCTTCGATCTCTTGCGTACGCACACGGAGCAGGCGCTGGAGAAACTACCGGTTGTCACAGGGTCGAGTGTATCAGGACAGTACATCGGAAAGGACGCCAAGAAGGTCTTCGACCGTGCCCTGGCGGAGGCGACCCTGCTCAAGGATGATTATGTTGCGAGCGAGCACCTCCTGATTGCCTTGTCCGCTTCGAGCGATGTTACGGGTGAATCGCTGCGCGGACAGGGTGTCGACAAAGACCGCATTCTGGGTGTCCTCAAAGATGTGCGGGGGAGCGAGCGGGTCACGGACAAGAACGCCGAGAGTCGGTATCGCGCGCTGGAGCGTTATACTCGAAACCTGATCGAGTTGGCTCGGAAAGGCAAAATCGACCCCGTCATCGGACGGGATGATGAGATTCGACGGGTTCTTCAGATCCTGTCGCGCCGGACAAAGAACAACCCGGTGTTGGTCGGAGAGCCGGGGGTCGGCAAGACGGCCATCGCGGAAGGACTCGCCATTCGCATCGTACAGGGTGATGTGCCGGAAGGCCTGAAGAATCGACAGGTTCTGGCGCTGGACATGGGTGCGCTCATCGCAGGCGCCAAATATCGGGGCGAGTTCGAGGACCGGCTGAAAGCGGTCGTCAAAGAGGTTGCGGACTCGAACGGACAGATTATCCTGTTTATCGACGAGATCCATACGCTCGTGGGAGCGGGCGCCTCGGAGGGCGCCATGGACGCGGCAAACATACTCAAGCCGGCCCTGGCGCGGGGCGAGCTCCGGGCCGTCGGCGCTACCACACTGGACGAATACCGAAAGTACCTGGAAAAGGACAAGGCACTGGAACGCCGTTTCCAGAAGGTGATCGTGGCAGAGCCCTCGGCCGAGGACACGATTTCCATTCTCCGGGGCATCAAGGAACGGTACGAGGTGCACCACGGAGTTCGCATTACTGACGGGGCCCTTGCGGCTGCCGTGCAGCTTTCCAGCCGCTACATCGCAGATCGGTTTCTACCCGACAAGGCCATCGACCTGATCGATGAGTCTGCCGCCAAGTTGCGTATGGAGATCGATTCCATGCCCGAGGAACTGGATCAGTTGGAGAGGCAGATCCGGCAACTCGAAATCGAGAAAGAGGGGGTCAAACGAGAAAAGGATGACAGCAAGCTGCTTGAGCTGGCTAAACAGTTGGCCAACCTGGAGGAGAACCGCACCGCGCTGAGAGCCCGATGGAAACAGGAGAAGGACCTGATCCAGGAACTTCGCCAGGCCAAGGAATCGATTGAGGAAGCCCGCCTGGAAGCCGAGACGCTGGAGCGGGAAGGGAAGTATGGCGAAGTCGCCGAAATCCGGTATGGCAAGATTCCAGGGCTGGAGCAGGCCGTGGAAGAGACCAAGAGTCGGCTTTCGGTGATTCAGAAAAACGGCGCCCTCCTGAAGGAGGAGATTGATGCGGAAGACATAGCCAGCGTGGTGGCACGCTGGACCGGGATCCCGGTTACGAGAATGCTTGAAAGCGAACGCGCCAAGCTGCTACGCATGGAGGACGAACTGGAGGCCCGAGTAGTGGGCCAGCCGGAAGCGATCGCTGCCGTGTCGAACGCGGTGCGCAGAGGCAGAGCCGGACTCCAGGAGCAGAATCGCCCGATAGGGTCCTTCATTTTTCTGGGGACTACCGGAGTTGGGAAGACCGAACTGGCCAAGGCCTTGGCCCAGTTCCTCTTCAGCGATGATCAGGCCCTGGTCCGCATCGATATGAGTGAATACCAGGAACGCCACACGGTCAGTCGACTGGTCGGTGCCCCTCCGGGCTACGTGGGGTATGAGGAGGGCGGGCAGCTGACAGAGCAGGTACGCCGGCGCCCCTACACCGTGGTGCTTTTGGACGAAATCGAAAAGGCGCACCCAGAGGTATTCAACATTCTGTTACAGGTCCTGGACGATGGCCGGCTTACGGACAATCAGGGCCGGACAGTCGATTTCAAGAATACCATTATCATCATGACCTCGAATCTCGGTTCCGAAGTCATTGCGGAACGCTTGGCCGCCCTGGATGGAGACCTGACACCGGAGGCGGAAGCCAGCCTTCGCGATGAGGTTCTTCGGATGCTAAAGGCTCGGCTGAGGCCGGAATTCCTCAATCGCATCGACGAGACCATCGTTTTCCACCCACTCGGTAGAGACGAGATCGGAACGATTGTCGGCATCCAGATCGAGCAGGTACGCCGGCGCGTCGAGGAAAGCGCGGGGATCATGTTGGAGATCACCGACACGGCCCGTGAATGGCTGGCCGACAGGGGATTCGACCCCGTATTCGGAGCCAGACCGCTTAAGCGTGTCATTCAGAGGGAGGTCACCAACAAATTGGCCGAAGAGCTTCTGTCTGGGTGGATTCAGTCAGGACAGACCATCCGCGTAGATCTGGTCGAAGATGGGGCCGGGCTCTCGTTCGAAACCCTGTCCGAAGTCGAGATTGAGGAGGCTTAGTAAAGCGCCGAGCGATCCTCCTTTCCCCAGGCGGCATAAAGACCCGAGAGCGCCTCACGCGCTTCGCGGATCCAGCGGTGGTCCGCGGGTAGCTCCACCCGGTAAACACGTATGGCCTCAATGAGCAGGAGCTCTGCCTCCTCATATTCCTCTTTCTGAATCAGGAGTGAGGCGAGCGTGTAGTGATCCTTCCCCAGGAACGGGTGATCCGTGCGTAAATCCTCCATATGCCTCAGGAGGGTCTCCCTGAACAACGGCTCGGCCTCGTCTAGCCGTCCCTGGCCAAAGAGGGAACGGCCCAATTGATTCAGCGACCCCACGGCCTGAGAGTTGGTCTCGCCGAAGAGCTTGACACGGAGTGCATACGCCTCGCGATGAACGACTTCCGCCTCCTCGAACCGCCCCGTCTCCTGAAGAAGAGACCCAAGGTTGTTCAATGAACTGGCGACATGCGGATGATCCGCACCTAGAAGGCGGCGCTGCATGGCGAGCGTCGAACGATAACTCTCCTCGGCTTCCAGGAGAAATCGTTCGTCGTTCTCTTCTACCCACCTTTCCTGCAAGACCCAGCCGAGGTTGGCCATGGTCTCTGAGATATCGCGATGACCCTCGCTGAAAGCGGCCGTCTGTATACGAAGCGCCTCCCGAAGCATCGGCTCCGACTCTTCGTAGCGACCTGTATAGGCAAGAATCGCCGCCAGACCACTGAGGCTGGCTCCAACCAGCGGATGGTTGACGCCTCCTTCGGCGCGCCTGATTTCCAGCGCCTCGGCGAGCAGTGGCTCGGCTACCGAGTATTCTCCTTCCCAGTCGCCCAGGACGCCTAGCTCGTGCAACGAGGCCGCCAAGTCCAAGGGTGGTGTGTCCGCTCTAGCCCGCCTCATCGCAAGCGCCCGGGTGAGGAGCAGCTTGGAAACGTCCAGTTGCCCGACTTCCCGATAGGCAATCCCCATTTCCATGAGCATATGCGATTGTAGCTCGGGCTGGCCTGCCAACTCTTGATCGATCTGAAGCACGGCGCGATCCATGAGCTCCACCACGGTGAAGTCCCGTCCGCGCGACAACTCCGGATTGGCCCACTCAAACATGCTCACCATGAAGTCAGAGACCTGCTCGGTCTTGGCCGCGGCCAACGCGATCCGGTCTGATTGATCTGAAGTGACTATGGCGAACCGGACCGCGAGCAGCGTCACGGCCATCAAGAGAAGGACCAGTGCCGCCGACGCGGCGACGCCAACCTTATGACGCCGAATAAACTTCGACGTACGGTAGCTGAGCGTATCGGTCTGCGCCGACACGGGCATGCCGTCCAGGTAGCGCTTGATGTCCTCCTTCAGAAGATCGGCGGAGGCGTACCGGCGATCGGGCTCCTTTCGAAGCGCCATCAGAACGATCCTGTCCAGGTCGCCGGACAGCACCTTTCTGAGTCGATCCACGGCCGTCTTGCCTGATCCGGTGTCGGACGGCTTCCGTTGGGTTCGCCGCGAGACGACATCCCGTGAGACCTGGGAAATGGCTGTGCTGGGTCGCTCCGGCTCAGCATGGAGAACGAGCTTTTCGATCTCGATCCGATTCCGGCCCTTGGTCTTGTGTGGCCTCGCCCCAGTGAGCAGTTCGTATAGCAGAATGCCCAACTGGTAGACATCACTGGCCGTGGTCACGACCGTACCGCGCATCTGCTCCGGAGATGCGTAGTCCGGCGTCATGACGCGAACCCCGGTCTCGGTCATCGGGACGGTATACCCGGCCAAGTTCGGATTCAGAACCTTCGCAATCCCAAAATCCAGCAACTTGGGGACACCATCCGGTGTGACCAGAATGTTGCTCGGCTTCAGGTCCCGATGAACGATCAGATTCTGATGCGCGTACTGCACAGCAGAGCACACCTGACCGAAGAGTTTCAGTCGCTCCCGGACCGGCATCGTTCGGGAGTCGCAGTATTCGGTGATGGGCTCTCCCTCGATGTACTCCATGACGAAGTAAGAGAGCCCATCCTCGGTCGCCCCACCATCCAGCAGACTGGCGATGTTTGGATGTGACAATGCCGCGAGAATCCGCCTCTCCATCCGGAAGCGATGCAGAATTTCGTCGGTGTCCATGCCTCGCCGAATCACCTTTACCGCGACATAACGCGTGTAGGACTGATCGTCGCGCATCCCCAGATACACCTGGCCCATTCCTCCCGAGCCAATAGGTCTTATCAGGCGGTACGGCCCTGCGTGAGTTCCTGAGAGCCGGTCGTCTGCCTTGTCCGCGACCCTTTTGACCGCCTTCTTCATCTCGTCCAACTCAGGCGGCGCGTTGTTCTCCAGGAAGGTCCCCGCTACTTCCCCGGCCCCCAGCATGGCCTGAATGCGAGCCAGGAGGTCCGTATCGTCGCCACACTGCTCCGCCAGATAGGCCGGTCGCTCATGAGGATCCCGGTCCAGCGCTCCGTCGAGGATGGCGTCAATTTTTTTCCAGCGCTCCGTCGAAACATCCTTCATGATAAATGCAGTCGCGTGGACCCCCCGGTTTTAGTCGAGGAGAGTGTCAAGCCTAGTCCGGGTTCAGTGCCAGGTACAGAAAGCTCTTCGCTTTGAACCAGTCTCGATCCACAGTGCGCGACGACACGTTCAATGCCTCCGAAACCTCCTCTACGGACATACCTCCGTAGAATCGCATCTCCACAATCTGGGCCATGCGGGGGTTGAGTTCGGCTAGTCGGTTCATCGCATCCTCCAGGTCCAATAAGTCCAAGGACTTCGCCTCCTCATAGAGTACGCCAGAAACCAGCTCAGTTCGGTGTGCGTCGCCTCCCCTTTTTTGTGCT
>CAYXSE010000181.1:0-8156 GCA_964466675.1 uncultured Rhodothermales bacterium | reverse complement strand
GCATCGGCTACAGCCAGTACTGCGACCGGTATCGCCAGTGGTTACGCCATGTGGATCCGGTGATGCGGATTGATCGCAAGGCGGGCGAGAAGCTCTTCGTCGATTGGAGCGGCGACCCGGCCGAGTTTATCGGTCCGGAGACGGGCGAAGTGCGCGAGGCCCCCCTGTTCGTGGCGGTCCTGGGAACGTCTTCGCATCTCTATGCCGAAGCCACCCGGACCGAGCAGCTCCAAGACTGGATCATGGCCCATGTCCGGGCCCTGACCGCTCTTGGGTCAGCTCCAAGCGTCTTGGTCCCCGACAATACCAAAACGGCCGTCACCAAGCCTTGCTACTACGAGCCGACGCTCAACCGCACCTACGCCGAGATGGCTGCGCACTACGGTATGGCCATCCTGCCCGCCCGTATTCGCCACCCAAAAGATAAACCCACCTCGAAAAGTGGCGTACTCTTGGCACAAAGGGCGATTCTTGGCCGCTTGCGAAACCGTCAGTTTTTCTCGCTCGCCCAGCTCAACGAGGCCATTACCGTGGAGATCGATGCCATTAACCAGGCCCCGTTCCAGAAGCTGGAGGGGTCTCGCCAGAGTCACTTCGAGGAGGTCGATCGCCCGGCCATGAGGCCGCTGCCTCAGAGGCCGTGTGAGTTTGCCGAGTGGCTGTGCCCCCGGGCGGGCGTCAACTACCATATCCAAGTCGAAAAGCACTTCTATTCGGTACCCCACCGCCTGATTCGGCGCCAGGTCACGGTGCGTTTAACCGTCAGCACCCTGGAGGTCTTCTACGAAGAGGAACGCGTGGCCAGCCATCGCCGAAGCTTCCGGAAGTACGGCTACACGACGGTGCCCGAACACATGCCGTCGAATCATCGCCTCTATGCCGAGTGGAATCCGGAAAGGATTCTTAAGTGGGCCGCGTCGGCCGGAGAGTCCGTGGCCGAGGCCTGCGAGCAAATCATGCGGACCCGGCCTCATCCCGAGCAGGGCTTCCGGGCCTGTCTCGGCATCATGCGTCTGGCCAAGCTCTACGACAAGAAGCGCACCGAGGCGGCCTGCCAGCGTGCGCTCGCCGCAGGAGCGGTGAGCTACAAGTCCATTGAATCCATCCTCAAACGGGGCCTGGATCGTCTGCCTCTCTTCGATCAGGCCACCCCCGATTCGCTACCGAACCACGAGCACATCCGCGGCCCTGAGTTCTACAACTGACCTCCACCATCCTGAACCACAATCCTGTATGCTTACCCATCCCACGCTGGAACAACTGCGTCGTCTTCGCCTGAACGGCATGGCCGACGCCTACGCCGAACAGACAGCAAGCCCGGAGACCGAAACGCTCTCGTTCGATGAGCGGCTCGGACTCTTGGTGGACCGTGAACGCAGTGACCGCGAATCGCGACAACTCTCCAACAGGCTCAGAAAGGCCCGCCTGAGACAACAAGCCGCGATCGTGGATATTGATTACTCGGCAGCACGGGGCATCGACAAAACGGTCATCCGGGCGCTGGCCCGGTGCCGGTACATCGAGCATCATGAGAACGTCATCATCGTGGGCGCCACCGGAACTGGAAAGACCTATCTCGCCTGCGCCTTGGCACACCAGGCGTGTTTGGAAGGCTACACCGCACGGTACGAACGACTGTCGCGTCTTCTGGAATCCATCCGCATGGCTCGCGCCGACGGCACCTACCCGAAGTTCGTCGCGGCCCTGGCCAAGATCAGCGTCATACTCCTTGATGATTTTGGACTTTTTCCGATCGTCGGCTCCGGTCGCAACGACCTCCTTGACATCCTCGAGGACCGAAGCGGCACGCGTTCGACCATCATCACTTCTCAACTCCCCGTTGCCGAATGGCACGGGGCCATCGGGGATGACACCTTGGCAGATGCCATTCTTGATCGCGTACTCCACAACGCGCACCGCATCACACTGAAAGGCGATTCCCTGCGAAAAATGAACGCTCCCAAGAACGAATCCAGCCACCCCGTCACCTGAAAACCAAAACCCTCGCTTCGCTCCGATAAGGCGGCCGCATTGTTACCGGATTGCCCGGCCGCGTTGGACCGGATTGGGTGGCCGGGAACACCGGAATACTCAACCTGATCACGCATGTGGCCGTCGGAAAGATGAATGTCCACGATCAGGACGCCCTTTTGCCGGCGATCTCCGATACTCAGGCGCGCGGTGTGGGGCCTGTGGTCCTCCTGGCCGACACCCATTATGGATCTGAGAACTGTGTGAAAGAGGCCGCCTCTTTCGGCGTGGAAGTGCTGGCTCCGGTCAATACGGCCAAGGGCAAGAAGCAAGGCAAACTCACGCTGGAAGACTTTGAACTCGACACGTCGGGCCTGGTAATCCGCTGCCCGCAGGGGCAAGAGCCCGTCGAGACAAGTGTAACCACACACCGCCTTCAGGTCCGGTTCGACAGTACCATTTGTGGTGGGTGTGCACTCAGTGCCCGTTGTCCTGCCTTTGAAAGAAAGCGTCTTCAGTACTCGCATGGGCGTGTCCGCAATCGGGTCAAACGCCTGATTCAGAATGAGGCGCCATTCCGAGATCAATACCGATGGCGGGCAGGCGTCGAAGCCACGATGTCCCGTTACAAGCATCAGATGAACATGGCCCATCTCCGCGTACGCGGCCTTAAAGCCATTCGATACCACGCCTTCTTGCGTGCGCTGGGACTGAACATTCGGCGAGCAGCGGTCGAGCGGGTAGTTGCCTCATGATTCCACCCCGAGCAACTGCGCGATGGGCGTACCAAAGGTCCAAATATCGCCAAAAGGGCTCCCGGGAATGCCCGGAGCCCGCTCGCACTTTACGACATCTCAAATCGAACAGGATCGTTATATTCTCGCCTGATTTTGCCCGATAACATTTTTCCTTTTTGCCGGACCGTCGAAAGTTGTGTACGCCTGAAATAGAAAAGGCGGCGTATCCTTTTTGTAAAGAAACAAAGTTGCCGGATGGGATGGGCAGTATGATTCTGGGGTTCACTCGGTAAGCATTGTGAGCTGAATAGGTTGGTTTCCTGGATTAATCCGTTCTCAATGGCATGGCAAGAACACGCATGATCAGCCTTTTATCAGCAGGCAGGCCAGAAGGCCGCTGCAACTCGGTGGATAAGATGGAATGCGGTGTGGGCGTGCACTCTTGATGGAGCAGACAACGTCGTTAGCCCGTGCTGCAGGATACGCACATTTTCTATACACACACCGCGGCCGACTATCGAGTCCTTGCCAACTGTTACTCGCTCACGAATTGTCGCGCCATCCGCGACATAGGTATTCTGGCCTATTCGAGCACCGGCGTAAATGACAGAATGAGTCCCGATCACAACACCATCGCCTATTACGCACTCCAACGCACGATCCTCATTCCTTGGCAAGGCCGAATTCGGGGAGGAATAGCTCTTCTTGCCGATGACTGCGTGATCCTGAATACAGATGTTCATACCGATGGTGACATTTTCGTAGATCACGACAAAATTTCCGATCCTAACGGAAGAATGGATTTCGACTCTGTCCGCTACAACACAGTTTGATTGGAAGGTCCTCATGGTTACTATAAAAAGACGTCTGATGGGTTTGACAAAAAGAGCCGTAGACCTGGTCGTGTTGATACTACTCGCACCGGTCCTAGGGGGTGTTGGCGGGGTTACTTACCTCGCAATACTGTTGACAATGGGACGGCCGGTAATATTTGTTCAGCTTCGCACGGGCTACAAAGGTCGCCTGTTTTCGATATACAAGTTTCGTTCAATGATTCGGGGTGATACGGTTCTTCAGGACGATGCAGAGAGAATAACTCCAATCGGCAGGTTCTTGCGTCGGACCAGTATGGATGAGTTACCGAACTTCGTAAATATCCTGATTGGCCAAATGACCTTGGTTGGCCCGCGGCCATTGCTCCCAGAGTACCTTCCTCGCTATTCGGTAAGACAAGGAACTCGATTCGACGTCAAACCTGGAATTACGGGACTGTCGCAGGCGCGAGCGAGAAACGATGCTTCATGGGCCAGCCGTCTTCGCTTGGACCAACTTTATGTAGATAAAAAGTCCTTGGCCCTGGATTTCGCGGTCCTGTGTTGGACTGTCGGCCGCGTCTTCTCGGGAACTGGAGTGAATCAGAGGGGCGAGGCTACAGTTAGAGCGTTCGATGGAAGTAACTAGATCGCGTTTCCTCTCAGAATCAAGAAGATGTTCCAATACAAGTACTACCTCTCTCCGCCGGAGGCCGGGAGAGCAGAAGAAGAAGCCGTGGTACGGGCAATTCGGAGTAACTGGATTGCACCCGTAGGTCCGGACCTGGATGCATTTGAGGTTGAATTCGCGGAATATGTCGGGGGAGGGCATGCGGTGGCACTCTCGTCCGGAACCGCGGCCTTACATCTTGCTCTAGAGCGGCACGTCCGGTCCGGCGACACCGTCGCCGTTTCTTCGTTTACATTTTGCGGCTCAGTAAATCCCATCATCTACCTGGGGGGCATCCCACATTTTGTCGATTGCGAGGCGCAATCATGGAATTTGGACCCAAACCTCCTGGAAAGCCTTCTACGAGATAGACAAAACGGCGGACGACAGATCGCAGCGATCGTCGTTGTGCACCTTTACGGGCAAACGGCCGACATGGACTCATTGCTCTTTCTGAGTGATCGATACGGTGTGCCCATAGTCGAAGATGCCGCAGAAGCACTTGGCGCTTTCCACAGACTTGGAATGGCAGGCGCGGTTGCAGAGGCTGGTATATTTTCCTTCAACGGGAACAAGATAATCACCACGTCTGGCGGAGGAATGTTGGTGACCAAGGACCTTCAGATTGCCGAACGTGTGAGGAAACTCTCTACACAAGCTCGGGATGAGGAGGTTTACTATCAGCATTCAGAGGTGGGTTTCAACTACCGCCTGAGCAACCTGCTTGCCGCCGTCGGGAGGGTCCAGTTGCAAGATCTTCCGCGTCGCATTCAGCGACGACGCGAAGTATTTGAAGACTACAGCGTGAAGCTCCAGGGCGAGTCCGTCCTGTTCATGCCCGAACCGGAGTGGGGCACTTCAAACCGGTGGCTCACGTGCCTGACTTTGGGAAGTGCGAATCCGATAAAACGGGACCATTGTATTAGTAGTCTCCGAGCCCAGGGAATCGAGTCCCGGCATCTGTGGAAGCCTATGCATCAGCAACCGGTGTATCAGCACTATCCATCGACAGTATCCGGGGTTTGTGATGATATTTTTGATCGCGGGCTTTGCCTGCCGTCGGGCCCCGACCTAACCAGTCAAGACATCAGTTTCATCACGGATTGCCTAAGAGCTCACTTGTCCAGATTGTGATGGACGACAATTAGCACCTCAATTCTGATCGGCAACGGGCGAAAAGGTCTATTCACACGTCGAAATGAAGCGGTTTTTGCCATGACATTGTCGCAGCTTCGCGGTTGATTGGCCGACCACAGAGTCAGGCAACTTGCGGTATTCATGCAGATGTGGTTTATATTATAACCGACTGGCCGGGCCTGAAACAACTCGGGGTGGCAGGATGGCTAAACAAGTAATTCGGGGCTCCGACTTGGTCTGAGGTGCACGAGGCGCCGCGCTTCGCGCTCACGCAGAGGGCTGGATTAAAGACTCTCTCACCACAAGTCCACCCGTATTTCGTCCGGCTGCGTAGGGATAAGGTCAAGTGGTTCGCCACCTTAAAAGGAACTATGGACATTGCAAAGAGCATTCTTGCTCGATTTGGTTTCGAACTCTTCAATAGGAGAGCCTACCGTTTCACAACGCATCACGGTTCGCTACGGCACCTATTGTATTTCCACGACCTATTTAACCAGGTAGCTGATGTGGAGGGTGCTGTCGTAGAGTGTGGTGTTGGACACGGCCACTCACTGATTCAATTGTGCCATTGCATTGAGTACGAGGGCCGTGGACGGATAGTATTCGGCTGCGACTCTTTCGAGGGATTCCCGGAACCGACGGGCCAGGACAACGGGCCGAGGAGGCCAGCATTGGGAGAATGGAAAGTAGCGACGCCGGAATTGATCGCAGCCCGACTTCGATCAATTGGTGGATTCTCCCAGGATGTTTTAGACAGAGTCGTTCTGGTGAAAGGTTTTTTCGACTCGACACTGTCCGAGAAAGTGCCCGACAGAATTGCCCTGCTCCATCTCGACGTAGACCTACATGAGTCGTACAGAATCTGCCTGGAATCACTTTGGCCATCAGTAGTATCAGGAGGCATTGTTGCGTTCGATGAGTACAAGAACACGGCATCTACTTGGCCAGGAGCCGTATCAGCGATTGATGAATTTCTTGAACTCCACAAACTGGATATCCGTTTCAGTGCGTCATCGAACAGGTATTACCTCGTGAAACCCTGACTTCACACGAGCTGTCGTATCCGGGTTGACAAACTCCTGACTCCAGTTGTCACATCCGCCAGACTAACCGGCCGGGCCGGCCGCCATCTCCGATGCCTCTAAGCCAAGACCCCCGCTTGCCAATGGACGATCGAGAAGACACGGAAGTCAGTCTACTGGACGTCCTAATTCTGATAGGAAAGAGGAGGCGAATCGTGCTTTGGACCTTCTCAGCGTTCGCGTGCGCCGGACTACTATTAGCTCTTGCGGCTGCACCGATTTATATTTCTTCGACGAAAGTGATGAGTGAACTTGGCCAAGGCGGAGTCTCTGGAAATGGATTAACCTCTGCCCTACGGGGATTTGGACTCACTTTGCCCGGGCCCGGGTCGGAAGGCAGCCTCTCAACACGGGCTTTGCCAGAGATTGTCGCATCGCGACAGGTAAGGCTCGCTGTAGCGCGCGACACTTTTTATTTTCCCGAGATCGGCCGCAATACATCGCTCGTGGAGTACCTCGAAAGCGAAGCTAACGGAGGATCGCGATCCATTGTGACTGTATTTTGGGGGTGGACCGTTGGCCTACCTGGAAGGATAATGAGTGCGGTAAGCTCAACAGCAGCAGAAGCTCCTCCCCTTGGCGCTCATTCAGAGTACTTGACCAAAAACGAGGAAAATGCAATTCGCTGGATTCTTGGCACTGTAGAGACAGTAGAAGACGATGAGTCTGGTCTCATTATAATTTCGGCATCAGGCTCATGTCCGTTTATTACTTCCCAACTTGTCTCACTTGTTGCTAAACACTTACGCTTGCGGGTGCAAGAGGTGTATACGAGCAAGACCCGTCGCAATCTCGAGTTTGTGGAGGGTCAGTATCATTCTGCGGGAGATGATCTCCAAGAGGCCGACCGGGCGCTAGCAGAGTTCCAAGATCGCAATCAAAGCCTGGCCTCGTCACAATTACAATTGGAGGAGGAGCAGTTGCGGCGCCGGGTTGCATTTAAGTTGCAGTTGTATTCCGAGCTTCAAGCTCAGCTTACGCAGGCTCGCTTCGAGCTCCAAAAATCGGAGCCCGTTATTACGTCGATAGAAGACCCAGTTCCAGCTCGGTATCCAAGTGGTCCCAACCGGAGATTTAAGCTCATTTTAGCCATGTTCTTCGGCTTAATTGCCGGGCTGACCCTTGCCTTTATTGCCGAGACTGTTGAGCGGTTAAATGCCAAGCCCGCGGACAAGGCGAAGTTGACACAGATTAGGTCTATGATCCCGCGCCTTCCGTGGACCAAAAAACGTGGGTAGAGGGTAACAGAGCCCGAAGGCATAGCAGAAGTGGTCCGGGAAAATCGGACAGGGTCTTAAGTAGAATCTCCTGCGGTGATTACGCGGCTTTCGCCGTGGTTTTGGATGCGTAGAATACGGTATCGGGTGTTTGCCGATCCAGCGAACTGTGGCGTCGCTGCGTCGCTCGCGATTGAAGTACTGGAGATAACTAGCGATTGCGGTACGGGCCTCGCTCACGGAGTCGTACGCCCTCAGGGTAGACGAGATATGCCCCAAAGTTGTGTATGCCGAGTAGATCAGGCGGCGACCTTGGATGGGTGAATGCCGTCGAGGTATTTAATGTTCTTGGCGACGATGGGGAGGTGACTGGGTGAGTTGAGGCGGCGCCATTTAGCCTGGGCGGAATGCATCAATTGGAAGACCATGGTGAGGACGGTCGTCCGCGAGAAGCAGCCTCGAGAGGTGTTCGTGCGTAAGCGTCCGCCCTGGTACATGGTTGACACCGCCCGATTCACCGGATCGAACCG
>CAYXSE010000180.1:0-8211 GCA_964466675.1 uncultured Rhodothermales bacterium | reverse complement strand
CTCGCTGCGCTCGCTCAGCGCTCCTTTGAACCGCTACGGGTGCAAATCCTCTTAGCCCTGAAATCGCGAAGCCCCGGGTCACTCTATATGTGATCCGGGGCTTCTTCTGTACCGCGTACGGGATTTGAACCCGTGTTGCCGGCGTGAGAGGCCGGCGTCCTAACCCCTAGACGAACGCGGCACGTTCCTAGGGCATTTCTGCTCTGGGGGCGCATGAACGCCCTGGTACTGGGTGTGGGTTCCCGGGCGGGCGGGTTTCGAAGCGTTGCCGAAAGGAGGAGCGGCTCGTTTTAGCTGTCGACTAGCGTGCGCAAGAACGCGTTCGTTCGATCGAAGGCGCCGGGTAGGGTGATGGGGTTGTGCTCTCCGTCCTCATACAGAAAACCTTCGAACTCCGGCGCGCTCTTTCCGGCCGAGTCCATGGCATCCATCAGGCGCTGCGTCTGCGAGAATGGGACCACTGTATCTGCAAGACCATGGTGCACCTGGGTGGGACCGATGCGGTCTACGAAGAGGACGGCCGATCTTCTCACCAATTCGGGCCGTAAATCGATGGTCTGCAATTCCCCGTTGGCGAGAGGGATCAGGAAGTTTTCGTTCATGAAGTCGAGTCCCGGCAAGTTCCTCGGTTGGCCGTTCAAGGCCTCGATGGTCACGTCCTGGACGAAGGGGCCGAAGAAATCGGTCGGACCAAAAAACTCCACGACACGCTGGACCCGAGAGTCTCGAGCCGCCATGAGCAAGCCCACTCCGCCGCCGCGGCTCAGCCCGAAGGAGGCAATTCGGGACGCGTCAGCCTCTGGAACATGCTCGATAGCCGCATTGAGGAGAGCGATGGCATCATCCACATCGTAATTCCACGGGGATGCTGGCCCTTCAGACTGCCAGGCCTGCCCGTCGTACCGAAGGGGTTCGTCTCGGAAGGACGGCACGACGTAGACGAAATCGTCCGTCAGGTCGGAGAAAAACTGCGTCACGAAACCGACTTCGCCGTCGACGGAAATCCCACCATCTCCGCCGTGCAGGTACATCATGATTGGAAGGCTACCCGCCGCCGCGCCGTCCGGAATCACGAACGCGCCGTAGTGACGCTGTCCGGTAACCAGGTGTGATACTATTTCAATTCGGAAGCCCCGCCCAGCGAAACTAGCCTGATCAGTCATTTCTGATTGAAACCCCCTCACACTCACATCCCGAGACGCCCAGTCAGCAATCACCGCGGCGATCTCCCCGGCGGCTCAAATAAGAGGTCCAGGTCGATTCCACCGATGGTTCCCAGAGATTCGGGCTCGGCGTACGTAGAATCGCAGCCGATAAGAACCAGCGCGAGAATGATGGGGGTGTAGAAAGCTTTCATGGCGCCAAGTTACGCGTCCTGGAGTGATTGGTTGTCGCGCTGAATCCAGAAACCGCCCCGGCCTCGCACCGTTTCACAAGCCATGACGGCCCCGATCTACCTGGACTACAACGCCACCACACCCGTGGATCCACTGGTGGTGCAAGCGATGCTCCCGTATTTCGGAACCCAGTTCGGGAATCCTTCCTCCAAGCGGCATGCGTACGGGTGGGCCGCCGATGAGGCCGTGACGGTCGGTCGTGAACAGGTAGCGGAACTGCTGAATGCGGAGCCGGACTGGATCCACTTCACAGGAGGAGCTACCGAAGCTGTGAACTGGGGCATCAAAGGTTATGTCCGCGCCAATCGCTCCAAAGGCAACCACATCATCACGGTTGCCACCGAGCACAAGGCGGTGCTGGATACCTGTCAGGCGCTGGAGCAGGAAGGGTTCGTCATCACCGTCCTCGATGTGGATGGCGATGGACGAATCACCGGAGACGCCGTGGCCAACGCGATCGGCTCGGAAACCGTGCTGGTTTGCACGATGTGGGCGAACAACGAGCTCGGAGTCATCCACCCGATCGCCGACATCCTCGATGCGGCGCATGAGCGAAACGTGCCGGTCCTTGTGGATGCCACCCAGGCTATCGGCAAGATCTCTGTTGATGCGAGCCGTGTTGATCTCCTGGCCTGCACGGCCCACAAATTTTACGGGCCCAAGGGTGTTGGCGCCCTCTCGATCAATCGCTCGAGCCGCCGCCTCAGGCTAGACTCACTCATTCATGGAGGCGGTCAAGAAGGAGGGAAACGTGCGGGGACACTCAACGTGCCGGGCATTGTGGGCATGGGCGCAGCCGCGGCGGTGGCCTTGGAGAAACTCACCTCCGAAGAAACACGCATGGCACGGCTGAGGGATTTTCTCGAGGCTACCATCCGTGAGGAGGGTGCGCGGATGCGTGTGAATGGAGCACAAGGCCCGCGCCTCCCCAACACATCGAACATGACGTTTCACGGTGTAGACACCGCCAAAATGATCGGCCTTATTCCTGAGCTCGCGGTCTCGACAGGAAGTGCGTGCTCGTCTGGCTTAGGCGGCCCGAGTCACGTTCTCGAAGCCATCGGATCCGACTTGAAGAGTGCCACGATCAGAGTCAGCCTGGGCCGATTCACCACGGATGAGGAAGTTCTCGAAGCAGGACAGGCCATCGGTAGGGCCGCTGTACAATTTCAGATGTTGGAGGCCTGACTTGGAGCCCATCGTAAATCGTGTCGCGAATTCCGGAATCCAGGTGCTGGATTTGGCCAGCCTGGTGGAGATCCTGCCCATCCAGGTTATCGACCTGCAACCGTTCCTACACGCGGGGCTCATACTGAGGGAGAAACCCTTTCGGCTCGCCGTCAAGGAATATGATTGGGAGCCGTGTCGGGGAGCCCTCGTGGCCATCACCTGCTCGGTGGAAACCATCGTGCCTACATGGGCCTACATGCTGGTGTCGAGCGTCCTCGATGGCATCGCCAAAAGCGTGACGGTGGGCACGGCCGAAGATGCCCGTCGGGAGGCCTTTCTACTCGCGCTGGATGGGTACGACTGGAGTCAGCACAAGGACCGCATCGTGGTGGTGAAAGGATGTGGAACGGTCAAGGTGCCGAACGCCGCCTTCGTTCAGGCCATCTCGCGACTCCAGTCGGTTGCCAGCAAGGTGATGTACGGAGAACCCTGCTCATCGGTACCCCTTTGGCGACGGCCCAAGGCGAAATCGCCTGCCTGAAATGGGCTTGTTTTCGGGCGTCCTGACCTCGTCGCCAGCGAAATCAGTGCTGGGGTTCTATGATGCTCACCCGCATCGATCCGCCGCCGTGTTCTTCATGTCGGGTGTTGGGTGGGACGCGGTCACGATCTTTCGCATCGACTCCATGGTCGATAATGCGATCATCCTCGTCTACCTCATGCTTCTCGCCTCGGTGGACATCGCGGCGACCCTTCGGGAGGCCGACCGGCTAAAGCACCCGGGCCTACTCCGGCTGGCTCCCTGGTTTCCCATTGCGAGCCAGTTTCTGCTTGGTGCCCTGGCCAGCATGTTCGTGTTCTTCTACTCGCAGAGCGCATCCCTGACGGAAACCTCCGTTTACCTGTTCCTGCTGGTCGCGCTTCTGGTGGGCAATGAGCTTCTACACCGCCGAATGTATTCGGCGCGACTGAGGTTGGCGCTCCTGTTTTTTGTCCTGGCTTCCTACCTGGTCTACTTCGTGCCGATGGTAAGCGGCTACATGGGCCACGCGTCCTTTTCCATCGGGCTCATCCTCGCCGGACTGATTGTAGTCGCCATCGCGATTTCGCTCAAGAAGCAGGGCGTCTTCTCGAACACGCAGTTGCGTTGGACGGGAGGCCTGGTGCTGGCTCTCGCACTCTTCATGGAGGTCGCCTACTCCGCAAACTGGATTCCGCCTGTGCCACTTGCGCTCCGCGAGGCAGGCATCTTTCATGAGGTAAGACAGACTGGAACCGACTATCACTTGCGATACCGGAAGCCTCCCTGGTACGCCATCCTGACCCGCGACGACAGGGAGTTCCACTACACCGCCGGCGACACGGTCTATGCATTTGCGGCGGTCTTTGCCCCTACTCGCATCGACACGGACATTTTCCACGTCTGGGAGTGGCGGGGCGCGGACGGCACCTGGGCCGAATCAGACCGGATCGGATACGAAGTTTCGGGAGGACGCGACCATGGCTACCGTGGTTATACCCGAAAGCAGAATGTCAGGCCGGGGAGATGGCGGGTCCGCGTGGAAACAGCCGATGGTCGTATCCTTGCCAGGATCAAATTCACCGTCGTTCCCTGGGACGGCGACCAGCATGAGTGGAAATGGCGGATAGAATGACCATCAGTCTTTCAGGGAAAACGGTACTGGTGACCGGTGCCAGCCGGGGAATCGGCAAAGCGATTGCGTTGGGCATGGGCTCCGCCGGTGCGCGCGTGGCGTGTCACGGATTCTCAAATACGGTGGCGGCAACGGAGGTCGCGGACGCCTGCGGCAACGGGAGCCAGGCCTTCGTATCGGACCTGAGTACGGCAGGCGGGCCGGGTCACCTGTGGAGTGCGGTCCTGGAGGCTTTCGGGCGCGTCGATGTGCTCGTCAACAACGCGGGGATCGCCCTCGAGATGAAGGCGGAGATGCCGGATGGCGATTGGCTCAGGGCCTGGGATCAGACCATGTCGGTGAATGTCCGGGCCTACGAGATGCTGTCGCGCGCCGCCGTGAGCCACTTTTCGACATTCGGCGGCGGACGCATGATCCACGTCGCGTCTCGGGCGGCATTCCGCGGAGACACGGCCGACTTTATCACCTATGCGGCGTCGAAGGGGGCGGTAGTCGCGATGTCGAAGTCCATCGCCCGCGCCTTCGGGAAGGACGATATCTGCTCGTTCGTGATCGCTCCCGGTTGGGTCAGAACCGATATGGCGGGCGAAATGCTGGAGCAATACGGAGAGCAGCATGTGATTGACGCGCTCGCGCTGAACCGGCTTACAGAGCCCGAGGATCTGGCGCCGCTGGTGGTCTTGCTCGGAAGCGGACTGGCGGACCACGCTACCGGAACCTCCATTCACGTGAACGCCGGGAGTTACGTCTGCTGAGACCTTGCTGGATGTGAGCAGGGCCTGAACGCGCGCTTGCCGATCGTTCCAGGCTGTGATTGCGGGGACTTAATCCCGACGCCACTAGCCCACCCGGGCCAGCCCTATTCCCTTCTCTTCGTAGAACCGTCTGTAGTGTGCCGCCAAGGTGGCGTTTTCGGCTGCCTCCAGCTTTGGATCCTGGTCGATGAGCTTCGCCGCCGCCGCCCGGGCCAGCGCGATGATCTCGTGGTCATGGGCCAGGTCCGCAATCTTGAGGTCCGGCAAGCCGCTCTGCCGCGTCCCGAAGAAGTCCCCCGCTCCGCGCATTTCCAAATCCGCCTGGCTGATCTCGAACCCGTCGTTAGTACGGACCATCGTCTCCAGCCGCTCCCGGGCCTCGGCGGACCTCTTGTAGTCTGCCATGAGGAAACAGGTGCTTTGGTCGGTGCCACGACCGATTCGGCCCCTCATTTGGTGCAGCTGACTCAGGCCGAACCTCTCCGCATGTTCTATCAACATGACCGACGCGTTTGGCACGTCCACGCCTACCTCGATCACCGTCGTCGAGACCAGGATATCGGTCTGACCGCCTTTGAACCGCGCCATCACATCGTCTTTCTCCCAGCCGCTCATGCGGCCATGAACCAGGTCGACGGTGTAGGCCTTGAACTCTTCCTTCAGCGCCGTGAAGCCCGACTCGGCGTCCTTCAGGTCTAGCTTTTCACTCTCCTCGACGAGCGGATAGACGATGTAGGCCTGATGGCCCAGTCGGAGATGTCCGCGTACCTCCTCATACACCTCGGCGCGTGTGTTCTCGTACCGAAGCCGAGTGTGAACCGGTAGTCGGCCGGCCGGCTTTTCTCGGATCACAGTAGAATCCAGATCTCCATAGACCGTCATGGCGAGTGACCGCGGAATCGGCGTAGCGGTCATTAGAAGCGTGTGCACGGCCTCCCCCTTGTTGAGGAGTCTGGCCCGTTGAAGCACTCCGAACCTGTGCTGCTCATCAACAACCGCCAATCCGAGATTTTTGAAGGCCACCGCGTCCTCGATCAGGGCATGTGTGCCCACAGCTATGTGCACGTCGCCAGCGGCCAATTCCTCCAATACCTCTCGTCGATATGCCTTCTTCTGCCCCCCAACCAACAGGCGGACCTGGAGGCCCAACGGCTCCAGATAGGCCTTCAGATTCGAGAAATGCTGCTCGGCCAGGATCTCGGTCGGGGCCATGAAGACGCCTTGGTATCCCTGGTCGATGGCGTGAAGAAGTGCGATCACAGCCACGACGGTCTTGCCACTGCCGACGTCGCCTTGCAGGAGTCGGTTCATCTGGAACCCGGTGGATGTATCGGCCAGAATCTCCCTGACCGCGTTCGATTGATCGCCGGTCAACAGAAATGGCAGCACTTCGCTCTCGAACTGGCGGCTGAGCGGTCCCCGGGACCCAAAACGAGGACCCTTCCTGGAGTTGTTGGCCTTTCGGGTCCTGGCCAGCATCAACTGGATGTAGAACAGTTCGTCGAATTTCAGTCTTCGGCGCGCGGACTCCAGTTCGGACTGAGTCTTGGGAAAATGCACCGCCCTCAGGGCCACACGGCCATCGATGAGGCTGTTCTCCTGCCGAATCCATTCCGGCATCACATCTCTCAACCGGAGTCCGTGCTCCTTGATGAGGCCGTGAATGATGCGGCGAAATGCGCGGCTCGTCAGGCCCGCTTTCACCAAGCCCGCCGATCCCGGGTAAAGTGCGATGATTCGACCGGTATCCAGGGACGGCCCATCTTCGTCCAGTCTGTCGAAATCCGGGTGAGTCAGATTTAGTTGACCCCGGTAACCCTGGGGTTTGCCGTGGAAGGCAACCCGGTCGCCCGTTTTGAAGAGTTTGCCGATCCACGCGGCTCCGCGAAACCAGACGCACTTGATGCGACCGGACTCATCCTCGACGATCAGCTCGAACTTGCGTTGGCGACCGCGGCCGGGACTCGATCCGGTGACCCGGACCTGCCCAACTATCGTGATCGTCCCGGAATCGGCAGACAAGTCCCTGATGCGAGTCACGCTTGAGCGGTCCAGGTACCGGCGCGGGTAGTGCTGCAACAGATCGAACATCGTTCGGATGCCCGCATCGGCCAGCGCGACGTCACGCCGCGGCCCCACGCCCTTCAGGTATTGAAGCGATTCGCTGAGGAAGTCGTCGCCCTCCGTGTACTCACTCGACATGCCGGAATATACCGTCAGTTCGCGGGCGGGATCAGGTACAGGCGGACCTCAGGGCTCGGTTTTGTGACGGCGACAGCCACCACTTTTGTCCCGTCCGGCCGAGTGTGGGCTGCAAGGTCTGTGGGGTAGAACTCCTGGCCAAACGTTGGATCTGGCTCCACCAGCACCCGGTCCAACGTCAGGTCGTGTCCGTATGAATCCACCCGAAGCCAGCCCGCTCGAATGTTCAGAACCAGAAGTCCGTCTTCGAATGGAGTGGCGGAAGGCGTCAATAGCGGCGGATGGCTCGTGTCTCCGCGCAAGAAAGACCTGCTTCTGGCAAGCATTGGCGAATCGAAGCCCATGAGCGCCGTAGAGTCCAAGTGGCCACCTGCCGAGGCATGATATACCTGGGGCCGATAGCCCGACAGACTCAGCGGAGCGCCTTTCCACAACCTGAGAGCGCCAGCCCACCGCCAGAACGGGTCGGGGAGCGGCACCCGATCGATCTCCGAACCATCCTCCGAGAGTTGGACCAGCCTTCCCTCGAACTCATCCGCCGCATACTTGAGCCAAATCAGAGAGTCTGAAACCGCCGCATATTGGAGCACGTCGGACGGCAGTCCAGGCTCTGTGCGCACCGTCCACCCGACCCGAGCCGCTACGGAGTCCGCGGTTGCAACCAGGTCAATTGCCTCGAGGTCAATCGCCGCCAGCCGAGCGAGGGACGGACTGAACACGACCGGAGAATTCCCCCGAAAGCCGACCAGGTACGGAAACTCGAGGGAGTCCATCCGGACGAAGCCGGTCTCTCCGTCCGGATTCATCCAATACAGCCTATGATCCCCGGAATCGGCCACCCAGAGGACTCCGTCAGGACCAAACTGGAGCGTGCGAGGGAATTTCAGGTTGGCAAATTCCGGAGACGGCAACGCAACCAGCGTGTCTATGGCAATACTTTCGGAGAAAGCCCTGGACAAGGAATCCGCTGAAACCAGCGCCCGGGACTCGGTTCGGTTGCAGGAGCTCGGAAGACACCCTGAGAGACAGAGT
>CAYXSE010000179.1:0-8214 GCA_964466675.1 uncultured Rhodothermales bacterium | reverse complement strand
GGTCCGACTATGCGAGCGCTAAGGCGATCATGGAATACGTCCCACCTTGGGTCTTTGGTCCCTTTCGGACGAGAGCGTTCGACCCGGCTGAGGCGCTCTTCATAAGGAATGAATTTGGACGCAAAAAACGGGATCTCTAAATTATTCCTCAGCGGTTAATTTTCTCTATCTATCCCCGTTACAAGTATGCCCTGTGGTCGTAAGCGGAAGCGACACAAGATCGCGACCCACAAGCGCAAGAAGCGTCTGCGCAAGAATCGGCACAAGAAGAAGAACAAGTAAACTGTTCTTCCGGCTTGGCCTGGTGGCCTTTTGAAGATAATTGATTGACCGGTCCCATAAGTAGGAATGGCTCGAAGGAATGGCTAGCAGCAATGACTTAGGACGGAGTGCGCGTGCCTGGCTATGGGGTATCATCCTGGGAGGAGCCGCCGGGTTCGGTCTCGGACTGATCGCCGCTCCCGAAGAGGGAAAGAAGGTCCGGCGCAGGCTGGCTTATCAGTTGGAGAATCTCGGAAGTCGTGTTTCCGAGGTTGTCGACAGTTATCTCGACGCAAGCGAAGACGGTGAGGCCCGACGCGAGGGCGATGCGCTCGTTGCGGATGCGGAGGAGAAGGCGCAGCAGATTCGAGAGGACATCGACAGCCTGATCGGTGAGATGCGAGAGCACCGAAAGACAGGCTGATCAGACCAGATGCCCAATTTTTCGATATTGCTTCCGTCGGCAGGACCGAAGTCGGACGGCGGTAATCCCTTCGCGCCAGACATGTTCGACTATCGGTCGTCGAATACGTTCAACTTCTTCCACAGCCTGAACACGGATCGGCGTGCACTTATCGACACCCTGCACGGTTGTCTGGACGACCACGCCGAGAATCCGGCCGCAATCCTTGGACGTTTGCCGGAGGGCGACCCGGCCGGCTGGGTGAAGCTGGATCGTGAGATCTACAAGGCGCCCTTGATGTCAGCCCTGGACCGTTATGCTCCGGGAGTGATGTACAAGGCGATGGACTTCCCGGGGCTTCCTACTGGAGCCCAACGGCGCCTTCTCGAGGAAGGTGTGATCGTCTCCGGTCTTTTCGGGCTGCTGCGGCCCGACGATCTGATCCCAACGTACATGCTTGGAATCGACGCCGACGTGCCTGGCATCGGTCCGGTGGTCGACTACTGGCGGCCTCGAGTGACCCCGGCCATCAATGACACGATCAAGGACCAGTTGGTCTGGAACGTCCTGTCCGAGGAACACGAGGGCGTCTGGGACAATCAGATGACCTACAAGTCCATGGTGAAGGTTCGGTTCTTCCGAATGATGGCCGGTCAGATGACCGAGGTGGTAGATGCCGTCCCACTCCTGGGACGGCTGGTAAACTTCGTGGTTCGGGAGACGCTGGAAGACTTGGAGCCTCTACTCATGTGGCGACATCCGGATGGGTATACCTACGACGAGGAGCGATCGTCCTATGACGAAGCCTCAAGGACCCATCATATTGCCATGATTCGGCACTAGCCGGACATGCCAGATCACGCTACACCGGCTGAGCCGAGACCCGTGGTCATAGGCATTGCAGGCGGTTCCGGGTCCGGAAAGAGCACCGTCGTCGAGCGGGTAGTCGCGGGTTGCGGCGCGGATTGTGTGGCCATCCTGGATCACGACGCGTACTACAAGAACCTCTCCGACCTGCCGCTTGAGGAGCGGATCGCCCAGAATTTCGACCACCCGGACGCGCTGGAGACCTCACTCCTCTGCCAGCACCTGGACCGACTCAAAGCGGGAGAGACGATCCAGAAACCCGTCTACGATTTCACGCTCCACCTGAGGACAGACCGAACGCAGCCCGTCGAAGTTCGCCCAGTGATCATCGTCGAGGGAATTCTCGTCCTGGCGTATCCCGAGTTGGTCGACCGCCTGGACTTGAAGATTTTCGTTCACGCCGACGACGACATTCGACTCTCCAGGCGAATCCGCCGTGACATCGTTGAAAGGGGGAGATCGATCGATGCCGTACTTACCCAATACGAACACACGGTCCGCCCCATGTATCTGGAGTTCGTCGAGCCATCTATCAGAAACGCAGACATCATCGTGCCCCGAGGCGGTCACAATAGGTTGGCCATCGAGGTTCTTGTCGGACACCTCAAAACGGCCATGCGTGACGCGGTCGTCAGGCAGGGTTCAGTCGCATCGACCTGACAACGCCCTTCAGGACCAGGGTTGGATCAACCACATCGATTTCAGGAATCTGCGAGGCCAACAAAACGGCCCACGCTCCGGTCGCGACCACCACGGGCTGACCCTCGGTTTCCCGGGTCAATCTTGACAACATGCCGGCAACTGAGTCGACGAAGCCGTACATGATTCCAGCGCGGATCGCCTCCGAAGTGGACTTTCCAACCGCGGACTCCGGGAGCGACGTCTCGACAGGCGGGAGTTGAGCCGTGCCCGTCTGAAGCGCTTGATCCAGTAGGGTCGGCCCAGGGGCGATGGTGCCCCCGAGGTACGTGGCGTCCGCGGATATGAGTTCCATGGTCACCGCCGTCCCGGCATCAATCGCGATGACAGGCCGATCCTGGCACCGGTGATCGTACCAAGCCCCGATCGAGGCTGCCAGGCGGTCATTGCCGAGGGTCTCTGGAGTGCGATAGGCCATTTGGAATGGAAGTCGCATCTGGTGCGAAACCAGGAACGGGTCTCGGTGCCCGATCAGCCTGAGGACCTGGCTGCAGACACCGGGCACGACCGATGCTATTCCGATGCGGTCAACGGCGTCTAGCGAACAAGACCCCAAATGTGCCACAAGCCCCTGCGTCTCAACGCGATCCAGTTTCGCGACTCCCTCGTCATCGAACCATCCCATCTTGGAGTTGGTGTTACCTATATCGATGGCGAGGATCAATTCAGTTGCCGGCTAAGCGTTACGTCTGCCGCAGTGAACACGCGTTCCCCCGCCTCGGTCCAGACCCTGAGCGCGCCGGTCGCATCGACTCCGAGTGAAGTCCCCCGGATCGTGTCGCCGTTAGCCTGGGACACGACCACTTCGCGATTCAATCCGGACAGAGCGGGTTGGTAGTCCGCGACCAGGCTCTCCGGATCCCGTTCCAGCTGATCCAGCCGAACCTCAAGACACTCCAACAAGCCGGCCAGCAAGAGTGCTCTGGGCACGATCTGCCCTCTCACAATCCGTAAAGATGTCGCGGACTCGCTAAGGGAGTCGGGCATCACCTCCTGATTGACGTTGATCCCAATCCCGATAACGGCCTGGAAGCTCCGGACTCCAGCGGCCCCCGATACCATCACAGACTCCACGAGGATTCCGGCACACTTTCGGCCTTGTACCAGCAGATCATTGGGCCATTTCAATTCCACCAACTTGGAGGGAATTTGGGAGCGGACCGAGTCCACGACGGCCAGTCCGCCAGCCAAGGGAAGCAGGCCGAGATATTCGGCACCAATGGTGGGGCGAACGACCACGGAGAGAAGGAGCGAATCTCCGTTTCCTCCATCCCAACTCCGACCGAAGCGACCCCGGCCCTCAGTCTGATAATCGGCCACAACAACGGCCCCGCTATCGACGCCGCTAGCCGCCCATTCCATGGCCCTCCGATTTGTCGAGCGAACCTTCTCATGGGCCTCGAATACATGACCCAGGTACCGGGTTGTCAGAATCCTTTTCGCGGTTTCAACCCAGTCCAACAATAGCTCCGAGTGACTTGATAAGAGTGCCGGGGCACACGATACTCCACGACCGGGGTGCTTCCCGAGTCTTTTTTAAGGTATGTCCCACAAAATCGCACTGATTCTCTTGGTTGTCTGTCTTGCCGGCCTTCCGGTCGAGGCCGAGGCGCAAGTCGTTCGCCCGCCCGACATCAAGCTTGAATTCCATCGTGCTCAGCGCGCCTTCCGTACCGGATCCAGTAGCTACGAGGCCAAGACACGACTGGACCGTGTCATCGCGGTACTGCCGGATGATGCGGAAGCCCGACTCCTTCGGGCCAAGGTGCTCCTGGATCTGGGCCGTCCCGAGCAGGCGTTGAGCGACGCGAGGTTCGCCGTCCAACTTGAGCCGTCCGACGGTGAAGCTCATCTCCTCCTCTCCGAAACTTTCCGGGCTGCGGGATTCCTCGAGGAGTCCAAAGAAGCCCTGAACACGGCTGCTTCGCTTATTACGGATGACGCGGACCTCCACATCCGACTGTCCTTCAACGCGGAAATGTTGGGAAATCTAGACCAAGCCGAGGCTTACGCCAGACTTGCCTACGCGCTCGACGGAACGCTTCCGGGGGCCGTTCGGCAGTTGGCGCGTGTCTTCGTCGCCATGGACCGCCAGGAATCCGCGGCCATGCTCCTGACCCTTGCCCTCGAAGCCGGTGTACTGGCCCCGGGTCAACTTATCAGCGATCCTCGACTGGCCGTGCTGGCCTCCCGCCCGGAGCTGGAACGATGGTTCCACTAGACGCCCAGCTTGGTAGGCATCACTCTCAGGCCGAGCTAGTCCTCCGTTTCAGCCCGATCCGTGTCCATCGTTTGCGCGATGCCCGGGCCGGTCAGGGGCTCAATTCCGTAGTAGGTTGAGACCGTCCTGAACTTGCTGTCTGTTCGAAATGGCGTCTTGATATGGGTGTGGAACCGGGTGTTGTGAGGCACCAGCTGCCCACTTTCGGCCCTCCGCATGTGCACCCAGAATCGGCTCTCTTCCCGGAAGAGCAACGCCAGGTCGATGCGCTCCAGATACATGGCGATTAGCTGATTGGTGGTTCGATCCACATAGTGACGGACTCGCCGGACATTCTGCCCATCCCCAGCAAAAGGACGCGCACGCAGTTCGATCACCTGGGCCTGAGTATCCCAGAGCAGCGTGTCCGGAAGGTAGTGCCACTCATACTTTTCCCGGTTTCGCGGCTTCATGTACGCCGGATCATCGGGCAGCAGAAAAGGAATCAGGTCGACGGGACTGATCTCAGAGACGTTGGTGGAGGTAAACCGATCGAAGAAGCCGAAATCGAATGTGCCCGCCGAGTCAGACTCTTCCACCCGTATCGATCGCACTCCTCCCTCCTCTGAACTCCGAAGGACCTTCTCCCGGTAGGCCACCAGGTAGTCATCCGTGTCAAACTGTTCCGTCCTCGTGTAGCGCGTATAAGCGTAGTCGGAGATTCTCCCGAACGCCTTTCTGAACGATGCAACATCGACACCCGTCAAGAGCGTCGCCATCGTGTCGGCGCTGGCCGTTTCCTCCGCAGAAGGTCCACCAGGAGATCCGGGGGCTTTACAGCCGGGTGCAGCAATCAGTACCACGACCAGCAAGGTCGCAGTAACCAGGTATGGTCTCTGATCGTGAACCAACTTCCGAAACATGCGGTACATCGCCGTTCGTTACGCCTCGTTCTGTTTCAGGATTCCTCTCTCACCATGCCCAGCTGACAGACAGGGCTGCTTAGTCCCTGATCGTATCGGCCATCAAGGACTGTTTCCCAAGCCATTTCGTCCTTGCAGAGGAAGATGAGTGGCGGATTTTATCCGTATCCTCCGTGCTGCAACAATCGATCTGTTCATGGCCACAAAGGCACACGGCCTCCTGGAAGGCAAGTCTGGAGTAATCTTCGGCGCACTAAACGACTCATCACTCGCATGGAAGACTGCGGAAGCCGTACATCGTGAGGGAGGCCGCTTCGCTCTTTCGAACGCTGCGGTAGCCAAGCGGCTCGGCCTATTGCAAAAGCTTGCCGAGAGAACGAACAGCCCCGTGATTTGGGCGGATGCAACAAGCGACGAAGAACTTGCGGCCGTTTTCGAGGGGGCCAAGGAATCCTTCGGTGGCGTCGACTTCATTGTCCACTCCATCGGGATGGGGATGAACGTTCGCCGGAAGCGAGCCTACGAGGATCTCAACTATGATTGGTACCTCAAGACGCTGGAGATTTCTGCGATTTCTCTTCACCGGATCATTCATGCCGCCGAAACCACAGGAGCGCTAAATGACGGCGCGTCCATCGTCGCATTGTCCTACATCGGAGCCCAGCGTACGTTTTCCAAGTACTCGGAGATGGGGGATGCGAAGGCGCTTCTGGAGAGTATCGTTCGTTCTTACGGAGCGAGACTCGGCAGCCGGGGAGTCCGCGTGAACACCATCTCGCAGAGCCCGACGCGGACCACGGCCGGCGCTGGCATCTCAGGATTCGACTCCATGTTCGAATTCGCCAATCGCATCGCGCCATTGGGCAACGCCGATGCAGACAGTTGTGCTGACTTCACCGTGTCGCTCCTCAGTGACTACACGCGCATGGTCACCATGCAGACGTTGTATCACGACGGAGGCTTCAGCACCATGGGGATCTCTGATCTCCTGATCGACAACCTGACTGAAGTATTGAGCTAGCCACTCCCCATGGTCCGACTATTTGTATCGGACATCGACGGGTGCCTCTCTGAGCCGTACGAGCCGTTTGATCTCCAGGTCCTGGGCCGGATCCGAGAACTCGCCTCCGCTGGTCGCATCCCGCGCGTCCCCGAAAAACCACCGGCCTTTACGCTTTGCACCGGGAGACCGTTGGGTTATGCCGAGGCCATGGCCCAGGTCCTGGGCGGGGCGCTACCATTTCTGTTCGAGGCCGGAGGCGGCATGTACGACCCCGTCTCCGGGTCAAGAAGGTGGCATCCAGATTTCGGAGTAGAGGATGAAAAATCTGTCGCTGACATCAAACATTGGCTCGAATCCCGCATCGGAACCACTTCGCTCTCCGTGGATCGGGGGAAGCACACCCAGGCCGGCTTGATTGGCGCCGATGAAATCGAAATCAAGAGAGAGTTGGGCTTCGTTACTGAATTTGTGCGAGTCAATCACCCGGGGTTCTCGGTGGCCCACACGAGCATTTCTATCGATATCATGTCCAAGCGACTGACGAAACGGGAGGGATTGACCTGGCTGGCCTCAGAACTGGGAATCGGGGTAGCCGAAATGGCTTTTATCGGGGATTCCAACGGCGACCTTGGGGGACTGGAGCTGGTCGGAACCTCTTTTGCCCCCGCGAATGCCACAGATCAAGTAAAAGAGGCCGCCGACACGGTTACCAAGGGCAGACATGCCGACGGAGTCCTTGAAGCCTACCTGGAATGCATCGAGCGAAACAAAACCTATTCCTAGCTCTCCTTGCGATTGCCGGGAGCGTGTCTGCCCAGGATTTGCCGGATAGTCAACTGTACTATGCGGTCGAGGATGGGGTCACCATGTATCAGACCGCCGACTCGACGCAACCGTACATCGCGCTCCAATTTCGAGAGCCCGTTTATCTGGTAGAAAAGGGCCCTCTTTGGGCCGAGGTCAGAACCGGGGACGGAGCCCGCGGCCTGGTCCGACCGAATCAGATTTCGAACGTCTGGATTCGCATCTCCAAGAAGGAGCATACGCTATTCGTTTACCGGGGCGAGACGCTGGTTCAACGGCTGCCGGCAGACTTGGGTTATAACTTCTTCTCGGACAAGATCAAGCGTGGTGCTCCTGACGATCCGGATAATTGGCGAACGCCGAACGGGGTCTTCCACGTGGTGCGAAAGAATCCGAACAGTCAATTCCACCGCGCCTTCGTGCTCAACTACCCCAACCGCGAGGATGCCGTGCGGGGACTTCGCGATAGCCTCATCACCGAAAACCAGTACAACGCCATTCTGAACGCCGACAGCGCGTTTGCGATGCCTCCCATGGACACGCCCCTCGGAGGGTGGATCGAGATCCATGGAGAAGGCACCGGGCGCCGGGACAACTGGACACAGGGCTGTATCGCCATCGAGAATGACGCGATCGATCGCCTTTGGGACTGGATTCATGTCGGGACACCCGTTATAATCGACCCTTGAGGGTCGACGTCGAACCACCGAGTCCCTTGCGCCGTATGAGACGCATGCTCCCAAAAGCCCCGATCATTTTCCTAGCTCTCGCGGCCGCACTGGTCGGCATGCCGAGTGCGAACGCCCAGACCGCATCCTTCACCTGGGTCCCTGCGCTGGGTGATGGCCCTGTATTCGTAGTCCCCGTGGATGGGATGATCGACAACGGTCTGGCGACCTACATCGAGCGAGCTCTCGCCGATGCCGAGGAGCGGGAGGCCGCAGCGGTCATCTTCCGCGTGGACACCTTCGGCGGACTGGTAGACGCCGCTGACAAGATCCGGCAGGCCATTCTGGATGCCCCGATGGTTACCATCGCCATCATTGACAAGAAT
>CAYXSE010000178.1:0-8324 GCA_964466675.1 uncultured Rhodothermales bacterium | reverse complement strand
CCAACTCGTGTGCGCGGGCAACCAAGGCGCGAAAATCGTCCGCCGATCCCAACCGCTCATCCACCGCCTTGAAGTCGATGATATTGTAGCCGGCACCGACGGCCGTCATCCCATTTCGATTCCGCATGATGGGCATGAACCAGATCGTGTTGAAGCCCATATCCGCGATATAGTCCAGTTCATCCGTGATCTGGCGAAACCGATTGGAGGGGTTGGCTACGGTCCCCGATGAGGTAGGCCCGAATTTGAGGGCGAATATCTCGTAGACCACGGCGTTCTTGGTCCAAGACGCGTTTTCTTCGTTGCGAAAGGCGCGGGCGGTGCCGTCTTCCTCTACCAGCACCGCGACCCGGAGCTGATCCACCAGAGCGCCATCGCTGGTGATGTCGACGTCGAAATACAGCTCTCCCGGACCAGCGGCGGTGCCGGTGGCCGCCAGATCGGACGCGAACCAGGAGGTAGCTTCAGTGGTGCTGAGCGTCTCGTCAAGCGACCACGCCACTTGGTACACAGCGGGAAGCAATAGCGTAGGAGCGAGGCCGATATCGAAGTTGAATCCGGCGCCATCAATGAATGCATCCACCATGTGCGCGGCCAGCGGATGCAGTCTCCTGGTAACGGTGATCGGCTCCGACGTGAACGTTTGTCCCTCGACGGTAGCCTCCAACCTGAAAGTATTCTCGCCTATATCCAGCGAGGCGCTGACCGCGACCAGCCCGTCAGTCACCGGAGCGAAAGACTGCCCGCCGCCCTCCCTCAGGACCTGAGCACCTGTCACAGAGGGGTCGATTGAGCCGTCCAATCGTGTGATGAAGGCCTGCAACTCGACCGTGGTTTCGACGGTGGCAAAAGGGCCAGAAAGCCATTCCACCGGCGGTTGCAACTCGCCGATTTCGGCGGTCATCACTCGACCGGTGGCATCGGTGGCCTCGAGACCGAATTGCGCGCCGGCTCTTACATCACGATCCAGTTGGAAGCGGAATACTCCGGTTGGAGCGTCGTAGTGCGTGAGACCGTCCGTGGCCACGACACCGTTCACGGTGTAACTGATTGAGGTGATGTCCTGAGTGGAGACGAGCGACGCCGACATGAAGCGGACCAGCCCGTCGCCACCTGGCTCCTCGGCCAACTGAAACACCATCGGGTCTGTGACCATGAGGACCGAATTGTCATTCGCTCCGGCCGTTATCGGGTTCAGGGGATCTGAAAACCAGCTACAATCCGTGCCGGCGATACTCCGGTGCACCTGGATCTTGTACTCGTACCGGGTACCAACCGTCAGCGAAACCTGTCGCCGCCAGTAGTTCTGAAAACGAACGAACTCCATCTGCGCATCATGCCCCGGTGCGATGCAAGCGTTCCCCCCCGTATAGGGCTGCCCCCAACTATTGAAGCTACCTGGGACAAAGGCGTTTTCCACGACGCCGCTTGGCACAAATCGGAACGTGACGTCCACCGCTTGCCCGGAGGCAGACGGCCCGGATGCAGACAGCACCAGTCCGGAACCCAACAGCAAGAGTAATACTCGATTCATGCGATCCGATATAACGTCAAGGGCCGGGCCGCGAGCGTTTCGCGCGCGGGCCGGCCCCCAACAATGCGCCGGAGAGCGATCACCCTCCGACCGAATGTGGGCGGCGCGTGTCATGGCACGCACCGCCCGCAATCATCACTTCATGAGCACCATCGTCCGCGTCAGCGTCTGATGAGGCGTGGACAGGCGGTAGATGTAGGTACCGTTGGTTGCGTCGAGGGTGACGCGGTAGGTGGAGGGCGGCTGCTGACCGTTTACCAGCGTCGCAACGACGCGACCCAGGATGTCGAACACCTGAAGCTTCACATTCGATGCCGTGTCGATGCTGTACTCGATCGCGGTAGTCGGATTGAAGGGATTCGGGTAGTTCTGATCCAGGGCCACCCTTTGCGGGAGCTCATCGCCAATGTCGTCGATTGAGACGGGCGAGCCCGGGTTGTTCTCGAACGGGAGGTCTCCCTCCGGCGTGAATACCTCTACCGGAAATTCCTGAGAGCCAGGCCAGGAGCCATCCGCATTCGGTTGGATGTAGCGCGTACGACGACGACCCAGGCCGTCGAAACCGCCACCGGCTTCGGTTCCGGCTAGCGTCAGATTGTCGACACCGTAGACGAAGGTGTACTGCAGCGCCGAATACGTCGGGCCATTCACGGTGATGGTTACCGAATAGACACCGTCTCCATCTGGATCGCTCATAGCGTGACGAGCGTCGGTGTTGAAACCGACTCCGTCGCTTGCGCGCTCAATACCCTGGGTGAAGGCCCAGATGGCGTCTCCCGTCAGAGAGGGATACACCGTGTGAAGCGCCGGATCAAACGGATCCGCGGCGGCTGCGGCCCCGCTCATGTCCACGTTAAACGTGACATCCACGGAGACACCATCACCCACAATATTGCCGGGATGGATGTCATTGAACCCACGGTCCCCGAGGAATTGCTCGCCGGTTCCACCCTCAAAGGTGAATACACGGTTTGCGCCCGTCGTTGAGAGTGGCTCTTCCCAGCCAGACGGCGGCAGGACACCGAAGTCTTCCAGGAAGTTTTCATCATTGAAGTCGATGAAAAACTTGTACGGCGCATCACTACCCGGAAGAGCGATGACAGGCACGGCCGCCTCGAAGATGTTGGTCCCCGGGAACGGAAGCAGGAGGCAATCATCAGGATTGTCACAATTCCAGCCATTGAAGCCGCCACGAACCTGCAGCGTGTCTCCACGGGCCTTCTCGAAAATGCCGATCTCCTGGAGCGGGGTCAGGTCGACGGCAAAGATGACGGTGGCGAGTGCGGGCTGCACCGCGCACTCCGTGGGCGTGTCGTTGCCGTAGTAGACCCAGCTTAGGGTAGAGTCCGCGGGCGGAATGGTGAATTTCCGGTTGTCCGAGTCTTCCCATCCGACGTTGCCGGTCTCGACTACGTACTTGTATTCCTGCTCGTTTCCAATCTCGGCCTCGTCGTAGTAGGCGAATCCTGACCAGATGTCCCAGCCTGGAGCGCCTTCGGTGTCACTTTCCTGGGTCAGCACCACATTGGTGGCTCCCCAGTCGACGACTCCGCGCTCCGGCGCTCCACGGACGCCGACAATCATGCTCTGATTGCTGGGCACGTAGAGGTCATTGGCCCCGTCGACGGTGCACATGTACACGCGATACTGCACACCGACCATGCCGGCAGGGGTCTCGAATGGTGTCCAGTCATACGCCTGTCCGGCTCCCTTCACGAAATAATGGGTGCCTAGATCGACGTCTCCAGTACCCGCATCGATTCCGTGATTGTCGCCGTCTTCCCAGCCTCCGACGCCGTCCTGCTCAAGCAGGTCAGCGTAGAATTTGAACTGCAGCGCGTCGTTGTCGGGAATCTGGAACGAGATATCCCAAAGGTCTCCGCCGATATTGGTCGGCCGAAGCGTCGTGCCATCGTTCCAGTCGATTACGCCTCCGTCGGGAAGCGCTGTCCCGCTCCCAAGCTGGCCGCGAATCTGGATGTCGTCCATCGCATTCAGCGTATCGGGCGCGGTCGCCGTGTTGAGCCTCAGCGTGACTGTCCGCTGCGCGGAGGCAGTACCGGTCACGCCGAATATGATGATGGCTGCGGCCAGCCAACATTTTAGCCGACATTTTGGCCAAAATTGTAGCTTAGTAGAGGTCTGCATTATTGGGTCCTCTGATTGTGGGTGTTGATGATGTTCCTATGGTGCGCCGCGAGCGGCGCATATTCGTGCTAGAAGTTGATTGCCAGAGTGATCCGATTCACGTCCGCGAAATACTCTTGAGCTTCGTACGCATAATCGAAAGCGAAATCAAGAGGCGCAAATCTGTATCGAATCCCGACGCCCGCGGTGAAAGACCGCACGGCGTTGGCAAGGAGAATCTCACTGTACCCTCCCCGAAGCATCACGAGATCGTTCAGCAGGCCGAGTTCTGCGCCAATGTTTAGGTACTGTTCACTGTTGTTCGGATTCAGGGCCTCCATCGCGAGTGTGAGCCTCGACGCGCCTGATTGGTAGACTTCTCCGGCCAAACCAATGCGCATCGTCAGCGGGAGGTCGAATCGGTCCGTCCGCAGGAAAGCGGTATTACTCTCGTTGTTGCCCCTATTGGCAGGATCGATGTCGACTCTGACGAGGAGATCGTCGCCGGCCAGCTGAAGCTTCGCCCCGAAATTTGTGATGGAGGCTCCCAGGCGAATGCCTCGGAACGGGGTCACGAACTGAGTCCCGATGTCGACAGCCATGCTCGAAGACGAGGAGTTCCAGATGCGCTCTTGGATGGTCTTGACGGAGGCGCCGATGGAAAATCTGTCCGTGAGCGCCCGTGCGTAGCTCAAGGAAACGACATACGAGGCCGCATCGAAGGTCTCTCCCGTGCCGTTGGGCGAGTTGATCGTGGTCACTTCCATTTGCGGGGTCCGCATCGAGGTTACCGCGACCGCCACCTTTCCGCCACCTACCGGAAGTACCAACGAGACAAAATTGAAGCTGACGCCGGCCAGCCACTCGGCGCCTTCCACCGCAAGACCGCCGCCCGGCATGGCGGTGAGACCGGCCGGGTTCCAGTACGCGGAGGTCGCATCGTCCACCAGGGCCGTGACCGCGTTCCCCATGGCCGTCGCCCGAGCTCCGACAGGAATGCTCAGGAAGTCGGCAGCCGTCGTTCCCCTCTTGGTCACATTGCGCGTCGCCTGATCGAACTGCGCACTGACGTCGATGTCACCTAGCAGCACGAAGACCGCGAACAGGAAGACTGAGCGTCTGATTGTGTTCATGATTGCGAGGCTACTTGATGATGGCGAATGTCCCCGTCGATTCGCCCAAGTTTGGCGCTTCGATGTGGTACAGATAGACACCGTAGGCAACGGTGAGTCCGTCATCGGTCTCCAGATCCCAATCCAGGGATCCGTCCATGAGGCGCGCGGCCGACAGCGGATCGTCAAGCATGCCGTCGTTCGAACCGACATCATGTTGGAGTTCAGTAATCAACCGCCCGCTAATCGAAAATATTCGGACCGTCGCTTCTGGCGGCAGATTGATGAACTTGATGCGCCGCGGACCCCGACCGGTGGCAAACGGATTTAGAGGCTCGAACGAATTCGTGACGACGTACGGGTTGGGGACGACCCGAACCAGCGCCAGAAGCGAATCCGGATTCACCAAATTGACAGTGGGCGCCGCCGTGATGAACTCGAACGTATCGGAGGACAGGAACGGCTTCCGGGTGATCACGTCCAGGACATCTCCCTCCGATGGGCTCTCGGCCGAGGAGAACACGAAGTTCATCCCGATTCTCCAGGTCACAATTCGATCCGATTCCGCCCCCCCTACCTGGGGCTCAAAAAGAATCAGGAGGTCGCTCTCGCCGATGGCCGGATCCGCGGTGAAGCTAGCTGGGGCCGTCGACGTGGAGCTTATGAAGTCCGGACCGGTCAGATCCCAGAAGGCGTAGTCCACCGGAGTCTCGGTTCCATCGGGGTTCAAGCGAACGACCTCTACGTTCGTCGGCCGCGCGGGCAGCGTCAAGCGCCGCGCCACGGGCAGTTCAATGGACTGACCCTGTCCCGCTCCCACCAGTCGAACCCTGTAGTCTGCCGGATTCCGTAGGCCTTTCAAGAATCCCGCGGACAGATACGGTTCCAGAGTCGGCGGGTAGACGGCAGGATTGCTCCACCCGGATGCTGACTTGTTCAGCACAATGAACGGCTCCAGGAAGAAACTCAGGCTGAAGCCAATGGGACGCTCGAATCGATCGAAGATCGGAAACTCGATCCCGTCCTTGAACGCTTCTGAACGGTCCAGCAGGACCTCACCAGCCGTGATGTTCTCCAAAGTGAAGGTCTTTGTAGTCAGCGTGTCCGGGAAACTTGACCGCCCCAAGCGGAGCGTATCCTCAAAACTCACTCGGAAGCGATGACCGTCTTGCAGAACAGTCGGATCCAGGATGTCGTATCCGATACGCGATGTAGTTGCCCCCGTGACCCGCGCCAGGTCCTTCAGATCTGCCCCGACGAAGCCTGATACCGTTGCCGCCGCTGTGATGGCCACCACGTTCCGACCCGTGGTGATGGTCCCGTCGGCCATGCGCTGAATTCGGATTGGCGTCTCGGTGGGCGGGATATCGTCGATGGTGGACCCGAAGTCGTAGGCCGTGACCGCGTAGAAGTACTGAATCCCGTTAGTGACGTCTGTATCCACGTAACTATGGGCCAATCCCTGGGCATCTTCGCCTTCATCCTGCCTGTTGTTGCCCAGGTAGAACTGGACCCCATTCACATCGACCGGATGGAAACCCTCGAAGCCATTGATCAGGTCGAATTGGGCGATGGGCTTGCGAAGCAGGGCGTTGCCGAATCCATCCGTGATGGTTAGTGCATCGAGGAACGCCGGATCCGTGGCCCGGTAAACCCTGTAGCCTTCGAAGTCGTTCGGATTCCGGCCGAGGCCGGCCAGGAAATTGTCGTAGGAATCCTCTGACTTGGAATCCCAGTAAAGTGTGACTTTGCTGTCTCCGGCCACAGCGGAAAGCACCGGAGTGATCGGAGCCTGGGCAAACTGGTAGTCCTCCAGGTAGGCTTGCAGCGACTTGTCCCGGGAGCCCAACACCTCGTCTTCTGTGATGCCCAGGATTATGGCCAGCGAGATACGCTCCGTCTGACCCGCCTTTAGGGGGAACAAGCCGCTGGACACGACCAAATCGTTCTCTCCGGGAGGAGGCACATCGATATCGAAATCACCCGGCAGCATGAACGAATTGAATAGGAAACGATCGCTCTGCGCGTCGAGATTCAGGAAGAAGGCTGGGATGATCTGGACGTTGGTGATACCAATCTGGTCCGACTCCGAGACGTCCGTGACATCGATGTTGCGTTCTCCCGGGAAGCCGGTGCCCGCGCCCGTCGTGGGCACACCATCGCCGTCGCCTGCGTCTCCGGTGAACGCCACACCATCCAGCCCGACGTCATCCTGGAGGCTGCGCCAGTCGCCGTCGTTGTCGATTCCATCGTCGCGACCCTCATCGATCATTTCGTCGATGCCCTCGTCAATGCCCTCATCGACCGCGCCATCGCCGTCGTTATCCACACCGTCCGCGTAGGCCTTGCCTAGGTCTTCCGCGCCGAGCGCATAGAGGATAATATTGGTCCCCTCGATCCTGAATCGGCCGTAGGGATCGGAGGAGGCGGCATCCACCATTTCCTGCGTGACTACGGGCGAATCCCCTTCGGAGAGGAGCGGATATCGTCCTGTCGGATTGACGCTTGAGTCGTCGTTGTCGATTCCGTCCGCAAAGGCCAGCCCCTGATCATCTTCCCCGACCCCGATCAGCCCGACTATGGGCCGTCCGTCGAGTCCGGTAGAAATGGCATCGTTTCCTGGACTCGGCGGCCAGCGCTGGTAGGAATTGGCGGAAGCCGCCGCAATCATCTCCAGCGTGACCACGGGGCCTGCCTGCTCACCGTCGCCGTCATTGTCGATTCTGTCCGCGTATCCGACCCCAACGTTGAACACGGCCTCTCCGGCGAATGGAGTGTGGGTCCTGTTCTCGTCGATCAGGCCGTTCGCGTTGTCGTCGACCCCGTTTGCCTGCACCTCACCGATGAGAAAGGACGGTTGGACAATGGGGCTATTACACTCGCCGATCGCTGGCTCGCAATCGGCGCCCGTGGATCCATCTGCGTCGTTGTCGATCCGGTCGATGGCATTGCCGGGAGTCTCAAGAAACGCGAAAACGGCTTGACCCACGGGGTCCGAGCCGAAAAATTGGTCCCCGATCCCGTCCGCATCTGTCATGAAGGCCACGTCCTGCAACAGGTCGAAGAACGGGATATCGTCTCCGGAATCGCCCCCCACGATATCGGCCAACCACATCGAGAATCCGACCTGAGCGATATCCTCAGTCCCGTCATTCTTGACGCCATGGATGTGGAAGACCACATCGTCAATCAATATCTGGCTCCAGGCCATCATCCGGACCTCGGCCACCATGGCCAGGCCTTTCCGCGTCAGGTCGGTGGCATCCGGGAAATAGTTCGGGTACCGCGAGTACTGATCATCCCCGACCTTCGAGAAGAACTCCTGGTCCGCGTTGAAGACATTCTTTCCGAAAAAGCCGTTCCACGAATTGGGCCATCCGGGATCCGTCTCATCGACCAGCTTGTCGGGCCAGAACGGAGGCCATGAATCGAGCTCGTCGGACTGGGCGATACCCCGCTCGGCACCCGCTGGGTGGACATAACCCTTGATCGGCTCCCAGGTCCAAGAGATGTTCTCGTCGACCGGATTCCTGCGGAAATTGGGCACGTCC
>CAYXSE010000177.1:3142-8342 GCA_964466675.1 uncultured Rhodothermales bacterium | reverse complement strand
GCCTCTCAGACCGTCTTTCACATTCATCTCCACCTATTGGGAGGAAGAAAGATGAGTTGGCCGCCGGGATGAGGCGGTGGCAACTCGCCGCGCTGTGCCTGCTTGTGCCCGGGGCCTGTCTTGCCCAGGGCGTCGTCTACGAGGGCGGTTTCGAGCGCGCCATAAATCGGTATCGCTGGAACGGTGCGTTGGAGGCGCAGCAGCGGATCGCTAGCTGGGACGTGGTGGTTTCCAACCGATTCCAGTCGGATGCTTTTCTGCTCTTCGACGATCGCCTGAGTTTTCGTGATGTGAATGCGTTCCGACTAACCGCGGATCGATCGATTGGCCCTGGCGTGCGCGTCGTGGCACGGGGTCGCTCCGACTGGTTCAGTCTCAGTCGAGTGTTGTCCCAATCTCTCTATAGCGGGGTGGCCTGGACTCGGACCGGGGTCACGGTCACGCCAGTTCTCGGAATTGCCATGGACCGGAGACCGGGGGTGCGCCAGGCCGACGGACAGAGCTCCATCAGGACGGATGTGGGGCCCTCCTACGGAATCAGCCTGGAGATGCCACAGCAGGATATCGGGGGGTACGCCGTTGAGGTTTCCGGGAACGGATACCGAGAGCACATCACCCCAAGGCGTCGTTCAGCAGCTCGGTTCCGGGGTTCGGCCGAGCGTTCCTTCGAGCGTACCAAGCTGCGCGCGGAGATTCAGCTGGGCACCGCTCGCCGGGATGCCTACCAGGCCGCTTCTTTCCTGAATCGGGGGGATACGGCAGAGCGTCAGTCCGAGACGGTAGAATCCACGCGGTCCGATACCATAAACGCATCTTTGGGCCTGGTCGCCCCGCTCCCGGGCGGGATCGAAATGTCCAGCAGCGTGTCTTTTAACGCCAATAATCGCTTCGTTCGAACACTCCGATCGCCGGAGGAAGCGCTGTTTTTTGATTCCGATTTCAATCGTCGAACGGTCGACGTCGAGTCCAGATTGAGCTACCAGAAAGGGGCGACCCAGATAAGGCTCGGAATTCAGGCTGGGGCAGAAATCGAGAGAAGAAGCCTGGCCAATGAGGGGGACCTGCCCGGTACTCAGGCGGCCCAGAAGAGAGACTTGCTTCGCCAGGCAGACTATGACCAAGGATATTTCACGCTCCAGGGCACGGCGAGACTTCCGCTCACTCGGCGGATAATGCTGCTGATGGACGGTTCGGCGAACACCATTCGGCACGACACGCCCACCATCAATCCTGACGACCGGGACGAGGTCTTCTTTAGGGGTCGGGTGGGAGTTCTGTTCCGCCCCAGCCGGATTCTTGAAGTGGAAATCCAGTTGCTTGGAACCCAATATCACACGGTCTATCTGAAGGAATCTCGATCCGCGGAGAACAATGTGCAGCGCGGCCTCCGACTCCGTCCCGGGGTTCGATGGAGGCCGACCCGGGCGACACGGCTCTTCCTGAATGCTGAGGTCAGGGCCACCTACACCATCGCCGATTTCACGCTACCCGGAAGACGCCCAACCGATCAGTCGGCGCGCGAGTTGCGTTACAACCTCGACCTCGAACACGATTTTGGAGGCCATGTCAGACTGCTGGTTGAAGCCCGGTTCAGTGACCTCCGACTGGGTCGGTTCTTGGACGAGGTCTTCGCCGAGATTCCAATCGACACCCTCCGCACTTACGGCGGCTGGATGAGGCTTCAAACGGGGGAGAACCTGACGGCCGAGATCGGCCTCCGATTCTTCACCCGTACCGATTTCGACCGTTCGGCGACCGTTCGTTATCCTCGAATAGGCGCGGACGGGGAGCCACTAGTGGATGCGGCGGGTCGCGCGTTGACCAGCACCATCAGTCGGCCTGGTCGCAAAAAAATAGCGCAATTCGGGCCGACCGTCGCCCTGACTTGGCCCTTGCGGGAAGGTGTCCTGCGATTCGATGGTTGGTACACAGTCCAGAGGGTATCCCAAAAGCTGTATGGAGACCTTCCTGAGGCCACATCAGACATCATCAAGAGGACCGCCCGCGATGGAAACAGAACCATCATTCCAAACCTGTCCCTCTCCATGCGGTGGAACATCTAGGATGCGTGTCGGGTGGGTAGCATGTGGGATCAGCAAGTCAAATAAGCATGGTCAGGCTGGGCGTGACGGGAGGGATTGGAAGCGGGAAAAGCACCGTGTGCCGGTTTCTCGAAAACTGGGGGGCTGGAGTGTTCTACGCCGACGAGCAGGCCAAGCGCATCATGGTGGAAGATCCTGAGTTGCGGGCGCTCATCATCGCGGCGTTCGGAGACCGTTCATACCACGCAGACGGTAGCCTGAATCGACCGTACTTGGCCGATCGATCTTTTGGTGCTGGCGGCCAGATCGGGGTGTTGAATGCGATGGTCCACCCGCGGGTGTTTCGGGCCTTCGAGCGATTTGCCGAGGAAGGCGACCGGCAAGGCCTCTCTTTGGTGGTGCGCGAGACTGCGCTCATGCTGGAAGACAAAGGGGGAAGCGGTCTTGACCTGATCGTGGCTGTCCTTGCGCCGACGAACACGCGGGTACGACGAGTGGTTGGCCGAGACAGGACCCAAGAAGACGCCGTTCGAGACCGGATGAGCCACCAGTTGACCGAGTCGGAGTTCCGAGACCGAGCGGACCGTGTAATCCTCAACGATGGATCGCTGGATGAACTGAGGGAAAAAGCGGCTCGGTTGTTTTCCGATCTTATGGGTCACCCACCTGAGTAGCGGGCCGATCCAACCCATGCCATACCCGAAATTGGGAGCGAACTTACCGGTTCGCGGCAACGCTATATCCAAGGTGCTGGGCCGCCTGGGTCTTAGGATGATGAAGTTTCGAATCACCGGGGATGTTCCAAACTTGTCCAAGTTTGTCCTGATCGGGGCACCACATACCTCGAATTGGGACTTCATCCTTGCCATGTCGATGCTCGCCGCCCTGGGCCTGCGCGTGTCCTGGATTGGGAAGCACACACTCTTCGCTCCGCCATTCGGTGGAATCATGCGCTGGCTGGGTGGAATTCCCATCAACCGGCAAGCTGCGGGCGACATGGTGGACCAGGCTAAGGCCGCTTTCGAGCGAGCCGACAAACTGATAATCGGGCTGGCGCCCGAGGGTACTCGCAAGCGTGTGGAACGTTGGAAGACCGGCTTCTATCGCATTGCGATAGCCGCCCAGGTACCCATTGTCATCGGAATGATTGACTTCGAAAATCGCGAACTCCGGGTCGATTCGGTGTATCGTCCGACGGGGGAAATGGAAGCCGACCTACTTGCGATAAAATCTCTCTACAAGGGGGTAAAGGGGAGACATCCCGACCAGTTTGACATGGTTTAGGCGGTCAACATGGGCGCAGAAAAGCGCCCGATCCCGGAGCGTGACCGACGGCGCGGCGTCGGAAGCCGCTAAAGAATCCGTCTCAGGACCTCTTCTTCGTGCTCCGATCCTTCTCCGAGAATCCAATGACCCATCCGATCGCGCTTGGTCTCCAGGTAGCGCGCGTTGTTCTCGTTAGGCTCCATTTCGATGGGCACTCGTTCGACAATTTCCAGGCCGTAGCCACTCAGTGCCACGCGTTTTCCGGGATTGTTGGTCATCAGGCGCAGTTTCCGAATGCCTAGGTCCCGAAGAATCTGGCAGCCGATACCGTAGTCCCGATGATCCATTTGGAACCCAAGCGCCTCGTTCGCTTCGACGGTGTCCATCCCCTCTTCCTGCAGTTTGTACGCGCGAAGCTTGTTAATCAGGCCAATGCCGCGGCCTTCCTGTTTCATGTAGAGGACGGCCCCCCGGCCGGCGGCATCCACCTGCTTCAATGCGTGGGCGAGTTGGTCTCCGCAGTCGCAACGGAGCGAGCCAAAAATGTCCCCTGTTACACATTGAGAGTGGACGCGGACGAGCACGGGGTCATCGGGAGACCACTCCCCCCGGACCAGCGCGAGGTGATTGTCTCCCGAAAGTCGTTCTTCGAAGGCAATCAGTCTAAAGTCTCCGAATCGAGTGGGAAGTTCAACCTCCACCAGGCGCTGAACCAGCACTTCGTTTCGCATTCGGTACGCAACGAGGTCCCGAATGGTGATCAATCGCATGCCAAACCGATCGGCCACCGAACGAAGGTCCGGGCCTCGGGCCATGGACCCATCCTCGTTCATGATCTCTACCAGGACTCCAGCCGGTTCCAATCCGGCGAGGCGTGCCAGGTCTAGCGAGGCCTCGGTGTGTCCGGCTCGGCGGAGTACACCACCCGGCTGAGCACGGAGAGGAAACACGTGACCCGGCCGACCAAAGTCGGCGGACTTGGATCCTGGATCGGCAAGGGCCCGAATGGTTTTCGCTCGATCCTGCGCCGAGATACCGGTGGTCGTGCCGTGCGCGAAGTCGACCGAGACGGTAAACGGTGTGTCGTACAGCGCTGAGTTCGAATTCACCATCATGTCCAGGTTCAGCCTGACGGACCGCTCCCTGGTGATCGAAACACAAATCAACCCACGGCCGTGAGTCGCCATGAAGTTTACGGAGTCAGGCGTGACCAACTCCGCGGCGCCCACAAAATCGCCCTCGTTCTCCCGGTCCTCATCGTCCACAACAATGACGAGACGACCGTTTCGAATTTCTTCGAGGGCATCCTCTATGGAATCGAAGGTAAGCTCTTGCATGCAGCGGCTGTGTTGAAATGTCGTCCGGTTGGGGGAGCCCGAGCGGAAGGTGGTAAGTGGGCTTGAACCTCCGGCTCATCTGGAGGTTCGTGCCGGACTATCCCTATCGACAGTGTCATGGAGAGAAGGAAGCTCGGCTGGACTGATTTGGCATTCTCGACCGTAGGCCTCGGGACCTGGGCCATTGGAGGGCCCTGGGATTGGGGCTGGGGCCCACAGGATGATCAGGTCTCTATCGCGACGATTCATAAATCCCTTGATCTGGGAGTCAACTGGATCGACACGGCTCCCTGTTATGGGCTCGGACACTCCGAGGAAATCGTGGGGCGAGCCATTGCGGGTCGGAGGGACCAGGTTTACGTAGCCACCAAGTGTGGACTGGTTTGGGATGATCCTGCGTCCGGCTCGGTCTACTCGCGTCTCTCCGCCAGATCGGTTCGTAGTGAAGTCGAGGACAGCCTGAGGCGCCTGGCCACCGACGTAATCGACCTCTATCAGATTCACTGGCCGAATCCCGAATCCGAAATTACCGAGGCGTGGGAGTGCATGGCCCGG
>CAYXSE010000177.1:0-3114 GCA_964466675.1 uncultured Rhodothermales bacterium | reverse complement strand
GCCGGCGTCTCAAACTTCTCAGTCAAGCACCTTGAAACGCTCACGGACATCCACCCCGTGGCGTCGCTTCAGCCGCCATATTCCATGCTGCATCGCGAATTCGAGGACACCCTCCTCGACTATTGCACCGACTCCAGAATCGGAGTCATTGTCTACAGTCCCATGCACGCGGGCCTCCTCACAGGAACGTTCAGCCATGAACGACTCGAATCGCTGCCGTCCAATGACTGGCGCAAGAAACACTCGCCCGATTACCGAGAGCCCGCTTTCACCCGCAACCTCGAAACGGCTGGACTCTTGGCCGCGATTGCCAGGAAGGAGGGGAGGACCCTGGCGGAGTTGGCCGTTGCCTGGACGCTGCGCTCCAGCACCGTCACGGCGGCCATAGTCGGCGCCAGGCGCCCCGACCAGGTGGAGGGCACGGCGGCGGCTTCGGGGTGGCACCTCACAGAGGATGTGAGGTCCGCAATCGCGGCGATTCTTAGTCGTTAGCGTGCGTCTATTCTTAATCGTTAGCGCGTCTCGCGAAGCCAGAAGAACGCGCCCAGAATCGCCGGCAGAAGCAGGTTCATGGCGTAGAGCAGGAGGGAGGCCTGTAGCGCGGCCTCCGCGCTGAATCCGATGGCGCCGAAGACCACGATAGCCGCACCCTCCCTGATCCCTAGCTCCGCGAAACTGAGAAGAGGCAGGATGAGCTTGGCCGTCATGATGACGAGGCCCGCGCCGAGGATCAATAAAAAGGAGGCCGGAGGCGCTTCCTCTACCGCGGCCACCAGGAGGGCGAGCTGCGCGGCTAGAACGAGGTACCGAAAGCCATGACCGAGAAGGAGCACGGCCCTGTCTGAGCGCGTGAGTTCCGACACGAAGGAGGCTCGTTTGCCTAACTTCAGGAAGCCGGCATACCGGATGAGTAGCTGCGGCCGGAGGCAAGGGATGACTGACAACAACGCCACCGCCGTAGCCCACAACGCATACCACGCGGCGCCGTTGAAGCCGATGACGAGAGCCACGAGAACGCCCGCTCCAACAGGTACAGGGTGCCGGAAGATGGTCTCAACCCCCACAGCGGTGGCGAGTGTTCTTCGGCTTCCCCTCGGCATCAATGCCGGACGGGCCGCGAAATCCGCAGCGCTCGCCGGCGTCCACATCGCCACGGCCTGGCTTCCGACCATCGCCCGGACGGACTGCGGTATGGTCAGGTCAGGATCGATGGACCTGACGAGTCGGCGCCAGAGCAACGCGCCGAGTCCAATCTGAACGGGAGAAAGCATAAGCGCGGGCAACGCGAGCCGCCAGTCCGTCGTGCGGGTGACTTCCTGCATAGCCGCGAAGTCGACGACCCGAGCCACCAGGAACAACACGGTGCTAGCCGCAAGAAAACGCAGGACCAGGGTCCAGGGCAGGGTCCTCAGTGCGCTCCTGACGTCGGGTCGCTCTAGCCCCCCGGGGGACACCTCAGCTCTTCGACGCTACGTTGGATAGCGCGCTCTTCTCGATCCTGAGTTTGGTATTGGCATCCACCTGCACCAGAACACTGGTGTCATCCACTTGTGTCACGCTCCCGTGGACGCCGCCAATGGTGACCACCTTGTCACCCTTTTTCACGGCCTCAATCATTCCCTTGCGGGTGTCCTCTTTCTTCTTCTGCGGCCTGATGATCAGGAAATAGAAGACCAAGAAGATCAGAATTAGTGGCAGAAACATCGTCAGGGGGTTGGCGCCATCGGCAGCCGACGCCCCCATCATCAGGAGATTGTACACGTCCAAAGTTCGGTCCAGTTTAGGGAGTGGGGGTGCCGGCGTCAGGCCGTCAGAACCCTCCAGTAAAATCCGGGAGTCAATAATCTCTTGCGGGCAGAAAGATCGTCAAACATGCAGCTTATGGCATCAGCAAGCTCAGCGGATCGGGAAGCCTTGGCAATGACCGTGTTCAGGAGCCATTTCCAACGCCCCAACTTCTGGAGCAGATGACTGAGTCTGAGCTCTCCGGTGAGGAGGTCTCGGATCTCGAGTTCATACCCTTTCAGGTAGGCCAGAGAATAATCATTCGCCGTCGCGGCACGCTCAACCCATTCTGCGGCCTTTACGCCGCTGACCATGGCATTACCGATCCCTTCTCCGGTGAACGGATCGATCATGCTGGCCGCGTCGCCGATAAGGAGCCATCCGTCCCCAGCCATGGTGCGGAGCTTGGAGCCCACCGGGAGCCCCCAACCCTTGGTTTTGCCAACCTGCGTGGCGTTGCTGAACCGCTCCCGGAAACGCGGATGGGCGAGCATTTGCTCGAACATCGGCTTCAGCTTTACGCCGCGTTTCTTGATCTCCGAACTCAGCATGCCCACACCGACGTTGGCCCGCCCGTTGGCCATGGGAAAAATCCAGAAATATCCCGGATTGATCTCGTCAACGAAGTGGAGTTCGATAAAATCGCCGTCGTTAAACCCGGTTACCCCGTCGAAGTATCCACGGACCGCGGCCACGTAGTGTTTTTCGTCCAACTGGTCCATCCCCAGCTCTCTCGCGACGACCGAGTAAGCACCATCGGCACCCACCACGACAGGAGCGCGAGCCTCATGGGATTCGCCATCCTTCGTCGTGTAGTTGACTCCCAAGACCCGTGTCCCCTCGCGGATCAGTCCGGTTACCGTCCGCTCGACACGGACGTCGGCACCGGACTCCACACAGGCATCGAAGAGGACCTGGTCAAATACCTCTCGGGCGCAGACGAACCCGGGCGCGATCTTGGCTGCCGTCTGCTCCCCGAACGGAATGGACACCTGATCCCCATACGGGCCGCTAAAAGTGACGCCCCAACTTCCCAGGCTTTCGCGGACCCGGAGTTCGTGCTCCAAGCCCAGGGCTCGGATGGCATCCATGCTTTTCCCGGAGATGCCATCGCCACAAATTTTGTCTCGTGGGAATGCCGATCGATCCAAGACGAGAACGCTCTTTCCCTGCCGGGCGAGCAGCGTCGCGGTCGTCGTTCCCCCGGGACCGGCTCCAACAACCACTGTATCAAACGATTCAACCATAACCGACGCCGGCTGGCACAAAAAAAGTAAGGGGCAAGCGATCCGTATCGCACCGCTACGACCTCTTACCGCTGCTGCCTTC
>CAYXSE010000176.1:0-8385 GCA_964466675.1 uncultured Rhodothermales bacterium | reverse complement strand
TAGCTTTACAGGGCCTGATTCATGGACTCTTTTTTATGTGCGTGAATTATTCAGGTTAGCGAAGCGTGAGGCTGAGGTCGTTGCTGGAAAAGGAGCAGACATTGATACTGTTTTCGCGGAGATGGACTCCATGCTTTCTGAAGAGGAATGAGGATCCGATTCGAGAACGTCCGGCTAAACGAATCCCCTCGAAACCCTGCCCCCCCCGCGCGCCCAATCTTAGACCACCCACGACAACGCCGCCTTCATGAAACACGTCCTCCAGTTCAAAATCAGCCTCCAGGGCATCAAGCCGCCCATCTGGCGGCGCATCGTCGTCCCCGAGGACTACACATTCTGGGACCTCCATGTGGCCATCCAGAGCGCGATGGACGGCTGGCTCGATTACCACCTTCACCTGTTCGCCGTCAAGAATCCGTTCACGAGGCAAGTAGCCCACATCGGTATCCCGGATGAGTTCGGCGAGGAAGGCTTTCTTCCCGGATGGAGCACTCGAATCAACGCCTACTTCGGGCTTACTCAGAGGCGGGCGCGCTACGACTACGATTTCGGTGACGGCTGGGAGCACAGCATGCATTTGGAGGCCATCATGCCCGCGGAAAAGGGTGTCAGCTATCCACGCTGCACAGGCGGACGACGTCAATGCCCGCCGGAAGACTGTGGGGGGCCTTCCGGCTACGCTACGTTTCTTGAGGCGATGCGCGACCCCGGACACCCAGAACACGCCGACTACATGGACTGGTTCGGCAAGCAATTCGATCCGGGAGAATTCCGGCCTTCGCAAGTGGTCTTCGCTGACCCCGACCGCCGTTGGAAGTACTCCTTTGCGGAGAACCAAGGGGGTGTTTTGGAATCTGATCTGATCATGCCAACCCGGTTTGAGAAGTAGCACGCCGATCCAGCCAGCACCCTAGTTGATGCAACGATGCAACGCCACTCCTCCTCCACCCTTCTCCTCTCAGCCACCGACCTCACCAACCACCTCGGTTGCCGCCACCTTACAGAATTAGACCGAGCCGTAGCCGAAAGGCGTCTCCCAAAACCGAGCTGGAGAGACCCGGCCCTAAAGCTCCTCCAAGAGCGAGGCTTCCGCCACGAGGAGGACTACGTCACCCACCTTCGGGCAAGCGGCCACCAGGTAAAGGACCTCCGCGAACCGCGAGACCCGAACAACCCGGAATCCCAACGCGAAGAGGCGGAGCACCGCACCAAAGCCGCCATGCAGGCCGGCGTGAGCCACATCGTCCAGGCTACCCTCCGCACCGGCCGCTGGCGAGGGGTCGCAGATGTCCTCGTGCGCGTCAGTGCCCCGAGCAACCTCGGCGCCTGGTCTTACGAGCCCATAGACACCAAGCTCGCCCGCGAGACCCGGGGCGCAACCATCCTCCAGCTCTGCCTCTACTCCGAACTCCTCGGCGACATCCAGGGACACACGCCAACCCAATTCCACGTAGTCACACCGGGCTCAGACTTCGTCCCCGATTCCTTCCGATTCGAGGACTACGGGGCCTACTATCGTTCGGTGAAGGCACGTCTGGAATCCGCCGTGGCGGCAGAGCCAAACGCGGACACCACCCAAGCCCGGTAGAAAAGTGCGACACCTGCCGGTGGTGGCCCGAGTGCGACAAGAGGCGCCACGACGATGACCACCTTTCCCTGGTGGCGGGCGTCACGCGGCTCCAGACGGGCGAACTCAATCGGCAGGGTGTGGAGACCCTGGAGGCGTTCGCTGACGCCGAGGAACCCCTCCCCGAAAGACCGTCGCGAGGGTCTCGAGAGAGTTTTGATCGATCCCACAAACAGGCCAAGACCCAGCTCCGAGGACGACGCGAAGACCGCCTGCTGTACGAGCTAATCCCGTACGAAGATGGCCAGGGTCTCGGCCTACTCCCTGCCCCCAGCCCGGGAGACGTGTTCTTCGACATCGAATCAGACCGCTTCGTCGAGGACGGCGGCCTGGAATACTTGCTGGGCCTCTTGTACCACGAGGATGGCGCCCCCGTCTACAAGTATTTCCAGGGCCTCGACAGGGCCTCCGAGAAGCGCGCGTTTCAGGAACTCCTCGACTTCCTTATCGATCGCGCCACACGGTATCCGGAGATGCACATCTTCCACTATTCGCCCTACGACAAAGCCGCGGTCTCCCGGCTAATGGGCAAACACGGCACGCGCGGGACCGAGCTGGATCGGCTGCTCAGAAAGGAACGGTTCGTGGACCTCATGGCCGTCCTCAAACAGGGCATCCGCGCCAGCGTCGAGGGGTACGGCCTCAAGGACATCGAACCGCTCATTGGCTATACCCGCCAAACGGATCTCAAGGAGGCTCGGGCCGCGCTTCGCGTAGCCGCCTGGGGACTTGAACTGGGGCGGCCGGAAGATATTGGAGAAAACCATCTGGCGGTGATCAGAGCGTACAATCGTGAGGATTGTGAGGCCACCGCTGACCTGCGAGACTGGTTAGAGGGGCGGCGAACCGAGCTTGAATCCACGGAGGGCGCCATTCCCCGTCCTGTCGTGGAAGGCGATGGAGGCAACGAGGACGTGGAGGCGCGAGATGCCGAGATTCAGGCAGTGGCCGACGATCTCACCGCCGGCCTGCCCGATGATCGCACCGCTTGGACCAAGGAGCAGCGCGCAAAATGGCTGCTTGCTCACCTACTGGCCTACTACCGCCGGGAAAGCAAGGTGGGGTATTGGGAGTACTATCGCCTGACTGAATTGGGCGTGGATGACCTCGAGTTCGATCGCCATTGGGTAGCCGGACTCGGGGCCGGAGAGCAGATCGGCGCCACGAAAACGGGCATCCCCATCAAGCGGTATCGATACCCAGAACAGGAGGTTTCGATGAAGGTCCGGGATGATTTCCACGCCGGTAAGGATGCCAAGATCGGGACCATCGTAAACCTCGATGTCGCTGCAAGGACCATCGACATCAAACACACCAGGGCCACGGCCGCCGCGTCTCCGACATCGGGCTTTGTGTGGCGACGGCCGAACAACAAGACCCTGGAAGATGCCATTCTGGAGTTCGGTCGGGATGCGGCGGTACATGGATTAGGCCGTACCCAGGCGTCCCGCCCCGCAGACGCCGCCGAAGAACTTCTCCTGGCGAACCCCCCGAGGTTCACGGCGACCCCGGCCGGGTCTTTGCGCCAACCGGGCGAGCCCATCCTGACCGCCGCCAAGAGACTCGCGGCCGACCTGGACCATAGCGTACTTCCAATTCAAGGCCCTCCGGGCACCGGCAAGACCTATATCGGCGCAAGGATGATCTTCGACCTTGTCCAGAAGGGCAAACGGGTTGGGGTGACCGCCGTCAGCCACAAGGTCATCGAAAACCTCCTCTTTGCGACGCAGGCAGCTGCCGAAGAGGCTGGCCAGCAGCTGGTCGTCGCGCATCGCGGCACTCGATTGGACCCGCTCCCGGATAGGTACGAGTCCCTGGGTACCACCGCATCACCGCTAGACGCCATGGACGACGGCAAGGTGGTCGGCGGAACGGCTTGGCTCTGGGCAAAGCCCGACCTCCTGGGCCAGGTAGACTACCTGTTCGTCGACGAGGCAGGCCAGATGTCGCTGGCGAACGCACTCGCGGCCGGGCAATGCGCCAAGAACATCATTCTTCTCGGGGATCCCCAGCAGTTGGAACAGCCCCAGAAAGGATCGCACCCGGAGGGGTCAGATGTCGCAGCGCTACTGCATATCCTGGGCGGTGCCGATACCATCTCCGAAGAGAAAGGCTTGTTTTTGGACGAGACCTGGCGTCTGCACCCCGCGGTGTGCCAGTACACCTCAGAGGTCTACTACGAGGGGCGACTCAAGGCGCGACCGAACCTGAATCATCAGGCCATCTCCGGCCCCACTCGTTTTGCCGGAAGCGGACTGTATCACGCACGCGTCCCGCATACAGGCAACCAGAGCAACTCACCCGAAGAGGTGCAGGCGGTCCTTGGTATCGTGTCTGAACTCCTGGCAGGAGGTGTGCGATGGACGAACCAGGACGGAATCGAACGCGGGCTCGAACTGCGCGACATCCTCGTTGTGGCCCCATACAACTCGCAGGTCGGCGCCCTGACCGCGGCCTTACCAACCGGCGCCCGCGTCGGCACCGTCGACAAGTTTCAGGGTCAGGAAGCCCCCATCGTCATCTACTCCATGACCAGTTCCTCGGCTACTGATGCCCCTCGCGGAATGAGCTTTCTGTACAGTCCCAATCGCCTGAATGTGGCAACGAGCAGGGCTCGGTGCGTCTGCATCCTGGTGGCATCGCCCGAGATCCTTGAGCCGGAGTGTCGCACCCCGCATCATATGAAGTGGGCGAACGGCGTGTGCCGTTTTGGGGAGTTGGCAGGCGATTCTTGCAACGCGCGAGGCGAAATGCTCACTAGTGGGACCCCCGTGGAGCCCTCCTCGTTTGACCTGCATGTTGTCGATCCGCGAGTATGATCTAGACGATCCCGAGCAGGAGATCCGCGATTTAGCCTATTGGCAAAGCCGGCCAATCTCTGAGCGACTGGAGGGCCTGGAAATGGTTTGCCACTCTTGGCAAAAACTGAGCGGGAAAGAAGATGATCGAGTCGAAAGACTTCGAGGACCTGTTCGAATTATTGAACGCGAGTAGGGTCGAATACCTGGTGGTTGGTAGCTACGCGGTAAGAGGGATCTCATAGTTAGCAAACGCTAGACCGCGCATCGTAGTCCCCGAGGATTACACGTTCTGGGACCTGCATGTGGCCATTCAGAGCGCGATGGACGGTTGGCTTGACTACCACCTTCACCTATTCGCCGTCAAGCATCCCTACACGCGTCAGGTGGCCCATATCGGTATCCCGGACGACTACGGCGAGGATGACTTTCTTCCCGGGTGGAGCACTCGAATCAATGCCTACTTCGGGCTCACTCAGAGGCGGGCGCGGTACGACTACGATTTCGGTGACAACTGGCGACACGACATCCATCTGGAGGCCATCATGCCCACGGAAAAGGGCGTCACGTACCCTCGCTGCACGGGCGGGCGCCGTCAGTGCCCGCCGGAGGACTGCGGGGGACCGTCCGGCTACGCCAGGTTTCTGGAGGTGATGGGTGACCCAGATCATCCCGAACACGACGACTATCTGACCTGGTTCGGCGAGCCATTCGATGCGGGGCGATTCCAGCCTTCGCAGGTGGTCTTCGGCGACCCGGACCGCCGTTGGAAGTACGCGTTCGCGGAAAACCAGGGAGGTGTCTTGGAATCCGACCTAATCATGCCAACTCGGTTCGGGAAGTAGAGCCCCGATCGACGCTTCAGGCGAGGACGAAACAGCAGCCAACTCCGGTCTCCGTGTCGGATCCGGCGGATGCTCAGGCCCCCGCCTCGACAATTTCTAGCGCCCGTTGCATGTTTCAGCCAATGAACTGTTTTCAACGCTCGTTGAAATAGATTGGTACGGTGAAATCATCTCGTAACAGCTCTGGGACGACGCCCGACGCCGTATTCTACGCATCCAAAACCACGGCGAAAGCCGCGAAATCACAGCAGTAGAATCTGCCTAAGACTCTGTCCGATTTTCCCGGACCACTTCACTATCTATGCGCACTTATCTACTCAATATGCGATGTGGTCGAGCAGCACTATTGCTCGTGGTGTCTCTGGGAGCGTGTACTGAAACACGGCCAGACCCGCGCTTGCCGGATTCATCGGAGTGGGAGCGCGTAGACGCGGGCGGGCGGTTCAGCTTTCTACTTCCCAGCTCCATGATGCCTCAAGACGTGATGGGGATCGACTCCTATGTCGGAAAGTATCTTGACGAAAAGGCGGTTCTATTCTTCGACTACGGAGAGCATTCCCATGAACTTAATAATGAGGGCCAGCCTGGCTATATCGTTCGGTCAGTGGAAGTGGATGGAAAGGATGCGCGGCTCGTGCGCTATTCGGTTGACCCACTACCGCAAGACTACCGTAGCCGGAGACACTTCGTGGGCTTGCACGTGCCCGTCGTTGTCCCGGCTCGTCGGCAAGGCCAGTTTCAGCTCGGCGACACGGCCCTGACCATGTCCGTGCTTTGCGGCAAGAAAGCCGACTGTGACGCAATGGAGGCGGTGCTGCTCAGCGTAGTGTTCCCATAGGGGTTCGCCGTGCGCGAGACTTCAACAACGTTAAGAATACCCCTACCCAACCGATACCGGACTTGATAATTGCCCCCGTTCCCCAGATGCAGCTCAACTCAACGCTACCAAGTATCAGCTGCGGCGGACATCGTGCGGGACGCATCTCTGATCGACCGGACAGTAGCCGCTGCATTGGCCGTCTACTGTTCATGCTCCCCTTGCTGCTGGCGAGCGTCGGAGAACGAGTCGGTTTCGCACAATCCGCTCCCTCGACGAGTCCCACCATCAGCGAAATCTGGGGAGACGGTAACGACGACGGATTTCCCGATCGCATGGGAGACCGGGTGACGCTGGGTGGCCGAGTGACCATTGGGTCTCAGGAAATGCCAGGCGGCTCACTGGATGTGTTCGTGCAGGACCAAACCGGTGGAATCTGGCTCAGGGGTGTGCCGGCGGACATGCGCCTGCAGGAAGGTCGGAACGTGCTGGCTGTGGGAACTGTCGGTCTTGACGCCGGCGAGAGCAGTCTGACAATCGAGTCAGTACAGGTGGACGGGTCGGAATCGGCGGCGGTGGCCCCGCTTGCTGTTTCCTACGCCACATTCGATTTGCAACCATTCATGGGCCTTCTGGTCCAGGTGGACGGATACATTATTGAGAAAGCTCAGGACGATCGCGGCATCTATCTCCTACTGGATCGGAGGGGTGAAACGATCTTGGTGCGATTCACCGACGACGGGGTCTTTCTGGAAACCGCCTGGTCAACCTATCAGGTGGGTGAATACTACAAGGTGACCGGAGTGCTTCTCCCCACCGGGAACCAGGGCGCCAAGGGTGTCTCACACAAAGTGCTTTCCCGGCGGTTGGGGGATGTTCAAAAGGGGTTGATCCCCCCTCATCTTTACATCTGGTTAATTCCGCTTGGTCTGCTGTTCTTGGGATTCGGTGTTTTTCTTGTACTCCGTGTAAAACGAAAAAAAGCGAACCAGATAGCCCAAAAATACAAGTCGGTATTTGAAACAGCGCCCGTCGCAGTCGTGGTCACCGACCAGGAATTCAGGATCCAGGAAGCCAATGCGGCGACGCTGCAACTCTTCGACACGTCGCACAGGCACCTTCGGCGTAAGCACCTTTTCGGAATAGTTGAATCGGTTGACGGTTTGGATAGCGATACGATCGCCCATCGTCTCGAGAGCCAGGGTAGCATGGCCTTGGAGGCCACGTATACCGGTGAGGATCACGCGGTCCTCGACTTGGAAGTGCTGCTTCGGTCGACAACAATCGACGATCAGCCCCGGATTATCTCTTGCATCCAGGATGTGACGAAGGGTCGCAAGAGGCTCGGACTCTACGAAGCGTTCTTGCAGCAGCTCATGGATGCTTTTCCGATCGAAGTCATTGTCTATTCATCCGACGGCAAGTATCGCTTCGTGAATCCAACAGTGGTGGCCGATGAACAAATGCGCGAATGGTTGATCGGTAAATCAGATTTCGAATACTGCGAACAATTCGGTTTCCACATGGAGGTGGCACTTCGGAGGCGCACCTATCGCAAACAGGCCGTTGAGGAAAAGAAAACCGTTTGCTTTGAAGAAAGCATCACTCCCGAAAAGGGCGAGACCCGACATTTCCTCCGAATGTTCAGTCCGCAGGTTAATCAAGCAGGGAAAGTTACCGTTGTCGCCAGTTTTGGATTGGAAACAACCGAGCTAAAACAGGCCCTCGAAGAGGGAGCGGAAGCCCGACTCGAGTCAGAGAAAATGATGCGGATCAAGGAGGCTTTCTTGCAGAACGTAAGCCACGAGTTTCGCACACCCTTGACCGGTATCGTGGGATTTGCCCAAATCATCCAGGATGAAGTACCTGAGCCGATGCGCGAGTTTGTCGAAAACATCGAGTCGAATGGACGGCGCCTGATGACGACGCTCAACTCGATGTTGGATATGGCCGGGTTACAGGGCGAGAATGTCGATCTTGATCCGGCAGTAGTGAATATCGTTCGCGAGGTGGAAATCGCGGTCCGTAGACTAGAGACCAGTGCCCAGGAAAAGCAGCTGTTCTTGCGAATTCAGCCGGCCAGTAGGGAAACCCTGGTTTTCCTGGACCGAGATAGTCTCCACCGCATTCTTCAAAGCCTCGTTGGGAATGCCATCAAGTTCACCGAATCAGGTGGCGTAGTTGTTGAGATTTCGGAAGTGGACGAGCATGCGGTTATCCGAGTAGTCGACTCGGGCGTTGGTATTGAGCAGCAGTTCATGCCGGAGATATTCGAGGCTTTCAACCAGGAAGAAAGCG
>CAYXSE010000175.1:6803-8400 GCA_964466675.1 uncultured Rhodothermales bacterium | reverse complement strand
AAATTATACGTTTAAATTCAAGAAAGATGGCAACACCAAATACCATGAATTGGCCGCCATATTCAAGGGGTCCTCATTGGCATCGCAAGCCTTCGATGTGCTTCAGCAGATGGACCCTTCGCATCTGTCGGACTACACACAGATGATGCGATAGCGGGATCGCTTTGGATTCGAGCGCGTTCGGCGGGCCGTGTTTGTTGATAACGGCGGTGTTTTGACCGATACCAGCTGTCTCACGTCCTCGCCAAGCCATGCGCCGCTGTCTGCCCCTACTTCTCCTGTTGTCCGGCTTTGTCCTGCCTGCGGCTGGGCAATGGTCCTTTGGCCCACAGGTAGGCGGGCTGGGTGTAGGAGGCTCAGTGACCCAAAAGACGCTTCTCGGCTTCTTCAGTGTATCAGGGGAGTTCTCGTTCGCGCCCGTGGGGACCACGAACTTGACGCTGAAGGGCGTGCAGTACCAGTTTGAGCCCAAGGTGTCCGGGAGCCTGGTCATGTTGAATCTCCATCCTTTTCGAAGCAATTTCGCCCTGGGTGCTGGTTTTCTGATTGGCGGATACAGCTCGACCGTGATCACCCCCGAGCAGGTGCGAGCCTATGTACTCTCGGATCAGACCTATCTGGTTGACGAATTCGGCCCCCTAAGCGGCATCATGGAACTCAAGGGCCCAGTGCCCGCTTTCATGATCGGATGGCGTGGATCGGGGTTCAATTTCGGTGTCGGTGTCGCGCTGACCGAGCCGGTCGTGGAGTTGTCAGGATCCGGACCTCGAGCCACCGAGGCCGCATTCATGCTGGACCTGGAGGCCGAGAGGCAGGAGCTCTTGAATCTGCTCCAGGTCGAGTTCTTGGGCGTCCGGGGTATTCCGCTGGTTAGACTGGGGTGGGAGTTGGGGCTGTAGGATGAGTTTTCCGCAGTCATATCGACAGTCCGATATGTGACTGCGATGAAGAGGGGCAGACAGAGATCCCGCGGCTGGAGACACGATTCGGACTGGAATAGCACGATCCGGACAATGTCAGATCGGATTCGGACGCGTTGGCGAATCTCGCAATGAGACGCCGTTCCCCCGTGCAGGAAGCGACAAGCAGAGCCGAGCGCGGGATGCGTGTGGCCAAGCTTCATCCAGACTCTTGTGACCTGGACGGCCTCCGTTGTACCGAATCGACCCCAATGATCATGGCTACAGTTACCACACGAGTACTTACTCTCCTCACTCTACTTGCAATCGCCGCCCCCGCGACCGCACAGATCGTTGTCAATACGATCGCCCCCGGGATCACGAACGATGCGAACTGCTCTCTGGAAGAAGCGGTTGTGGCGGCCAACTCGGGGACAGACGCCAATGGCTGTACCGGGAGTACAGGCGGTGCGGATATCATCGATCTGACCGGCGTGTCCGGAACGATCATGATTGCTGCTACCCTGAGTTTCACGGACTCGGCTACGCTACAGGGTCCAGGAGCCAGGAGCCTGGCGATAGACGGCGGCACTATATATCAGATCATGCACGTACCGTTCGGCACCGCTGACTTGACCGTTGAAGGGCTGACACTTCAGAACGGATTCACCGCTGATTGGGGGGCGGGCATCCGTCAT
>CAYXSE010000175.1:1307-6761 GCA_964466675.1 uncultured Rhodothermales bacterium | reverse complement strand
GGCGCCGGGATTACCATGGACTCGAATAACCTTAATGCCGGGATTCTGGTCATTGAACGGTCGCTGTTTGATGGCAATAACTCGGCCGCGAACATTGTTCACCTGAACATGGATCGCATGAGCGCCGGGACCATATCGAACAGTACGTTTTCAGGAAATACCGGCTCAGGAATCAACATCCAACCAGCGGGTGCCGGTGGTGTGGTTCTCATCGATCATGTAACGGTTTTTGACGGGACCATAACGCAGTCCAGTGCCGCCGCCGTCACAATCAGTAATTCCGCGTTTGCTGGTAGCGGCGGGCAGCATGTCGCCATCACCTCGGGCAACGTCACAGACGGGGGGGGCAACTACTCGAATGCGGTCGAAGCAAACCTGACCGCCGGCGGCGACCCGTTCGTCGCCCCGTTGTCGGACAACGGCGGGCAAGCCAATACGCATGCCCTGTGTACGGCCGCGGCAGAACCGGACGCCGCCTGTCCCGGCACTAGTCCTGCAATTGATGCCGCCACGACAAGCGCAGAAACTGTCGATCAAAGAAGCCTCACCCGAATTGGTTTTCCCGATTCCGGCGCCTTTGAGAGCGGCGCCGGCCTATTCGACCTGGGCGACGCCGGGATGATCGGTGGCAATGACTACACCCCAAGTACGGTACATGCCAGCGGCGGAGCCCGGCATCTTGCCACCGGCGCCCTTCTGGGACAGGAGCGTGATGTGGAATTGGACGGGCAGGCTTCAAGCGATGCACTGGGCGACGACGGAGACGGCGCTCCGGATGATGAGGACGGCGTAACCTTCCTCGTGACTAGTACTACTGGGCCGCCCATGATGCCCAAGTCAGCAGCTCCCCCGGGGACGTTTGGACAGTTGGTGCCGAATTCGGCGACCCTCGTCGACGTCGAGGTTTCGGCGGCGTCATACCTGAACGTCTGGTTGGATTGGCACGACGGCAGCGGTTCCGGTGGGATCGATGGCGATTTCGGCGATGCCGGCGAGCAGATCGTGACCGATCTCGCGTTGGCCGCGGGAACGACACCGGTCTCTCTGTCTACTCCCTCGGGCGCTGAGTCTGGCGATGCGGTACTTCGTTTCCGCCTGACAGACGCGGCGGGCGGCGGGAGCCCGGTGGGCTTCGAACCGACCGGCGAGGTGGAAGACTACCTCGTGGTCATCGATGCCACCGCGGATCTCGACATCAGCGGGGCCGCCTCGATTTCTATTGATGGACTCGACGTAGTGGTGACCGATGCCGATGGAAATGAGATTCTTCGCGCACCCTTCTCCAGCGTGGATTCCATGGTCATTGCCGGGACATCGGGTGTGGATGTTTGGACCCTTGATTGGGGAGTCGTCGAACTCATCGGCAATATCACCCTAAATCTCGGCTCGGGCTTCGATACGCTGATTATCAACCAGGGCGCCGGAACGCCCGGCACCCTGGTCTACAACATGACCAATGCGACCGACGGCTCGGTGACCGACGGGGCCAATACGATCACCTTCACCGGTCTCGATCCGATAGTCGACCACGTCCTGGCGGCGACCAAGGTCTTCAATTTCGCTGGCGGCGCAGAGACGATAGTGCTTTCGGCGGACGGCGACGGCGTGAGTGGCAACGGATACTCCTTTATCGATTCCGATATGGCGGAGTCGGTCAGTTTCCTGAATCCGACGGTGTCCCTAATCATCGATGGCGAGACGGGCGCGGACGTAATCACCATCGGGGCGCTTGATACGCCTCTGGCGGCGACGTTCATGGATGTGATCGTCACGGGCTACAACAAGTACGACGCGGCAGGTCTACTCCTGGGGGCTCCCACCGACGACGCCTCGGTGGACCTCTTTACCGTCACGCCGAGCGAGGACTACTTCATCTCGATCGATGGCGGCGACCCGTCGGGCACCTGCCCGGGCGATGCTCTGGTCTTTGACCTCACCAACGGCGCGGTGATCGACACAGTCGCACCGGGCACAGTCACCTTCACGACGGCGCACACCGATGTCTCTTACCTGGAGATCGAGTCCGTCGGTGATGCCGACGTGGCCATAACGGCCAACTACTCGATTCTCTACGCGACGGATGACCTGGGTACCGGCACCGAACTCATCATCACGGCCAGCAACAGCGGCCCGACTGAAGTGAACTGTGTCACGGTGACCATCTCGGCTGAGCTCGATGACTGGATCGCGGCGGCTGGCTTAACGGCTGTTGCCAGTGGTGCGACTACCATCAACGGCGCCGGATCACTCTGGTCGATCCCGTCCCTCGCGGTCGGCGCCTCAGAGACCTTGACCATCACCGGCCTCGTGACTCCGAATTCCCCCCAGGATGTGACGTTCACTTCCTCAGCGACCCAGGACACCATCGCGGACAACAACACGGCGACCGTCGAACTATCCCTCGGCTTCGTCTTCCCGGCCAAGGCGCACGTGAACTCGGCCATCTACTACGACAAGACCGTCAACGGCGGGACCGATACCTACGAAGCACTCCTGGTAGGCCTCTTCCAGGGCTCGCCCGGCATCGACGGTGCGGTCTGGTGCAAGATTCCCGCTGAGATTACAGGCGATTGGCCGCTGGCTCCCCTGACGCCGGCGGCGGTGGGCGACCACTGGCGGCCCTGTTCGAAGGGGCTCCCGTTCCCCCTGCATGTGAATGACCTCTTTGTGGATTCCGGCGGCACCATGTGGTTGGCCACCTGGGGGTCCGCCGGACTCTACCGCTCCGACAATGGCGGGGAGACCTGGACAGCGGCTAAGCCCCCGATCGGCAAGGCCGACGGTTGGGTGAACGTGCATTCCATTATCGAAGATCAGGGCGGCGTGCTCTACATTTCGGCGGACAACGGCCTCGTCTTCCGGTCGTTCGACGATGGCCTGAGCTGGCAGTCGGTTGCCAGCCTGCCAGGAGGCGCGAGTGATACTGCTTGGTCTTTGGCAAGTCATCCCATCGCCGCTGGCTATCTTTACGCGGGCACATTTGGGAAGGGGGTTTACGTGTCCGACGATTTTGGATTCACGTGGACGGCTCTGGACGATGACGACACCGTCTCGAACGAGAATGACTTGCTCTTGGACATCGACGGCTCCGGAGACGATTTCGCCGGGCATATCTTCGATCTGGAATTCGATGTCGATACCTGTCAAGGCCTAACGACCCTATGTTTCCTTTATGCCGCGACTGGAAATGGCGTTTGGCGTGCTGAACTAGCCAACGCAGATGCAATCGTGGCCCAAAGTCAAAACGCGAGAGACTTCGCACAGGATTGGGCACAGATTGGACCGGGCGTCACTTTGGATTCCGGGACGATTGTGCCCGAAGTCAGAACACTTGCGTTTATTCCGGATGCCACGCCGGACCTGGTTGCGGGCACCTGGGGATTCGGAGCCTATCTCTGGAGTACTCCGAACGTCTCGACCGCCAATGCCGAATTGGTACTCCGCCAGGGTCAAGTCACTTTCTTGGCGGTATCTCAGACGGGATTGATCTTCGTCGGCGCCTCGAACGGCGAAACGGCCATCGTGCAGGCTTCTTCGGCCACGCCCACGGACAACGAAGACGCGCCGACGAGCGAGCTGCCCGAGGGCTACGGACTGAACCAGAACTACCCGAATCCCTTCAACCCGGTGACGACCATCGGCTTCGCGCTCCCGGAGACGGGAAGTGTACGCCTGGCGGTCTACGACGCGCTCGGTAGGGAAGTGGCGCTTCTGGTCGATGGCATCGCGCAAGCGGGTCAGCATGAAGTCACCTTCTCCGCCGGCAACCTTCCGACCGGGATGTATCTCTACCGGCTCTCGACTGAGGCCGGAACGATCTCGAGGGTGCTGACCCTGATGAAATAAGCGGGCCGCTCCGAGGTGGGTCCGAGTCCACCTCCGGGGTGCTCCCGACGGGATAGGACGTAAGGCAAGTTCCAGGCTGGGAAGGCCTCGTCGACACTGTCGGCGGGGCCTTTCCACTTTCGCCCAGAGACGCAGGACCGTCAGAAGGAGGAGACATGGGACACCCGCTAACGGGGGGCGGACGGCTCCCCAGACTCAAATCAGACAGATCACAACACCAGGCCGACATGTGAGTGGAAATTTGCGTTCTCGGCCGTTGTCGATGTCTGGTTAGCGGTGTTCCGGCCACATTTGGGTCGGGATGCCATGTCAATCCCCGACATTTTTCCGGCATTTGCGATGACCTTGACTACTACACGCTTGATTCATCTGATGCGCGCGCCCGTCGCGCTGCTGCTATTTGGCCTATTCCTTTCGTTTTCAGGGCTCACCGTTAGTGACGCCTCGGCGCAATGTGTTGTGAACTCAACGCCGGCGGTGGGCGCTGGGGCCACGAATTCTGGCGTTATGGCCGGTGATGGCAGTGGGAACACGTTTATGGCGTGTGCGGATGGCGAGCTGGCGAGCATCGAATTTGAACTGGACAACGCATTCGGGGGCCCGATGGGCGAGGTGCATTTGTATGCCGGTACGCCTCCGTTTATGGTCGGCGCTCCTGCTCCGCTCGCCCTGGAAGCCTTCACGCCAATGGTGGGACTCAACACGGTAGCCTTCACATCTCCGGCGGTAGTAACCGGCGGGGGGACGTATACCTTCGTACTGGTTTCAACGGCAGGCCAATTCAATCCGGAGCAAGACGCCGGCACGTCTGGGGTTGATTGTCCGGGAGGTCTCTGCGTCGCGCTAGCGACGAACAGCGTACTCTACTCGATTTCCATCAACGCGCCCGAAATCAGTGTGGAGGCCGCGGATGACGGAACACCGATCATCGACGGCGATGCCAGCCCCTCCATTGCGGAAGACACCGATTTCGGTGGAGTGAATGTCGGGGCCGGATCCAGCACACAAACCTACCGCGTCAACAGCGACGGTGGTCTTGCGCTAACAATTTCGGCCATCAATATCACGGGTCCCGAGGCGGGTGATTTTTCGCTGACCGATGTGGACTGCCTCGCGGGTTCGATAGTGCCTGCGTCCTCGTGCACGTTCATGGTCGATTTCGTTCCAGGTGATGGAGGTCTTCGGTCCGCGGTTATAGAGGTGATTAACGACGACGCCCAAGACGGGACCGACGAAACGACCTACGATTTCGCTATCGAAGGTGACGGCCTCATGGACTTCGGTGACCTCTTCGGTTATGACGCCCTCACGATCTTGACAGCTGGCGATGCGGCGCGACACGTCGCGATCGGCCCAATCCTTGGCGCGAGCCGGGACGTTGAATCGGACGGGCAACCCTCAATGAACGCCGGCCACGACGGCATTTCCGGAGACGATGACGCTGGCGGGAGCGACGATGAGAACGGCGTCACATTCTTCCAACTTCTTACGGCAACGCCAGATCGTTTTGCCACGTTCATCCAGGGCTCGACGGTATCTATTGAGGTAGAGCTCTCAGGAGCCGGCGTCATGAGCGCCTACCTCCAGGGCTGGATCGACGCCAACGGC
>CAYXSE010000175.1:0-1288 GCA_964466675.1 uncultured Rhodothermales bacterium | reverse complement strand
GGCAATGGGACTTTCCTGGATGCGGGAGAGGACTTCATTATCAACGAGGTACTCACTCCGGGGGCTAACCTCATCGAGGTCGATATCCCCGCCCTGACTTCGGGCGCGGCCGGTCTTCGATTCCGCGTGACGAGCTTCGAGAGTACTGGAGGATTCATAGTGGCTTTCGACGGCAGCGAGCCAGACGGCGAGGTAGAAGACTACCTGGTCGAGGTAGTTGCATTGCCGACCCTGATCGAAATCGACATGAACACCGATACCGGACGCGTCGACTTTGACGGTACGGACATTGTTTACACGGACGCGCTTGGAAATATCATCCTCTCGGTTCCGATTGCGAGCCTCGGAGCCAGCCCCGTTTTGGATATTGACGGTGGCATGGGTAATTCTGTTCTCACCATCTCCGGGCCGATGTCGGTCTCCGGCGTGGATATTGACTTCGACGGCGGTCCCGGGGTCAATGCCCTGATCGTGGAAGAAGCACCCGAAACCGTCGATTCTGTCGATCATGTTTTCGACAATGCCACCGATGGTACGATGGATATCGACTGCACGACTTGTGGGATGGGTGTTAGCACCACGATCACGTACTCGAATCTGGCGCCGATTCTGGACAATATGAGCGCGGTCGCTCGGACGTTCGACTTCGCAAGTGCGCTGGATGAAACGGTGACACTGAACGCGGACGGCGACGGCGTTGTCGGAAACGGCTACTCCTTCATCGATTCAAATGTCGGTGGCGAGTCCGTCTCCTTCAAGAATCCGACCACCTCCATCGTCATCACGAGCTCGGGTGGTGGAGCGGAGTCATTCGTGCTGGGTGCGCTTGACACTCCGCTCGCGGGCACCTTCGCGACCCTGATGGTTGATGGTGATGCCGGAGCCGACCTGTTCACGGTCACGCCGAGTGAAGACTACTTCATCGTCATCGACGGTGGTACCCCGACGGGCACCTGTCCTGGCGATGCGCTCATCTTCGATCTGACGAACGGTGCGGTGATCGACGCGATCACTCCCGGCGCTCCCGGTGCAGGCACAGTTTCGTTTTCCACTCCGCACACGGACGTGGACTATACAGAGATTGAGTCCATCGGCGACGGCGACGTCGCGGTCTCGGCCAACTACTCGATTCTCTACGCGACCGACGACCTGGGCACAGGCACCGAACTCATCATCACCGCCACCAACAGCGGCCCGAATGTGGTGAACTGCGTCACGGTAGCCATTTCGGCAGAGCTCGATGACTGGATCGCGGCGGCTGGCTTAACGGCTGTTGCCAGTGGTGCGA
>CAYXSE010000174.1:0-8429 GCA_964466675.1 uncultured Rhodothermales bacterium | reverse complement strand
TCTTCGACGACGATCTCCAGGGTTCCGTCTTCGATGCCGACCCACACTTTGATGCCACCGGACTCGGTGAACTTGACGGCGTTATCGGTCAGGCTCCACAGGATCTTGCCGACCGCACCCGGATCCACGTAGGCGCGGAGTTCGCGGCCACAGTGCACGCGCACGAACAGGCCGTTCTTGGCGGCGCATTCCCTGGTCGGCGCCAGCGAGGTTGCGACGAGGCTGGATAGGTCGCAAGGTTCTGGAGCCAGAATTCGCGTCTCAGCCCTCAGTTTGGCCAGTTCCAGGAGATCGTCCAGCGTCTGCATGAGCCGGTCGCCGCTCTCCTGGATGATGTCCAGGAACTCGCGATAGCTCGCGTCCATAGGGACTTCCTCCTTGAGAATGCCGGTGAAGCCCAGGATTGCGGTGAGCGGAGTCCTGAGTTCGTGCGAGGTGGTGGCCAGAAACTCGTCCTTGATCTTGTTCGCCTGCTTCAGGCGGGTATTCGCGCTCTCGAGCTTGCGCCTGTAGATCTTCTCGCGCTCCAGTTCTTTCTCCTGAGCGGCGGCCTTCTTCTGAGCCCGGGCCAGGACCTGGTACCGGTAGGCGAAGTACAGAAGCGTGATGCCCAGGAGCACGTAGACCGTGTACGCCCACCAGGTACGTTGCCACGGCGGAAGGATTTCGAAGCGATACTCCAGCACGCGGCTGAGGTTGTGGTGCTGGTCGCGCGCCCTCACCGAGAAGGCGTACGAACCCTCGAGGAGGTCGCCAGGCGCGGCCTCGGTCTCCTTAGACCAACCCGACCAACCTCGCGATCCGGGGTCCACGCGCCAGGAATATTCGATGTCGGCCTGCGCAATGGGATTCGCCACGGCGTATCCGAATACCAGTGAGTTGTAAGCGAAGCTGAGTTCGCTGCCCATGTCGCTGCGCTGGGCCGAAATAAGACGATCCTCCTCACCGACGAACACACCTCCTGAGACGAGCTTTTCATCCTTCTGACTTCTGACTTCACGCAAGATGATGTCGAATTCGATGGGGTGTCCCAGGTCCAGGGTCGGGTCGAACCGGGCAACGCCGGCGGCGCGGTTGAACCAGAGGGCCCCGTCCTGCGCAACGAATACGGCCTCGCCCCGCACTCTCGGGCCCCGAAGCGCCTCCGGAGCGCGGAAGGTATAAGAGCCGTCGGGCTTGGGTGTCGCCTTCTCGATCCCGTCCGGGTATCCGATCCAGACTTCGCCGCCGGGACCTTCGTGGACGTCCCAGACCTGTCTTCCGCCCTCGGCGCGAGGCGGGGTGAGATCTTGGTCGCGCTCGAACCATCCGGCCGCCATCTTGAAGATGCCCTCGTCATCCTCGGAGAAGACACGAATCGAGCCGTCCACGAGGACAATCTGGAGCCGATCATTGGCCGGGAGTCCATCCTGCTCCGTGAAGCGACTGGTGCTCCAGCCGGACGCGGTCTCGCGCACCCTGAAAATTCCGTTGGAAGTGGTGGCGAACCAGATATCATCGCCAGCTACCACCAGCGAACGAACATCGTCCGCTTCATATCGCTCGCCCACCCGCAGGCCATTCACGATGGCGAAACCAGTCCGATATCCCGCGACGACTCCGCCCCGATAGCGGGCCAGGGTCATCACCTGCTCATCCTCGAGGAGGACACCGCTGAACTCACCGTTCTGCCAGACGCGCAGGCCTTCGTCGGTACCCGCGTAGACGGTCTGATCGACGGAGGTTATGGCGTAGGTCGTCTTGTCGTACAGGAGATTGGTTTCCGCGCCGACCACGTCCAGCCGGGTGGTGTAGAGCCCCGATCCCGAAACGATGAACAGGGTGTCCGAGTTTACGTACAGCTGCCCGACTGTATTCTGTCGCAGGTCCGCGCGTTTGGACAGCAGCCCGGCCGACTCGAAGAAGAAGAGCCCGTTGTTCTGGGTTGTGGCCAGATATCCGGCGGGACGGACTGTTGTCAGCGAGGTGATATGCTGATCGGGAAGGCCGGTGTCCTGGGTCACTATAGAGGCGACACGACCTCGGGCATCCAGTTCGATGAGTCCGGCGCCGAGGGTGCCCAGAAGGACGCCACCCCCGGGAGTCGAGACTCCGTTGTACAACCAATAGTCGCTCAGTAAGCCGTCCGCTTGGGTCGGGAACGGGGTTGCGATGCCGTTTTCAAGCGTGAAGAAGCCGTTGTCTCGCGTTCCGACGAAGTAGCCATCGCCGCGGGGCTCGAAGACGAAGACCCTCATCGTGGCGAAGAAGTCGCCTCCCGGGATGAGTGAGGTTCGGCCCTCGGCGTCGTACCGGATCAGGCCGATTCCGCGTTCTCTGAGTATCAGGCCGTCCTCGGTGAGGAAAGAGGTGTGGTACCTGTTTTCCGAGGTCGTGGTGGTGATCTGTGTGCCATCCCAGACGAAGAGGTGGTTGGAGGCCTGGAAGTACACCATGGAATCGTCCGCCCGGGTGGTCCAAACGCTGCCGAAACCGGCGTCTTCTGGGCCTACGAGGCCCGACAGCGAGATGAATCGGAAGCTTGTCGAATCCGGCATGAGATACCCGAATTCCCCCTGGGCACCCACGTAGACACGGTTTCCGGGGCCGATGGCCAGCGATCTCGCCGCGGTCACGTTCGGTGTGGCCACCACCTTCCAGTCCTGCCCATCGAATACGAGGACCCCTCTGCCGTTGGCCACGAATAAGCGGCCGGTCTCGTCCTGCACGGCTCCCCAATTCTCGTTCGATATCTCACCGAATTCAGCGATGTCATCGTACGAGATGGCCTTCTGATGCAGTGGCGTGACCGGGTTCGGGAGCGTCTGGGCGACGGCCCGATGGCCCACTCCCAGAAGGAGCGCAAGCGTCGGAAGGATGTGCGATAAACGTGGGATGACCGTCAGGGGGATAGATGGCATCCCTTGGAGTATCGGCAGGTGTTTGTGGGGCTTGACCCTTGGGCGATTTAAAACCGCAGGCAAACCCTCCGGCCTTTTCAAATCGCCCAATCAGGCCGCCCAAATCACCAGCTGAAGCTCGCTATCGTCAACAACGGTATACTCAGGCTTTCGCCCCGCCAGCCGTGTGCTCTCGCTAAAGATGATGGGAACTCCATCACCTCTGCGGTCCATGAGGTGGGTTCGCCCGAGACTCCCCTCGTCACTTACCGGGCAGCGGGTCAGAAGAGACACGATCAGTTCGTTCCTGTTGTACTGGCGAAGGTGCATGCTGTCCGGGGTGAGCGTGTTGGCCAACCCGCCAGGAACGTAAAACTCGATGCGATCAGAGAACATGTGCAACCGAATCCTGGCTCCAGCCATGGAGTAGTCCCTGTGAGCAACCGCGTTGACCAACGCTTCGAACAGGGCTCGTTCACTAAACTGAGGTTGCTCCGTTCGAGCGATGGGTTTATGGGCCCCGACACGGCTGTTCCGACGCACAAAGTGGAGCGCCTCCCGCACTTGCTCATCGAGTGGCCCAGTGAGGTCCCGTGCATCATCCTGGTAATTCACGTCGGCCCGTTCACCTCTGTAGCTGACGGCTTGGATCAGGGCGTGGGGCATCCACTGCCGTGGTTCCTGTGTGCATAGCAGTATACCTGTGACCGTCACGCAGGGGTTACCATCTTCATCATCAGCCAGGATGCGCAGCTTTCGCAACGCGGTCTCGGTCCTCTCTGCGTTATCGCGCAGGAAGCGCTGAGACAGTTCCGAATCGAGATCATTCAGGGATGTACCGGGGACCGTCGACTCGTCAAAGCGAATCACTCCCGTCTGGGTCCTCGCCTGAAAAAGACGCGCCAAGAGCTCAGGTGTCATCTCGCGCTTCGAACTACCTATGCGGTGGAAGTAGCCACCCGGGCTCTTGTGCACAAAAAGACTTCGCGGAACGTCGACCCGAATGATGGGGAGGACATCCCCTGTGGAGTTGGGCAACTCAAGCTTCAGGATCCCTGCAGTGAGGGGTGGTTTGATCACATCGTTGCAGACCTCCTGCACCCAGCCTTCTACAGCATCCAGATGGTTGATATCAATCCCCAGCACCTCTTTGGTTTCGTCCTCGATGCCCAGCAAGAACGAACCGCCGCGGCCGTTTGCAAACGCCGCCAACTCATCTGCAAAGTCGTCCCGGGCCGGCGCCCTGACCCTGCTACCCGAGAGCATGACTCGTTTGAACTCCCACTTGGAGTCCTCTCCCAGGCGAATTCTTCGCAGCAGGTCGGCTGAGCTAACCATTGTCGGTGCCTCCTTGCGGCATAATGCGACGGTACCGTGCTTCGAAGGCGTCACGTCCCCCTTCCATCACGCGGCAGATCTCGTCTCGCCCTTTCTGCTCTTGAAGTCCTCCGGTAAAGGCAATCCGCGTTTGACCGCCCTCTGCCTCCAGAGAGATCACGAGTTCGGCGTCTCCATGCACCACGATATTGGAATTGTGGGTCACAACGATGACCTGCCGGGTAGCTTTTGTCTCTCGAAGCCGTTGCACCAGCAGCTCGTAGATCAGGGTATTGTCGAGATCGTCTTCGGGTTGGTCGAGTAGGATGGGCTCACTCCCGTAGCCGAGCACGAAAGCCAAGAGCGCAGCCGTTTTTTGGCCCGGCGATCCTTGGGCGAGATGCTTCCAGGTCTTCTTAGCATCGCGTGGGTCTCTGAAACGCACTTGAACCTCATCTTCGGGCAGGTACAGGGCGAGACGGTCAAGGCGCTCCGGCTGAAGGCGTTTCAGAGCACCCACAAAGCGGCGATCCGCAGCATCCCAGCGTCTACCCGGGTCAACGAGCAGCTCGCGTATATCGCCGAGCAGGGTGTCCAGCGCCTCGAAGCTCCAATTTTTTCCATTCGGGGGAATAACCCTGTCCCGGAGTCGGCGGAAGTCCTCGTCGAAATGGTCAAGGCCCAATACTTCCCGTAGAAACGGCTCAAAACTCTTGTATGTCGCATTGACCGTGATCAGGACATCAATCAACTCACCGGACGTCCTTTCTGAAAACTCTTTACGACTCTTCCCGTGCCCTTCCCGACTCTCCCTGAATTTCCGAAGTTCAGCCTCAGCCTCGGCCTCGCGCTTCGTTGCTATTGCCGCATGCCGCTCTAGCACCGCGATTTCCTGCTCCAGGGTTGTTGCTCGTTGGAGTAGGTCACGGTACTCATCGGGGCTGGCGATTCCTTCAGCAGCCAGTTTTTCTGAGACTTGCCGAAAGGCCCCTTCACTCTCCTCCATGGCCCTACGCCATTGGCTCGCATCTGCTCCATTCTTGTCGCTCTCGATCTGGAGTCTGGCCTTTTCGACCGCGGCCAGCACCGAAATCCGCAGCTCACTAACGGCCCGCCGCAGGCCATCATGCCCTCGCCGAAGGCTAGCCAAGGGTTCAGCGTCCGATTCCCCGGCGCTCGCATCGAGATCAGCCACGCCCAGATCCACTGCAACTCGCTCAACCGCATCGACACCGTCGATGGCTGTTGATAGGACCGACTGCCATGTGCCCTCTTGGTTTCGCCGAGTACGATACTCGTTGAGAGCCTTGGCGTGACCGCCTTTCTCCAGCACAGCGATCTTCCTACGGACATCCGCCAGCGCGGCTTTGCGGCCCGGCCGCCCATCGGCCCGGGCTCGCAAGGAACGGGCTTCAGCCTTTAGGGAGAGGTAGCCCGCTTCCGCCTCCTTCCGATTTCGCTGCCACGCCGCGCCATCCACTTCTTCGGTATCGTCGATCACCGTCAGCAGCGCACTTGGCTTCGTGGCGAGATCGAATAGCTGCTTTTGGCTATAGATACGGACGGGGAATCGCTCCCGGATCTCGCCCTCCTCCGGGAACTTCCTGGCGCCCTCAGCCCTCAATATTGGCGTGGATTCGCCTTGCTGATCCCAAGCCAGGACATAGCGCTCTCCTGCCTTTTTGTAGACGAGAGACATCACCGTGTCGGCACAGAGTAGTCCCTCATCGCCGCGCTCTTTTGGCACATCCATCCGCCGATTGAAGAGCGCGCGGAGGGATGCCGGCCCACCACCCGGGAGTTCCTCGTCGCGCCGCAGAGTTTTGCGGCAGATGTCAATGAGCGTTGACTTCCCAGTACCGCGACCGCCAATGATGGCATTGAGCCAAGGATTGAAGCGGACGGTCAGCGGCTCGCGCCGCCCCATGTACTTTGCCCGACTGACGGTGATGCTTTCGATTGCCAGGTCGGGCTGCTTGTTCGGGTCTACGCGCTCTTCCTTCCGTGACCGTCGAAGAGACTCCGAACCGTCGAGCAATGCGAGGCGTAGCCCTTCGGCATCGAGCCGCGTCATCTTGATCCAGGTGAAACGACGACCCGCCTGGTCGAAACGGTGGCAATCCGAGCCCCATATCTCTGAGAGAGCGCCTTCGATCTCGGGCCGGCTCCCGTCGATCCAACTCTTATCCAACGGTCTTGTCGGATCGGTCTCGACGGCCGCGAGCCCACTATGCTTCAGGACTGCAATGCGCTGTTGGCCACTGTACGCCAGGAGACCGTTGGGGCCATTCACGTGTGCGCCGATGAAGAGGCCGCCCCCCTCAGGTCGGAGCTTCAGAAGCTCCTCTACGCGAAGTGTCGAGCGAGCGGTCTCATGCCCGCGTTGATCCACGGGGATTCCCGCTTGGGTGAGTAGGGCATCCACATGGGCCTGGCTGCATCCTGGGTCCAGGACAATCAGAAGGTGGGTGCCATCGTTCGCTGTGATCTCGACGCCGGGAAACAGAACAGGAGCGTTTTCGACATTCTTCGCCGCTTGCTGGATTTTTTGAATGGCCCCCGACGCGTTGTGATCGGTGATGGCCACTGCGTCAAGCCCAGCGTCGCGGGCAACTTCGATCCAGCGCGTCCAATCCCTCTCCTCGCGATCGGCGTCCGGCTTGAAGTCGTGCGATTCGGGTGTGTGCGTGTGCAGATCCACCCGCCACCACCGAGATCCGGGCCAATTCCAAGAATTACTCATGAGCCGCTCCTGTTATTCGTGCCGAGCAGCGCCGCTCCACCGTTCGCCGTCCTAAACGCATGAGTGCGCAAGGCGCACGAACTCCGCCCAGATTTTGCGCATGAACTCTCTTGCCAGCAAAGAACGGTCGCCCAGACCGGCAAATCAAGCAAATCCAAAGCTGCCGGAGACGTAATTGAAAGATCATCCCAATTGGGCCGCCCCCTTCTCCCCTTCCAAATCAGTCGGGAGCAAACCACCCCAGGTCTATCACCCCCCTTCGATAAGGAATGGTTCGACGCCCCGGGAGGTGCCATGGGGCACGTTCGGAAGCCTTTGTGCGACTCGTCACCGAGAATAGTGGGTTCCACTGCAGGGGGTAGAACAGCCCGCTATCCGGCGCCGAAATCGCCTTCCGGGCCCATCCCGGAAAAATCGCGGGTGCATATCCACCAGAAAAGTGTCCGATCTGTCAGGCCTACCTTGTGGGGTGACCGTATCGTACGGTAACAATTCTACAGCGCGAAAACTTGACCAACCTCCTCCAGAACGAGCCCGAAGCCGAGCAGGTCGCGCTCGCGATGGCCCTTCTATGGGCGCCCGCCAATCGCACGCGAATAGCGGACATCCTGAGGTGCATGGGGTGGCGCACGGAAGCGGGCCAGGCGTTTCAGCCAAAGGACGTATCCAGGCAGCTGGAAATCCTCCACGCGAAGGGGTTTATCAGGTTCAGGGTCCGAAATACTCGATCCTGGAGCAGGCAGACCACGCTCAGGCTGGCGACGGGCTCAAGACCCGATCTGGATTTCTCCCAGGGCACCCTCTTCTGGCTGTCGGATCGGGCGCGCGTCTCCAAGTACACCGATCTACTCGATTCTTTTGATGAAGAGGATCTGCGCATCGCAATCTACGAGGCTCACGGACAGAGCTATTATGATGACGGCTACAGGTGGCGATGGCCCTTCTACGAAAGTGGACCGACGGTGGCCATCGTGCGCCTGGCCATCTTCTCGGGCGCCACCTGGGATGAAATCGAGGAACTCCGGCGCGAAATCAGTCCGCAGTTGGAGTGGAATTCGATCTGGCCAGAGGCCTGCCTGGAGGGATTCGATCCGGAGCTGTTCAGGCGGCTGGATCCCCGATGGCGGCAGGGGCTGTTTGTCACGGCCATGGGGGAGACGTGCGCCCGATTCGATGTGGATCACCTGGACATGTACCAATGGGTGCTGGAGAGGACGGCGGAAAACCCCGACGCGTTGGGGGCAAATGTTCGCCAATACGCAGCGATGGCCCGCCTCCTCCGGGGCGAACGCTCCGAGGCCGAACGGCTTTGGGAGGGGCTCCACGGGGGTATGGTCGATGCGCTACGGGCCGCCGCCTTGGCGATGGACGGCGAGTGGGACCGGGCCCGACGGGCATTCGAGCCGGCGCTCAAGCAATTGCGATCCGACACCGGACAGCGATCGCGCTATCTCAGTCCGGCCATTTCCTGGCTGTACCCGCTCTCTCTT
>CAYXSE010000173.1:0-8454 GCA_964466675.1 uncultured Rhodothermales bacterium | reverse complement strand
GAGTACCAGGTCACCCACGTAGTCGCCCCCAACAAGAACACGGGCATGGAGATCGATCAGGCTGAGCCGAATGGAGTCAGGCATCGTCCTAACAATTCGTCCATCCAGAATCCCTCCGCGCCCGGCGACCCAGCTCAGGCTGAAGTCGATGATGGGCCGGTCGTCTTCGACACGGGCTTCCCAGGACAATGCCAAGGTGTCCACGAATGCCAGGACCTCCGTGTCGGAAAAATTCTCGGCAACGGCTGCTCCGGGACGATGCCAGGCTCCGGCCTGCATTTCGAACAATACGTCCGGCCAGTGAGCGCGAACAAGGTTCCCCTGGGACACTTGAGCGCTAGCGTCCAATCCGTTGGTCACCATGACCAAAAAAGCGGCGATGGGCCACACCGAACCGATCGGGAAGCGGCGATTCTGTTGCGTCATGGGGTGATTCTTGTCACGGAGATGATTGCCCCGTCACAACGCAAGACGGGTGCCATGCGCGACCTGCGTGGTTCATTCGCGGCCAAGACCCTCCAGAAGCTCACGGGCCATGGCCGCATTCGGGTCCTCGGTGGCTTCCAGAGAGTCGACAGCCACCGACAGAACGGCCACGGCTTGGCCTGGGCGATCCGCCAGAATCAAGAACTCGGCATACTGGACTTGCAAGCGCCATTCCAATGGGTCCCCCTCCCGCAGTATCTCACGGACCATGGAGATGGCCGACTGGAAGGATTCCTCGGCGGCGGCGAAAGCGGCCTGGGCGGCCTGGGCGCGTCCCAATCCCCAGTAGGTATCGAAGACGATTCGGCGAGGCACGGCCTCTCCTGACTCTGCCGCGGCAATCAAGCCTCCAAAAACGGTACCGGCCTCGGCGCTTCTGTCCAAGGCCAGGAGTGTCCACCCCCAATTCACCTCCATTTGGGCTCGGGCTCCCCAATCGGCGTTCGGATTCGAGCGGGCAATCTCCACTGCTTTTCTGAAATCGGGCTCTGCCCGCTCCGGGGAGTCGGCTCGTCGCCACATGGACGCGATGTTGTTTCTCACCGTCGCGATCCGCATGTCGTTTGCTGGATAGATGGATTCACGCACCGCCAGCGCGTTGAGAAACTGTTCCTCCGCCTCTTTCCATCTGCCCTGTGCCCCGATTGCGGCGGCTAGATTCTGCCTCGCCGAAGCCTCTGTTGGCCTGGATCGGTCCTGCTCGGAATAGATTTCAACGGCCTCCCGCAAGGCCTCTTCGGCTTCTGCGTGTGCCCCCCGTTCATGCAGGACCGTCCCCAGGTTCGTAAGGGTCAGGCCCAAAAGACTGGGTTCCTGCGCTGCGAATCGGCGGCGGATCGGCAACTGCTCCCTCAACAACGCCTCGGCCTCACTCCTTCTGCCCGTTGCCCGTCGGAGAAGGGCCAGGTTGTTCACGGCTATCGCCCAGGATCGGTTCGATCGGCCAAAGTCTTTTTCGAAGACCCTGAGCGCGCGGCTGTACAGGGAATCGGCTTCCTCAAAGCGGCGCTGGCGTTCTCGGACGCTCGCGAGGTTGACTTGTGTGGTCGCAATGTCTGCCTCCGGAGCCCCTTGCCGGATTCGGATTTCCAGGGCCCCCGTGAGTAGAGTGTCCGCTTCTTCGATTCGATTGGCGCGAAGCTGGACGACTCCCAGGTCGTTCATGGTCTCCGCAGATTCGAGGCTTCTGTCGTCAATCTCGCTACGGATGGCGAGGGCCTGGCGAAGTAGGCGTTCGCCCTGCCGGCGGTCGCCGATGATGCCATACGCGCTACCGATCACATTCATGAAGGCGGCCCGGATGGCAGGTGTCTCCTGTAGATTCGCCTCGATCCGCATCGCGCCGACATTCAGCACGTCGCGGACACTGATCTCTCGGCTGGGATCGTTCTCGGGTTTGGCCGCCTCGAAGAGTTCGACCATGAACGCGTTCACGTACCGAGCAATGTCTCGCTCCTGAGCCACCTTGTCCCTTTCGTCGGCAATTTGACTGGCCTGCCTCACCGACATGATGGAAAACGAGAGGAGGGACACCAAGAGTATGGCCGCCGCCGTCACGGACCCACTGTGGCGCCTCGCGAATTTCCTGGCCAAGTACCAGGTGGTGTTGCCCCGCGCCAACACGGGGAGTCCGTCCAGATGACGTCGAACGTCCGCAGCCATCGCTTCCGGAGAAGGGTATCGAGATTCGGGCTCCTTGCGGAGGGCCTTCATGATGATGTTGTCCAGATCGCCACGCAGGGCGCGCGCGGTCCGTCTCCCATCCAACTCGCCCTCACCTTCCCCTATCCGCAACGAAGGAGCCTTGGGAATCGTGTCGGACAAGGTGCGTTCTACCTCAACCAGCGGTCTCCCCTTGAGCCTGAACGGCAAGACCCCCGTCAGCATCTCGTACAGGACAACGCCCAGTTGATAGACGTCGCTGGCCGTGGTCACTGTTTCACCCCGAACCTGCTCAGGAGAGGCATAGTCCGGAGTGAGGAGTCGCTCCCCTGTCCGGGTGAGCGACTCCGAAGACTCATCCTCGTCGAGGATTTTGGCGATTCCGAAGTCGAGCAGCTTCGCCCGCCCATCCTTCGAAACCAGGATATTCGAGGGCTTCAGATCCCGATGGACGATCAGATGGCGGTGCGCATACTGAACTGCGGCGGCGACCTGAAGAAATAACTCCAGCTTGTCACTCACATTCAGATCGCGAACGTGCTCGCTGATGGCGACTCCATCCACACGCTCCATCACGATGTACGGCCGACCATCTGCGGTCCAGCCCCCATCCAGAAGCCTCGCGATTCCCGGGTGCTCCAGCTTCGCCAGCATTCGTCGTTCGGCCACGAAACGCTCGCGAGCCGCCGTTCCGGCCAGGCCAGGCGGAAGCACCTTGATGGCTACTTCCATGCTGTAGTCGCCCGTGCGCTCTGCCCGGTAGACGGTGCCCATGCCGCCTCGCCCTAACTCTCCAGTCAGGCGGTAGGGGCCAATCTCCGTGGTGGTCGACTCTATAGGGTCCGGAGCCGGAAGCAGGGAGGATGACTCAAGATGGATCGCGAGAAGCGCCCTCACTTCGGCCGCCACATCCTGTTCTCCCTCGGCCCGCGCGAGTACCTCCGCGTCGTCGTAGTGGGTGTCCCCCTCGATGAGGTCGAAAAAAATCGCTTCGGCCTTCTCTCGGGATGCTTTTGACAGCGCCATGGCTACGGCCCCATCATTTCCTTCAGAATCTGGAAGAGCCGGGTTCGGGCGACGGCCCACTCGCGTTTCACAGTCCGGTCTGATATATCCAGAATGTCCGCTGTTTCCGAGACAGAGTACCCGGCAAAGAACCGGCATTCGACGACGCGGGCTTGGCGCTCGTTCTGCTTCTCGAGAATCTTGAGGGCCTCATCCAAAGCCACCAGGAGCTCCGGTTGTTCTTCTGAAGCCACTGCGGCCTCCTGAATCGGGACGAGGGTAAACCCTGAGCCCCGTTTTTGCCGGGCTCGGCTGCGTGCGTAGTCCACCAGAATTCGGCGCATGGCCTGCGCGGCGACCCAGAAAAACTGGTTCCTGTTCTTCCACTCGATCCGCTTCTGATCTACGAGCTTGAGGTAAGCCTCGTGCACAAGAGCCGTCGTATTCAGCGTATGGTCATCACGCTCCCGTCGGAGCTGCCGCCTGGCTTCGGTTCGAAGGCGGTCGTAAACGGCGGGCAGCAACGCATCCATCGCTCCGGCAGAACCGTCGCTGGCGGCAACCAATAGTTGAGTGATGTCGGACCCTGTCATAGAAAGTGCAGCTGGATCCATAATACGTCTGCCCCTCGAGTTTGGTTTGACCCGGTCACGTGTGGCCACACGTGTGGCCACACATTTGGGCCCAAATTGTGGGCGCTCCGGACTGATGAGTCCAGAGCGCCCACACCACACTCGACGGTGACTTCTTAGAATACATCACTTCTTCCGGGCCGAGTGTTTCCTACCCCCGACCCTAGAAGCGTCGTTCTCCCAGAGAAAGGGCCAGGTGCCTTTTAGCTTTCGACGCTCCCGGCTTAGATTCCCCCCTTGGGCCCGTTCTGGGCTCGACCCGCGTACTGTCGTCAAATTCAGCTGGATACCATGAGCACACTCCTTCCTCTCGCCGTCGGGGCCCTCTTTGGCCTCGCCGCGTGCGCCCAGCCAGAAGCGTCCACCCCGGACGCGAGCGATCCAATGACCGAGCCCGCCGAAGTAACGGTCAGTCGACCGGATGCGTCGAATCCCGGAGGTGCCGGGGAAGGGGAAACTCCCGAGGCTTGGCAGTGGCGATTCGATCGCGGATCCGACTACCTGGTGGGAAGCGAAAAGGATTCCGTCGACACATGGTTCGTAACCATGACTCCCGGGTGGCATGTGACCACGAGGCCGGCTGGCATCTTCTTTCACCCCGGAAGCACCGCCAGCGGCGACTACACCGCCAGCACCAAGATCAGCCTCTTCGATCCCGGTGAGCGCAACGAAGGTTATGGGTTGATGATCGGCGGATCTGACCTTCAGGGTTCCGACCAGGCCTACCTGTACTTTCTCCTGAAACGGAGCGGCGAGTTCCTGATCAAGCACAGGCAAGGCACCGTGGCCGAGTCAATCGTTGGATGGACGGCTCATGAGGCCATCGCCGCCTGGACGGACGACAGCCAAGGCGCCATCAGCAACGTCCTCTCCGTAACCGTCCAGGGGGCCAACATCGTGTTCAGCGTCAACGAAACGGAAGTTGCCTCCCTGCCCCGAAGTGAGCTCCCCACCGACGGCGTCGTCGGCCTCAGGCTCAACCACGGCATCAATGTGCACGTATCCGAGCTGAGCGTAACGCCCATCCTCTGAGCTAAGAGCTACCGGATCAGGTATAGACGTGTCTGCCGGCCGTCGATGTATCGCACGGACTGGCCGTCAAAAAACGCGTCCTCTTCGAGCATGATGCGAACATCCTGGTCGTCCCATTCGGCGACCGGCACGGCGGCGTTCAGTTCGATCGAGTGGGCCGTGCCCGCATACAGCGGGTAGTCACCGCGGCCCGGTACTCCGCCTTGCTGGTCCCACAATCCGATGGTGGGACCTGCCCCGTGTCCATGATATCCAATCGGATGGGTGTAGATGGTCGCCCTGATACCTGCCGTCTCAGCCGCCGCAAGTGTCGCGGCCAGAATTTCGTTGCCGGACCGTCCCGCTTCGAATTCTCCGGTCAGCAAGTCCTGAAGTCGATTGCCTATCTCCATAGCCGAACGTAATCCGGCCGGAGCCTCGGTTTCTCCGGGCTTCAGGACGTAAGCGTGTTGTTGCGTATCCGTGTTCAATCGGAGGTAGGTAATTCCGAAGTCGACATGCAGCAGGTCCCCCCGGTGGATCGTAGTGCCTTCAGGACGCGACGAAAAATCATTCTCTCGGGCCGCAGTCTCCTTTCGCTGGACGGAAACACTAGGGTGAAACCAGGTGGTGAGTCTGAGAGCTCGGATTCGTTCACGGTACCACCAGACCACGTCGTCGGTTGTAGTGACGCCCGGGGTGATCACCCTGTCAGAGAGGCCCTCCCGAATAATCACGCGCGCGATCCGGACGATTTGCGGATAGACCGCCATCTCCGCCTCGGTCCTGGCCTCCAGCCAGCCGATGGCCAGCGCTTCCGCGCTTACCAAGCGTTCTCGATCCGAGTCGTCCAGCGCCTCCAGCATCGATTCGTGCTCGGTCTTGGTGAGGCCGTCTGCAAGCGCGAAGGTTTCCGATAGATTCAGCCCAATCCTGGCAGGGTTTCGGCTCCTAATAATCTCCGCCAGCGCAGCCCACTGATCTGGCTGCGCCTCCGGATCCCAGGCAGCATCAAAGCGAGATCCTACGGCGTACCGGGCGACGGCCATTAGCTCGATCGGCTCCCCGACACCTCGATCAAAGAGGACAAGAATGGTCCTCCGTCGCGCAGCCAGCCAAGTAGCCGGCAGCATCGTCTCGATGACCGGATCCTCGTTGTACTCGCGTGCCACAACGATCCACATGTCGATTCCTGCTCGGCGCATAAGCCCGGGCAGAAGCTCCGCGAACCGTCCCTCCAGATGCCGATCCACCAGATCGGCGCGGGCTCGCATGGACAGGATTGCCGGCATGCTTTCACTGGCCTTGACCCGGTAGTCGGCCGCGGAGCCTGGGATCTGCGCCACAGCCAGGCCAGAGGTCAAGACACCGGAGCCAAATAGCACCAGGACCGCGATGGTCTGGATGGCCTGGCGGCGTATCATCGTGTAGATCATGTCGTTGCTGATGGTGTTCCCGCGGATGGATTCACTGTAAGACCGTCGGGCAAGTCATTCTTCTGCGGTTCTGGATTTACCAGGGCCCCCGTGATCGGAAGCTCGAACGCCGTCACGAACTGGGCCACGGCGGAGAACCAGAACTCCTGCTGAAACTCGAAGAAGTCCTCGCTGAACCCTGACCGATCTCCCTCGTGACCGGCGATATCCACGAAAAATATCCGGGGCCAGCCAGGATATTTTTCCTCGGCCGTTTTCAGCATCGAAAACACCTCGCTCGCGGCGTCTTCAAAGCTGTCTTCCGGGCTGATAATGGCGTAAATGGAGACCGAGTTGTCGAAGTTCATCGAAATCCCGGGCGCATCGGGTTTGTTGTACTCCGGGATGAATGCGGGCTCGCTCATGATGGTGACGCTTCGAGGGTTTCCTGTTCGGAATAGCCCAAATCTTCAGGGTCCTCTTCGTCCTCCGGTTCCACCCCTCCCGGCGAGGCCAGCGAATCCAGGTCCAGTTCGGGCGCGATCTCCCCCGTAGTCTTTCGCGCGAGCTCCTGCTTTAGATAGTGGCCGGTGTAGGTATCGCTGGCCGCCAGTTCCTCAGGAGTCCCCACGGCCTGAATCCATCCTCCACCGCCCCCGCCGTCGGGGCCCAGATCCACCACGTAGTCGGCGACCTTGATGACATCCATGTTGTGCTCGATAACGAGCACCGTGTTCCCCTTTCGGACCAGCGCCTGAATCACAGAAAGCAGGTGCCTAATGTCCTCGAAATGCAACCCGGTGGTCGGCTCGTCCAGGATGTACAGGGTCTTTCCCGTCCCGGGTCGGGAGAGTTCCTTGGACAACTTTACACGCTGAGCCTCTCCTCCCGACAACCTGGTTGCTTGTTGCCCGAGCCGGATGTAGCCGAGGCCCACGGACGCCAGAGTACGCAGTTTTCGCTCTATTCGGGGCACATGCTCGAAGAACAGCAAGGCTTCCGAAACCGTCATTTCCAGTACATCCGCCACCGACCGGCCCTTGAAGCGAATGTCCAGTGTGTCCACATTGTACCGGCGACCCAGGCAGGTGTCACACTCCACGTAGACATCCGGCAGGAAGTTCATCTCCAGCTTCTTGATGCCTGCGCCCTTGCAGGTCTCGCAGCGGCCGCCTTTCACATTGAAGGAGAATCGTCCCGGTTTGTACCCTCTGATCTGGGCCTCGGGCAACAGGGCGAAAATCTCCCGGATGTGAGAAAACAGGCCGGTATAAGTGGCAGGATTCGAGCGCGGAGTCCGGCCTATGGGACTCTGGTCTATTTCGATGACCTTGTCGATGTGGTCGAGCCCCCGGATTTCCTTGTACGGCAGCGGGACCTGTTTCGCTCGGAAATAGTGGTTCGCGAGTATCGGATACAGGGTCTGATTGACCAGAGTCGACTTTCCCGAACCCGACACTCCGGTGACACAAATCATGGTGCCCAGCGGGATCCTGAGGAGGTCTCCCCGAAGATTGTGGCCTCGGGCGCCCTCCAATTCCAGCCACATGCCATTCCCGGTTCGGCGCGCCTTCGGAACCCCTATGTGGCGTTCCCCGCGCAGGTAGGCCGTGGTCAAACTGGAATGGCCGTTCGCCCCGACGGGAAGGTCCGCAGGGGGGGCGGCGCCCAATACGTGCCCGCCGTGTTCGCCGGCTCCCGGACCCAGGTCAACCACGAAGTCCGCCGCTTCGATCATCTCCCGATCGTGCTCCACGACAAGCACGGAGTTCTCCAGGTCTCGGAGTTGCTTGAGCGATTCGATCAGTCTGGCATTGTCTCTGGCGTGAAGACCGATCGACGGCTCATCCAGGACGTACAGCACGCCCGTGAGCTGCGTCCCGATTTGTGTGGCCAGTCGAATGCGTTGGCTCTCGCCACCTGAAAGCGTTCGGGCGGTTCTGTCCAGACTCAGGTAACCGACTCCCACGTCCAGCATGAAGTCCAGTCGCTCGGTCACCTCCTTGACAATCTGCCTCGCGATGGTCCAGTTCCGCTCGGACCATTCTACCGTATCGAAGAACGCCCGAAGCCCGATCAGGTCCATCCGTGCCAACTCGGCGATGTTCTTATTCCCGATACGATAAGACAGGCTTTCGGGCTTCAGCCGCCCGCCGCCGCATGCCGAACAATCCATCTGGCGCATGAACGCCTCCGACCATTTCCTGGACGTGTTGGATGACGTCTGCTCATAGGTGTGCCAG
>CAYXSE010000172.1:0-8486 GCA_964466675.1 uncultured Rhodothermales bacterium | reverse complement strand
CACTTTCGAACTCACCGTCCGGGCGGACCAAGGCCCTCCAAGCGATCCCGAAGAATGTCTCTCAGCGTCCGAGAATCCGCTTCCAGGTCCGATTCAGATAACGAGAACGGAGCGCAGCGTCCCTGTCCCGCGGTCATGGCGCGCCCACTTTCTGTATCCCCCTCGCCTAGTCCTGACTCCATCTTCTCGGGAGCCCTGTGCGTGGACAACTGTCCACTCGTCGGGAGCCCCGTCTCCGGCCCGGTGAGGTAGACCGACCACACCCAGGCACTTCGGTTTTCGGGATCGGACTGCAAAACCGTCTCGAACCAGCGGGCCGCATTCGCTTCGTCCCGCAGCGCCAGCGATGCGTAGCCAAGGCTCATCATGGGGCCAGTCGCCGTCCGGTTCTCAGACAAAGCAGCGGCAAAAAAGTCGCGTGCCGCTTCGGGATCATAGTAGTCGCTTTCGGGGCGGCACAGGCGCATTGACCCGAGTTGCATCAAGGCGCGCGGCGCCCGTGAGTTAATCTGGGCCAGCCTTGCCCATGCAGAGTCCGCTTGCTCCTCGTCGCCCAGGACATAGGCCATGGCACCCAGATAGTACAAGCCGTCTTCGTGATCTGGTCGCGACGCAAGGGCCCGCCGGTAGGCTGTCGCGGCCTCAGCAGGGCGGCTTTCCATGCGGTGTCGGGTGGCCGCCCGGAAATCCGCCCAGAAGTCCATCGTCTCACGCCGCGAGTCTGCCCCCGACTTCTCGAAAGGAACCACCAATGCTGTCGTGGAGCGCACGTCCCGCTTGACCGTGCGCTGTCCGGTAACCCATGTGATGACGACGGAATCAGCGAGGGACGCGTCCCCAAGGCCGAAGATCTGCGAGGCGTCGTTCTGGGACAGGTAGGAACTCTGTGCTCCAATTTGTCGCGTCTGGACCCGGCCAGCCACATGCACGACGACCTTAGCGCCGAGGCCGGCGGTGTTTCCGGGAGGGCCTTGCAACGTTACCCGGATCCAACCATTTCTGACGGCCGAATCATTCCTCAACAGCCGCGCCTGGCCTCCGTGATCCACCACCAAGAGGTCCACATCCCCATCCCCATCGAAGTCGGCCGCGGCGCCCCCGCGTCCGACGGCTTCTGTCTCCAATCCGGTTTCAATCAGCGGAAAGAAGCCGCGCTGCCGGCCGCCATTCCAGTAGATCAGGTCCGCCATCGGAACCAAGAACTCCGGAGCGCCACTCTTCTGAAAGGTGCTCCCATTCAACACGAAGAGGTCGTCGCGTCCATCTTTATCGAAGTCGACGAAGCTCGTCGCCCATCCCACGAAATCTAGAGATGATTGGCCCAACCCCGTTCGGTCGGCGACATCCGTGAACCGAAGCCCATAGTCGTGGGACGATGAATGCACCACCAGGTTTTCGAAGAATGCATTCTCTTGGGCTATCCAATGGGTAATAAAAAGATCCAGATCCCCGTCTCCATCCCAGTCCGATACCGCGAGGCCCATCGCGCCCCGGTAGTCGGCAACTCCCGTCCGCAGGCTGACGTTTTCGAATGTCCCATCGCCTCGGTTTAGCAGCAAGGCGTTGTCGGAGACATCATTCGCAACGTACAGGTCCAACCAGCCGTCCTGGTCGAAATCAGCCCATGCAGCGGACAGGCTTCGGCCGGACGGATCGTCCACACCCGCCAGGACGCCCACCTCCTCAAACCGCCCATGGCCGTCGTTCTTGAAGAGCAGATTATGCTGCGGCTGGAAGGACGAGGGGTTCAGACTGGCTGGTTGTTCCACCTCATACTGCCGGGAATAGCCCTCAGCGACAGCTGGATCGTACTGGAGGTAGCCGCTGATGTAGACATCCAGATCACCGTCACGGTCGTAGTCCCCGAGCGACACACCGGTCCAAAACCCTTCAAAGTCTACGATGCCAGCCTCCTGAGACTCGTCCTCGAAAAGGCCTCCTCCCAGATTGCGGTAGAAGTGAAGCCTGCCGATTGAGGTAGTCCAAAGATCCAGTCGGCCATCACCATCCAGATCTCCCCAGGCTGCCGCCGATCCGGGACCAATCCAGTCAACCCCCGAGCCCTCCGAGATGTCCGTGAATGACGCGTCCCCATTGTTGCGAAACAACCGGTTTCCGGACGCGATGCCGGACTCTTCACCACTCTCGACCCAGTTCACCAGATACAGGTCTGGGTCACCATCGCCGTCGAAGTCACCCCACGCGGCGCCGGATCCCATGTCCTCTGTAATAACGCCCGATCTCACCGCGGGAAAGTGTCTGAAGTCGATTCCGGCTTCTGCCGCGACGTCCGTGAACCTGAGCCGCGGGGCGTCATCTGGAACGGTTCGGGCCAGGCTGCGCCTGAGACCCTCGGCGCCCTCGCCGGGACGATAGGAAGCCTCCCCGTCCGGCCGCGCGACATACGACACCAGTCCCGCTCCAACCACTACGGCCGCGATCGCTGCGTAGACCAGTCCTCGGCGCCGGCGAGACATAGCCCCCATCATCGGACCTCGATGGTTGCGAAAGCCTCAGACATCACCGTCACGGGAGAGGTCAGCCCCTCCCCGGGAAAAAAGCTGTCCAGCATGAACTGATCTACTTTCCGGTATAACAGCCGCGCGGTCACATGCAGCGTTCCCTTTTGGGCTCCAGGAAGGCCGAATGTCGATCGCTCCGGCAACGGTTGCCCATTCTCTCCGGAAAACGAGGGACACTGGAAGACAAACCTGTTCTGATCCGTGAACCCGGGATAGAGAGATCGCCGGTAGCGCACACCCACCATCTCCCAGAGATTGTGACGGTCGATGAGATTCCCGTATCGGTCTACTGGCTCCGCCTTGAACATAAACGATCCCGGCTGCACGAAGCGATCCTCATCAAGACCCCCCGACTGGAACACCTGATTCCCGGCGTCATCGGTGACGGTCAATTCCACCCAGGCCTGGATGATGTCCAGGGGACCCGTCGGGAAGTCATGTCCCACTTTGTTGTTGGTGACAATCACGGAGACCGCCGCCTCGCTCCCCGCCTCGAAATACTCAGGAGCGATAATCTCAATGGGGACGGCCGGGCCAGCTTGCCACTTGTCCCGAATTTCCTCGATTTCGAAATCCCCACGAAGCCACATTTCGGTTAGCCTGACCTGTTCATCCGCACCGGGCAACTGGAGATGAGCCGGGATGAATTGGTTCGCGCCCAAAAAACGATGGCTCCGGTGTTTGCCATCCTCCGGGTCCCGATTGTAGTCAGCCGCATCCCCGCTCGCGGGGTCATTGGACAAGACGAGTGGCATATGGCATTCGCGGCACTCGACGGTTTTGGTGGGGTCTCCTGGATGATTCCATCGACTCTTCCGCCAGTTGTCGTATTGATTTTGAAGCTGAACCCAGCCAACCTGGTTGATTTCCTCATCAATGAACTGCTTGTGACAGGCCGCGCAGAATTCAGGCGTCTTGAAGAGCGTCCTCTGTAGCGATCTGATGTGTTCGTCCGGATAGGCACGCATGAGAAATCGCGACACACTCTGGGCCGCGGGCGAGTGACTCAACTCGAACGCGTAACGAGGCGGCGCAGCTACCACATAGTCCGCGTTTCCCTTGACATCCGTTTCCGAAATCGCGTGACACGCCAAGCAGGAAACCCCCTCATCATACCCGACCGTGTGGGAGAGCGAGTCGGAGAACAGATTCTTCGCGCCCGCGAACAGCGATATGGGATCGTGACAACCGCCGCAGTACCTGGTGCTCTCCGGCCCGTTCTGCTCGGCCATCACACCCTGCACTTTTTGGAATGTGGGATCCATGGCGCTCCAGCGATGCGCCGAAACTGACCATTCTTCCGCGATTTCCGCGTGGCATCCAGAGTAACCACATCCGGCCGATCCCGAGAGTACCGAAGGAGCGAAAGGCCGATTCGTTTCGGTTCGCGCCAGGCTCGGGGCAAACGGCCGCTCTTCCCCATAGAGGAAGCCGTAGTCCTCGGGGAGTTGACCTTCAGGATCGGGCTCGGTATACAGGAACGCCGCCCCGACAGTAGCCAACACCAGCGATGCCGTTAGCACCACCGAGCGTACGGAAAGGGCTCGCACGCCGGCCTTCAAGGCTGGGTGCCCGGCCGCTGCCGCGAGGCCGGCACGCAAGACAAGCGGAATGAAATGCCCCCCCACGGCCACAACAATCGCGATGGTGGAAGCCACGTGCACGTTGGCCCAATCCGTATCAATGCGCGTTCCCCAGACCGCCTGTGCCGTGAGGACGAACCCCGATACAGTTGCAATTAGCAATGCCGCTGTAGCCAAATAGCCGCTCAGAGCGACATGGTCCAGACGCGACGATCGACGAAATTTCCAATGCGTGAAAAGATACCCTAAGGCCGGCAAGGTGAAGGCCAGTCCTCCTGCCGTATGAACCAGTACCAAGAATTGATTGCTGACGGAGAATGGAAGAAGCCAGATGCTCAGGCCGGAGACCGTCTCGAAAAGGAGTAACCCCACGGTCCACCATACCACAGGGGCCATCCAGGCACGATCAATCGGAGTGCGTTTTGTTTTCACCAGAACCAGAAGAATGGTAAGTCGTTAATTTAAGACATAAGTGTCGTAATTAGGACTTTATTCTCCATGAGCGAAAGCCAAACGTCGCATTTCGACTACCGCGCCGCCTTCATCGGTCCACAGGGCGAGAATGCCGACGAGGCCGAGCGCTTGCTTCTGGAGGTACTCAGGGACCACATGATGTGGCGTCGCAACTTCCACCCGGAGGATCCCCGATTGATTTCAGAATGGGCCCGGGCCGAGCGGCCCTTCCGCGACACCGTCGCCCGCATGCGAGACGAACTCTATTCGGTTCTTGCCAGGCTGAAGCGCGGGGCTCCGTTGCATTCGCCCCGGCAGCTGGGCCATATGGTGACCGACCCCGCTCTCCCTGCCCTCATTGGGTACTTCGCCGGCTCACTGTACAACCAGAATAACGTGGTACAGGAGGCGGCTCCCGAGACCGTCAGATGTGAAGGCGAATACCTCGCCGCAGTAGCCCGCATGGTCGGATACCCGGCGTTGGTGGGTGAGACGGTCGACCCCTCCAGCACTCGCGATTTTTCGTTCGGGCATCTGACCAGCGGCGGCACCACCGCAAACATGGAAGTTCTTTGGACGGTGCGCAACATCCGTTTCTTTCCCATCGCCCTTAGACTGATTCTGGCCGAGTCGGACGCATTCGACGACATCGGCGTACACCGCATCCCGATCACCGGCGCCGACCATGAGACGAGGCTACTCGGGGAGGCATCGACAGCCGAGCTGTTCAATCTCCCCATACCGGAAATCGTCCGACTCAAGCGGGAAACGGGCAAATTGCTGAAGACGGCGTCACCGATCCAAAGCGATCGATTTCGGGCCGAATTGCCCACCGTTCGCCGCATCGGGATGGGCTCGTTACAGGAACGATACCGCCTCGCCTTCCCGTCAGATCCGCTCGCGGCTCCGGTGGTTCTCGTGTCGAAGTCCGCGCACTACTGCTGGAAGAAAGCCATGGATCTGACGGGACTCGGATCCCAGTTCCTCCGGACCATTGGCGTAGACCAGCACCTCAGAATGGACGTCGATTGCCTGAGGCAGGAGCTCCTGGAATGCCGACGGACGGACACTCCCGTTCTCATGGTTGTGAGCATCTGCGGGACGACAGAATCGGCATCAATTGACCCGGCGCATCGTGTGGAGAGGCTGCGTTCTCAAAGCGAAATACCGGCCTTCTGGCATCACTCCGATGCGGCTTTTGGCGGATACCTGACCGCTCTGGTAGACAGAGACCGCGAGTTCGTGGATTACGAGGGCCTCCCCCCGGACCATCCGGCGCGGGCGGTCACGAGTCAAGTGTATGAGTCCCTGTTGGGTGTGGCCAAGACCGATTCGATTGTACTGGACCCGCATAAGCTTGGTTTTGTGCCCTATTCCAGCGGGGCTGTCCTGTATCGCGAGTACTCGGTGCGCGACGCCATTGCGTACGATGCACCCTATCTGGCGGGCGGGCCGGAGGCCGGCTTTGGTGGCTTCCTTGGGCGGTGGACGCTGGAGGGATCTCGATCCGGAGCTGCGGCCGTATCCAACTATCTCACCCAGGCCGTAATCCCACTCGATCCGGGAGGACACGGACAACTGATCAGCCGATGCATCCGGTCAGCACAGGCCATATTCGAAAGCCTCATCGCCCGCTCGGGCGAGTTAGGCATTCGTTTCGTGCCCTTCAATTTGGCGCCGGACACCATGGGCTTCTGTTTCGTCTTGATTCCCGTATCCGGTTTCCCGTCCCTCGCCTGGCTGAATAGACGCCAAGAGAGGATATGGGAGGCATTCTCGATGGACGAGAGCGGCTGGAACGCTCGCCGAAATGACTATCTCCTCTCAAAATCCGAAGTAAGGATCAGTGACTACCAGGTCGTGATTGAGCGCATGTTCGACGACACCCACACCGGACTTCGAGACCATTCCGATACGCACCTCCAACTCTTGCGCATCCTCAGCATAAATCCGTTTCTGGCCGAGCTGACGGACAAGGTCTCCTTTACCGAAGCCCTGACAGAGCGAATCTTCGAGGTAGCCGAGGAGGTCCTCCGTTCTTGATAGATGCGTCCCAGTTTTGCCACTCCGATTCGAAGCCCCAAAACTGCCTCCAGAGCCTGGATACGTCATCAACTCCAGAAAGCGAATAGAGCAGAGGACTGTCTCACAATGAGCCCTCTCCAGCGTCGTCTCTTGAGAGATGGGACGTACCCGCTAGGTTTGGGCCTGGGAAGCGGTAGTCGCCAACCCCAGACAGATCGAGAGGAGGATCGCGTGGTTCGTTCTCATGGGTGTGGAGGGTTTGGTTGTAGACGGATGGCACCGGTCTATCGAATCACAATCGCCCGCGAAACGCCGTGCTGACCCCGGACGCGGGCCATGTAGAGTCCCGCCGGCAAGCCGGAGAGATCGACCCGTAATGCGTGGGTGGCTGCCTGGAAATACCGGTCCGCGATAACGCGCACCGTGCGTCCAAGCAAATCGGTCAAGACAAGTCTCACCGGCTGAGCGCGGTCCAGCGTCAGGGTGAACACCGCGTAGCCCTTGGCCGGATGCGGGTACGGTAGCGAGAGATGAATAGAACTCGGGGGAACCAATTGCGACTGTGTCGCCACCGTGAACGCCCCGCCGGGACCAAATCTGGCCAAGAAGAAATTTGGCAGATCACTGTATCGTCCGCCGCCTCCGGGCCAGTTCTGCAGCTCAAACACTTCTGGTCCAGGATCGAAGTCCACCGTCGCCACAAACTGTCCGGTCAGATACACCGAGCGCTGCGAATCCAGAGTGATCGCCCAGGGAATGCTGTGGGCGCCGAGTAGCCCGAAAATCCCTTGGTAGACGCCAGCCGTATCAAACTGGGCGACATACATGCCCCTCCCGTCCAACTGAGCCGACGGCAGCCGCTCCGGGTGATAATTTATTCCGTCGAGGAACAGACCCGCGACCGAGACGAGGCCATTCCTCACGGAGATACTCCACCCTCGCCCCCGGCCGTCGCTTCCACCACTGGATGTGCGCGTCCAGACATGCCGGCCGGAAGCGTCGTACTTGACCAGAAAACTGGTCGCCTTAGAATCGGTAACCACAGAGCCTGATCCGAAATCCATGCTCCCCTTGAAGAGGCCCGTGATGTAGACCGCCCCACTCTCACCAGCGACGACCTCCCCTACAGTTTGGTCGTCAGAGCCGCTAAGAGCGAACGCCCACCGGTGGTTGCCCTCGCTGTCGAACGAGGCAACGTAGATATCTCCCCATCCGTCATTAGTCAGCGTGTTTTCTCCCGGCCCCGGATCCGCATCAAAGGGGGACGTGAAAAGCCCTGTCAGGGTTACGGCACCGGTCGCGTCGGCCGAAAGTCCCCGGATGGGGTCGTTGTCGCTTCCCAAAATGTGCGACCACAAAACCTCCCCGTTCTCTGGATTCACCCGTGCGAGGGAGGTATCGTTGCCTCCCACGTAGAGGTGCCCGCTCGCCCCGATTGCGACGCGCCAGCAGGTTCGGAGTGGGATCTCTACCTCCCAGCGCTCAACCCCCTCCGGCGAGAGCCTCCGGAGGTGACATCCTATGTCGACCACGAATATTTCGTCGTCTGCATCGATAGCCATACCCCAAGCGGATCCCGCGAGCCCCCGAACCCATACTAGGCTGCCGTTGGGCGTGTACCTCGCGACAAATCCGCCACCCGAACCCACGAAGGCCTCAGCACTATCACCAGGATCCCAGTCGGCCTCTGGGGTGGACCGGCCGCCGACGATGACATCGTCGTTGCTCATGACTGCGAGCGCCTGGCCGGATTCCGAGTTGCTGCCGCCGACGCCAAAGGCCCACTGAGCCTGCGCGACCGGAGCAAGAAGCAAACAGCTGATCAGCGCAAGGCAAAGCCGTATGGGGACCGCGACCCGTACCGGCGCTGGCGTACGACAGGAGAGACTGCCGAAAACGCCTA
>CAYXSE010000171.1:0-8533 GCA_964466675.1 uncultured Rhodothermales bacterium | reverse complement strand
GATCCGGCTGATCCGTCCCGATTCTGTTATAGTGGCATTCACCCCCATGCCCCAGAGATATTGGACCGCAGCGCGGTTCTCGGACATGCCTTCCAGCCTCACGCGTGCGTTCAGGGCGGTCATCGAATCGGCTGGGATGGACCCCTCGATCTTCGAGACGGCGTTCAGGAAGGCGGGCGGGACGTCGTCACGGAAGAGGATGAGTGCCTGGTATTCCGGGAACGCCTGCCGGTCATCCTCCAGTCTCAATAGGTCACAGTATTCGATCTCGGCATCGGTCGCGTAGAGATCGATCACATCGATGTCTCCCACGTCAATGCCTCGGTAGGCCAGGTCATGATCCAGGCCGCGGACGTCTTCGTGCGGCAATGAGTAACGCTCCCGGACATGTGGCCAGCCGTCCCCCCGGTCCATGAACTCATTGCTGAATGCCAGCCGGAATTCCGGGTGCACAGCGAGCTCCGAAATCTTGGTGATACCCAGTGCTTCGGCCCGCGATCGTTGCATGCCAAGGACATAGGTATTGTTGAACCCGAGAGGCAGAGACATCCCGATTCCGAGTCCTCGCAGGGTATCGCGGGCGGCGCTTAGCGTCAGATTTCGCCCGGCGAATATCTCAGCGAGCAGTGTCCCCGAGTATTCCGCGTAGGCGTCGATGTCTCCAGAGAGGAGAGCGTTCCAGAGGATGCGTGTGCCTCCGAGTTCCCGGCGGTGGGTTGCGTCCAGCCCCTCGGCTTGAGCCAGGCCGGAGAGGAGTTCGCCCAGGATCACATTCTCGGTGAACTTCTTCGATCCGATGGTGATGGACTGGCGATGGGTGGAGTCTTGTTGAGCCTGGCGCGGGGTGGCGGTGGCGGCGGCGGTGGTCCCGGCGGTGGCTGCCCCCATCGGCCAGAGTGACGCTCCCGCCATCGCTGTTATGATCAGAAGCGCCTTCACCGGCTTGGAATGGATTCAAGCGGGCTACGTTGAGCGTTTACAAATTCGCTCACGAAGTCATCCGCCGGGCGCCTGACCAAATCGCGAAGGGTCCCCCGTTGAACGATGCCACCCGATTTCATGAGCAGAATTTCGTCCGCAAAGAGACCGGCCTCCCCGATATCGTGCGTGACCATGATGACGGTCTTGCCCAGTTCCCTGAACATGCCGATGAGATCCCACTGAAGGCGAGACCTCACGAGGGGATCCAGCGCCCCCAGAGGCTCGTCCAGGAGGAGCACCTCCGGGTCCGTCATGAGCGCTCTGATGAGCCCGACCCGCTGTCTTTGGCCGCCCGACAGTTCGAGTGGGTACCTGGCAAGGTGTTGTTCCTCTAGCTGGACCATGTGTGTCAGTTCCAGCGCGCGGGATCTGATCCTGTCCCGTTTCCAGCCGAGGTGGCGCGGAAGAAGAGCGGCGTTCTGCAAAACCGTCAAGTGGGGGAACAGGCCCCCGTCCTGAATCACATAGCCCACCCGGTGACGGATTGAGGTGACCGTTTTGAGGCTAAGAGGCGTTTCGCCAAAAAGAACTCGCCCCGTGTCACTGGCGGTCAAGCCGAGGCAAAGCCTGAGAAGAGTCGACTTGCCGCACCCACTCGGCCCAAGGAGTACCGTGGTCTGTCCCGGCACGAAGGAGTGCGAGAGGCGCGCGACCGCAATCGAGTCGCCGTAGCGCTTTGAAACATGCTCCAATCGAAACATGACAGAAGGTAATGTCCGGTAGGGCGGTTCTTTGAAATAACCGTGGACGGGGCCGAATCATTGCCGGGCCGAAGCGCAGCGGCTATTTTTGCCCACTTCGCCAATGTAGCTCAGCTGGTAGAGCAGCTCATTCGTAATGAGCAGGTCAGCGGTTCGAGTCCGCTCATTGGCTCTGTGTGGGACAACGACTTACGGGGACGGTTTTGATCAGGCCGAAACTAGTCGCCCAAAATGCGCCCAATTACATACGGTTCACATATCCCCTTCTCCGAAGATGCGGAGCGTGTATAGCCTATACTACTGCGACTAGGCGTCCCGGGTAGCGCCTCTTCAGCGGGTGGCGATTCTTCAGCTGACAGCCGCCTACGACTCGGCCCGGGTCGCGATCGAGGCGAGACGGATTGAGGCGGTGATGCTCCGCCGGCAGCTCGTGGACGTCGGATTTTTGGTTGAGCTGGCGCGGGAGTCGGCGAGGCTTGAGTCGGAACGGGCCGACAACTTTGCGCGGGCTTATAGGAAGGAAAGGCGAAAAGGGCGACTCCTGGCTTTCGGATCCGGAACGGTTGTCATCGCCGGCTTGTTGGCAGTTGTGATGTAGCGACTGTGATAACGATCATGGGTCCTCACTCTGATCCTGTTGTCGGAGCCGACATGAACAAATCAGCGGTTCTGGCCGCCACCCTGGAGGACCTGCTTAACGGCGACGCAGATTCGGCCACCGCCCGGATTGCGGCCGGCTATCCGTATGTGCCGCCGCAGAAGGAAACGCGTTCTTCGTCTCGAAAACGGGCTCTGAGCATCTTCATCCGCGACGGGTTCATCGATAGGTACTCTGGCGATCGACTGGTGTATCCGGGCGCTCTCCGGTGCATCACCCTTCTGCTTCCGGACTCGTTTCCTGCTCATCCAAACTGGAAGATGACGGATACGCACCTTGGTTACTGGGAGCTCTTTCCGACGCTCGATCATGTGGTGCCGATTGCTCGGGGAGGCCCGGACAGTGATGACAATCTGGTGACAACTTCAATGCTCCGAAATCAAGCAAAGTCATCTTGGACTCTTGAGAGTCTGGGTTGGAAGATGCATCCACCCGGAAATATGGCTGATTGGGATGGACTCATCGGCGCCACGGACAAGATGCTGTCCAGCCGGCCGCAACTCTTGGAGGATGGGTACCTACACCGGTGGCGGGTGAGCCTGGCCGGCGTGTTCGGGACAGCAAAATAGAGGGACAAAGAGCGGAGGCGGGGACGGTTCATGGCGGCGGGGTCAGGATTGATTATCGCCGGGGCGCTGGTTGTGGCCGTTGTGCTATAGGTCTTCCAGCAACGCCTCCCGCAAGGCCCACACTTGACACCGCTCCCCATCGCGCCTGCACCGCCCGGACATCCCAGAGGCCCGGGCGGTGGCGATGGGTCCCTGGGTGCCGTCTCTTTTCGACTGTATCCAAAAGTGTATGCGAAGGTGTATGCAGAGTCAAGTGCGGAAGGTGTATGCGAAAACGTATGCGATGGTGTATGCAGGAAGGTCACGCAACGCTTCACTTCGAAACTTTTCGGAAGGAGGGCCAAAACCTCGCAAAAGGCCGTTTTATTCCCATAATGAGCCGAACGGTCCAGATGGTTTCGCCTGACAGTGACCTGCATGAATAAAATTACCCAGGCGGAACCTTGCGTGCTGGGAGGATGTTGGACGGCCCAACAAGACGAGGTGACACTCAAATGGAACCCCAAACAGAATCCTTCTCAACCGGCCCGAAGCCATGTTATGCGGGCTTCACCACGTTCAAGAACGTGCTTGCTCAGTTCGCCGCGAAAGACATCCCGCATACCGTCGATTCGAGCGTGCTTCGGCCGCGAGGAGGGTCGGTAATCAGTCAGCTGAAGGTCGGCTTCAGATTCTTTGAGCTTGTCGACTCCGGCGATGTCGTCACGGATCGCCTGAAGCGTCTTGTACAGGCCCTCGGTACAGACTCTTGGGGCGACGTCCTGGAAGCTGAACTGGTGCCGTCCTACGAGCGCCTTGTCGCGGATCTGGACTTCATGAAGGGGACGTCCAAACAACTGGCATCTTGTTTTGAGGCGGCCGGCGTCAATGGTACGACCAAGCGTCAAGCGATCCGCTTCTACCTGGATCTGCTCAAAGAGGCCGGAATCGAGCACTCTCCCTATTTTAAGGCCCCGCCGCGGCCTCCCAGGGCGAAGAAGAGTGCTGCAGAATCAGTTGATCCTGACCAGGTCGCCCAAGTTGACGTCCAAGATGCAGGGACGCCCTCGGAAGGAATGACAGATCACCCTTTCAATCTCCCGCACCGCTCGCACCAACTCCATCTTGTGCTCCCAGAGAATATCACTTCCGCGGAATGGGAGATAGTGAGCAGCTACATCCAGGGCGTAATCAAACTACAGGAGATGGCTACAGAATAAAAAAGGCCCCCCAATGAGGCGACACTCTGGGGGGCCTGATGGGCCGGGTTTGGTTGCGCTAGAGCTTAGAGACCTCACGCGAGGGGTTCGAATCCCCACCGGTCCACCATATCAAGCAAGTCTCGGAACAGTACGCTGAGGTGTCTCTTCGCGTTCCGTGAACTATACGTATCGGCAGGCGATCGGTGCGAGTCAAGCCTCTGGGAAGGCGGCGGATCCATGCGCCTTTTCACGGGCGACTATTCAGTTGCCTCTGCAGATCTTCCAATCGTCTCGATTCGTTACGGTCTGCCATGGCGCGAGCCAGCAGGGAGTCAGTTCGTTTCGATGTCTGGTACCTCGATTGCGACCGCCCCGTCGCCACCTTAGTCGACTTGCGCTCCATCTGAGATGCCTTCTTTAGGATCAAGTTCATTGCTCGGGCTGTTTTCGGGCTGGGTGCTGCCAAGGTATGCAATTAGCGATTGTTCAACTAGGTTGGGCGTGCGCATGAGGACTGCCAACACCTTGCCAAAGGTACGCTCTTGATCACTTGGTGGGAATGCGGGGAGGCCAATATCCACAGCCTCTTTAAGATCGATTACAAATGAATGTGACGGATAACCGGCCGTAAGGTCCCAGAACGGGGCGTTTGGGTTTAGCCTTTTTCCATATTCCATCGCAATGCGCATTGACCGCTCCGCCTCACCTACCCTCAGCGGGTCGATTTGGGCCGCAATTGGTTTGACTACAGATGTCGCCAGTCCTGTGGCAATTTCTGCCGCCATTTTTGCGGTGATAGAATGACTAATGTCTGTCTTGATCAGAATGAACTGGTCCTTGAAATTCTCAAACACAAGCTTACCAAGAGCCTGGAAGGCCATAGGGATATCGAGCCCTGATGACGTCTTGTAGAGCTCGTCAGGCCGAGCTAGCTGTACATCGAGTGGGCCAAGTTCGCCAAAGTCGAACATCACGATACGTTTAGCGCCTATCGCAGTCAGGGTTCCGGCGCTCTTGCACGGACCCAGGATGTAAACAAAAAAGCTCTCATACATCCCCTGAAAGCCCCTGGCCAATCGGAAGGCAGCGTCTGGGTCTCCTCCAAACGTTGTCAAGAAAAGAGCACCCACGGGCCGTCTTTCTTCGACGCTAAACATCTGCGACAAGAGGTTCTCGCACCCGGCTCGATCCATCCAGCTGTTGTAAACAAACACATCCGCGTCCACCTCCCGACCCAAGCCCAGGAGCCCGTTGTTGATTTGTTGCCTTATGTCTGGTTCGGACATGCGCTTAACCGTATGCGATTTCTGGTGATACGGAACGCGGCCGGGAGAAGTTCGATCGTGCGCGGTACCACGAGAGGCTCACATGTCACATCTTGCCTAGGCCAGGCCGCCAGCGTTCCTTCTGGCATGTCCAAGATCCACCAGATGCTACGCTACGCCGCGGCCAAGAGCAGATGCGAACTCTGCCATACGACGCGGTTCGGAGTAGCTGACGATCCCGTCACGATCCATGGAAAGGAGTACGCGGTCGTGACCTGCCAGCGCTGCGGCCGGATGGGCCTGCATGACATTGCGGTCCTGGAGCGCGCGAGCCGCGGGGCGCCGGTTGAGACGGCGTAAAATCGTCCGCCCAAAATACGCCCAAAGTGGGGGCCATAGGTACCCGCAGAGGCCCGCAGAGGCACCCGCAAAACCGGCCAGGAGCGTGTTCCAGGCCCCATCCCGCGGGCAAAGTATCATTCGTAATGAGCAGGTCAGCGGTTCGAGTCCGCTCATTGGCTCCATGTCAAAACGTTCAGCCGCGCGCTTCAGCAAGATCCTGGTGCTCAAACGCGCTCGCCATACGGTCGCATTCCATCTTGGACGCTCCTGAATCTTGAGCGACTTCCTGCCACCGGGATACAGCGTGAGCAACTTCCCAAGCGATCTGGCGGGACTCCTCTCTCTTTATGCCAAAGTGCGGCGCAACTCGGAAAGCCAATTCCATCGAGGCGGAGCGGTCGTCGTCCTCGATTGCTGTCGACAGGACGCGCGGTCGAATATCGGTGGGCACTGGGTTCAAGTCGTACGCAGGAGATAATCGCCAACCCGCGCCGCCGGAGTAGAGAAAACCATGATTGCGAAGATGGTCGTCCGTGTTGGAGATAAGCACCGTGAATACTATGCGCCGCCAGAGCTCACATAGGTCTTTGGTCGTAGATGCAGAATGAATACGAAGGGAGTCCGCGATCTCCCTGTAGCTCCTGTGCTCGCCATCGGTCGCCTCAAGCATACTCATCGCTGAGAGGAACGGAATCCTTACTCCCCCATCCCGGTCGAAACGACGCATGAGCAGGACTGTACACCCATCTATCTGTTCAACTCCCCACGAAGCGACGTCCAGTCCAGCCAGTTCCGCTAGACACATGGCGATACCTTCCCACCTTCCGACATTATAGTCGTCGTCGGGCCGGTTGAACTTTGCAATCATGAGTTCACCTGCCTTGCCTCGGACGGAGGCCTTTGGCCGCGAGCCCAACAGCGAAGAACCGGGAGCGAGCAGAAGGTGAAGATCCTCAGCCGTTTCCTTATCCGCCACTACTCGTGAAGTGGCCGCCAGGAGCCTGCCGAGCTCGACGAAAGGTGGGACGTTTCTGCCCCCCTTCGCCAAAAAAGGGCCGTCCACCTCGCGTTTGAATCGAAGGGCGCCCTGCCGCGTCAGATCGGAGAGCCCAAGCAGGTAGTCGATTTCCAGTAGTGTCCGCGGAGCACGGCCCTCTTCTTTCGCCAGAAGACGCTCGCGCCGGGCGAGGAGGGTGCGGCCCCAACGATCTGGTGCCGAGTCTCCAATAGCACTGAATAACGCCCGCCCGGTGGCCGTATGATACGGTCCCGGGCCGACCTGAAGAGCTGGTTCCAGTGCGAACTGATGGTCAGCATTTATCCAAGTATCCTCATATTCGAATGAAGCTCTTTGATTCGAGCCCCTCACGTGGACCCACAACCGTCCAGCTAGGTGGGCCTTGCCTTCCAGGTCTACGTAGACGAACGCGTCGGGCTTGCTCATTTCGACGTAATGCGTAGCGGCAAGTCTTTGCTTGCCAGATCCTGTCCGACCGGATCATTTTTGATGTCGGCCAAGTCAGCCAGACGCTCTGTCATGCCGAGTACGTAGAGCGCGATCGCATAGACTCCCATTCCTACGACCGGATCACCCTTTTCGAGTCTTCGAAGCGTGGGCCGAGAAATTTGTACCCGGTCCGCCATGACCGCAGTCTTGATGCGGCGACGTCTACGAGCGTCTCGAATGTCCGCTCCAAGCTTCTTCATTGCACGTTGGACCGGTAACGGTAGTGGTGGTGCTGTCCTTGACATCCTTATAGAGTCTTTCTATTGCCTTCCTTCGAGAAGACCGGGTAACATACTATTTCCACAAAGAACTATAATGGAAAAACTATGTTTCTTTACACAGGTGTTGAATTTTCTTCGACGGCGCACACAGCCTAGCTGAAGCATCCCGGTATGCTCGCCTCTCCAGAGGCCTTTCCGACCGTCATGGGGCCGCGACCTCTCCGGAACGAGAACTGTCCGTCAAGCCAGCATCCCGGTGCGCATCTCGGCAGCCTCCAGCAGCAACGGGGAGAGTCGCGGCGGCTGCGCAGCAACCTAATCGAATGAACAGTGCATCTCCAGATCCCCTGGAAACTTGATCACCCTCTGTGAATGGAACATGAGGGACGCGCTGCTCTTTTATCTCGATTCGAGATGGCGAGAAATATCTGCGGAAGGGACCGGCTCGTCGAGTCTCTCTTCGAGTAGGCTCCGTACCGCCAGCGGGTTCGAATCCTGACACACCGGCGGGTATCAACGGCTTCCTGTTCAATCACATTCCCTCTTCTCCATAGATGCGCTAAAGTCCTTGGTGCGATATCTAGTGTTTAGCGACAAGGCATTTTCCCGTCCGGCGCGGAAGATTCCGGATATCGTCCCCCCAGTTTGGTATATGGCAGTGTCGCCCTTAGCGTGACTGAAATCAGGTGGCGGCTATCCTGACGCATCGGGGGTGGGTGTTGCCGCTAAAGAGACTGTTATCCCGCCTACGACTACGCCACTCTATTGACCCGGATTCGATCACTTTCAGCGGCAGCCGGCTTTGTGTTGCTTTCCGGTTGTGGCTGCATGTATGACTCATGCCGGGGGTGCGACATGCCAGTCATTGTGGAAGTGGCAGCAGCAACCCATCCGACCGAGCATCGCCTTGTTTTGGGACGCGACACCCTAGTCCTGGCTCCCCTCGGACCCCGAGATCCACTGTTCCGATTTGTTCCGATCACTGATGTATCGAGTGCTTGGTCACTCGATGTCAACCCAAAGCCAATGGCTGATTCAGTCTACAGCGTCACGCTCCATGACGGCGCGGATGGGGGTTTAGACCCCGAGGATCGGATCGTCATCATTC
>CAYXSE010000170.1:0-8546 GCA_964466675.1 uncultured Rhodothermales bacterium | reverse complement strand
AAGAAAATGTCCTGAAATGCCCAAACATACCTTGACAGGGTCCTGCTACATCAGAACATCAGGCGCCTCGCCCCTTAAGACATCGACGATTCCAAGAGCTACCACTGCATAACCTCCCACTCCGCCCCTCCTGGCGATCGCAGTCACCGACAGCACTTCGGCCTCTGCGACAATCGGCGCTCTTGAGAAAGCGTTCTCCCGAGAGATGCTGCGAACCATAAGACTCTGTGCCAAAACACTCTCTGCTGAAACGGTCAGAATCAGAAGAAGGGCGAAGCAGCTGAAGTATTTTAACTGAACTCTGTGTTTCATTGGCTTATTGCACGAATATCGTTTGCGTTCTGACTCCAAACTCTCCGTGGGCGGTGACCAGATAGACACCCGCTGCCAGATCCACAGTCTGAATCTGTAGATCGTGCCGGCCTAGTTCCAGATACCGCCTCTGCACAGGTACTCTGACTAGGCGTCCAAGGGTATCGTACACGCGAAGGATCAGTCGTTGCGGCCGGTCTATGACCACGGTCAACGACGCCTGGGCAGTTGCCGGATTGGGAAACGGAGAGGAGAGCAGGAAGCCGTACTCTGGTACTGCAAGCATCGCTGTTCCCGACGCGAAGACTCCCCCAACACCGTACTTGGCGACAAACAAGTCCGGGAGATCGCCCCGACCGCTTGGACCTCGTGCATCAAGCTCGAAGACGCCCGGTCCGGGATCGAAATCGGCAACACCCCAGAATTTGCCGGTCAGGTAAATAGAGCCTCGGGAATCAAGAGCCATGTCATTGGTCCATTCGTCGGCGGGTCCACCCATCCGGAATGCCCCTTCATAGGTCCCGTCGGTCTTAAACTGCGCGACATATACATCAGCATGTCCGGCGGCCTCAAGAGTCGCGAGAGACCGTCGATCCGGGGAATAGTTGATGTCTGTCCCGAAAACGCCTGTAGCGATCACACGATCGTCTCGCACCGACACGGCCCGTCCGGTTCCGCTTGTTGCGGTTCGACTCCAGATTGGTACTCCCGACGAATCGTACTTTGCGATGAAGCTAGCCCACACGCGTTCCCCAGCCTCCTGTGGCCCGGAACCGAAGTCCACTGAGGCTCCGAAACGACCTGTAATGTATACCCCGGCATCCTCTCCAATTGACAAATTTCCGCTATCCTCAGTTGCCGATCCGCCTAGTCCAAACCCCCACCGAAGCCCTCCTTCGCGATCGAACGACAGCACGAAAAGGTCAAGGTCGCCTTGGCTGGAGATGACCTGCTCTCTTGCTCCCGGATCGGCATCGAATGGAGATCGGAAGACTCCAAAGACCGTTGCATTGCCATCAGCATCCACCGCCAGTCCCGTGGTCCGGGCATCGCCCCCCGCGACGAGGTCCCATAAAAGCTGTCCGGTGTCGGCCTCCAGACGCGCGAGAAAGACATCGTCCCCAGCAACGTACAAGTCGCCCTCATCCGAAACGGCCACCTCGTCACAATGAGAGACCTGCGAAAGTAAAAGGGTCCACTTCGCTACTCCATCAGCGGAATATTTTGTTACAAGGCAGCTAGATGTAATGACGTATACGTCTCCCAGCGAATCGACGGCAACATCCTGGGCCCAACTTGACAACTCTCTTACCCACACCAACTCCCCGATCTCGGAATATTGAGCCACAAATCCAGATCCTGAGAATAGCAGGACCTCCGAAGTGTTGCTAGGATCAAAATCGCAAATATCGTTGGGATCAGTCGCACTTCGGCATGAGAACTGACCCGCAACGATCACGTCATTAGTTTTTGTAACGGCGAGACTGAGGCCTTCCTCCGGATTAGTGCCACCGACTCGAAACGCCCATTGCGCCTGGGCCGACGGAGCCAAGACCGAACAGCACATCAGCGGGAGCCAACACCATCCTGCGACGCGACGCAGCAGCTGGCCCCGCACCAAGAGTCGCGTGGCTTGAGCAGCCAAGAAGGCCGAACTGAAAGTATGGGCGCGGCCCCATACTTGTGTTCTGACGGCGGCGCGGACCAGTGCTGGCGCACCCCACGAAAGACTGCCGACAATTACATCTATGCGTGACGAGGACGAGGAACGCAGTTTCATTCGATCTAAGACCTGACGAGGTGGACTCACCTGATACAAGCCAGGCGGCAAAGAGTCAATGAACAAATAATGCCCTTCTCTCCTCTGCTCTCTGTATGGAGAGTCCGCGCCTCAATCACCCATGCGAAGCTCTGAACTGAACCGCCTCCGACAGGTGTGTCGGGAGCACGTGGTCGGAGGCGTCCAGGTCCGCAATAGACCGGGCGATTCTTTTGATGCGGTCGATTCCACGCGCGGTCACGGCCATTTTCTGTACCGCGTTCTTGAGGAGGCTGTGACCGACCGAGTCAACCTGGCAGACGTCAGCGAGTCGACCATCCGTCAGCCGACCGTTTGGGACTAATTGCCCCCTCTCGCGCGCAAAGACGGTGGCCTCTTCCACCCTCTTCCGGACTGCGGCCGTGCTCTCCCCTCTCCCGGCCTTCATGTCGTCGTATTCGACAGGGCCGACCTCCACCCGCAAATCAATTCGATCCCAGAGTGGCCCACTCACTTTTGACAGGTAACGGGCCACGGATCCCGGGTCGCAGGTGCATCGGTTGAGCACCCCCGAATAGCCGCAAGGACAGGGATTCATGCTTGCAATCAGCATCGTGCTAACGGGAAATCCCACGGAATAGTGGGCTCTCCGAATGTGAATCTGACCACTCTCGAGAGGCTGGCGCAAGCTCTCCAGAGCGTCACGTCTGAACTCCGGCAGTTCATCGAGGAACAGGACACCATTCACAGCTAGCGACAGTTCCCCAGGCCTCGGAGGAGTGCCGCCGCCAATCAAGCCCGCCATCGAAATGGAGTGGTGCGGCGATCTGAACGGACGCTCAGTAACGAGAGACCACCCCTCGGGAAGGATACCCGCGATCGAATGAACTCTGGTCACGAGAAGAGCTTCGTCCTCCGACATGCGCGGGAGGATGCCGGGGAGCCTTCGAGCCAACATGGTCTTCCCGGATCCAGGGGGACCGGTCAGAACGAGGTTGTGCCTTCCAACGGAAGCGATCTCCAAGGCCCGGCGGGCGTATGGCTGGCCAACGACGTCCGCCAGGTCAAGGACGGTTCGCGCTTCACGCGCCGGTGTGTCGCCTCCGACGCACCCCTTAGATTGACCCTTCAGCACCTCGACGGCGTCCGACAGCGTCCGGGCCCCGAAAGCCCTGCACCCCCTCACCAACCGGGCCTCAGACAGGTTTTCGCAGGGCACGAGCAATCGGCCTCCCACCGAGGCGGCCAGCTCGGCGATCGGGAGGACGCCTCTGACAGGCCGAAGCCGGCCGTCCAGCGCCAGTTCGCCCGCCAGAAGGGTGTTCCCAAGCCCCCCTCCGAGTGCTGGATCTGACGCAGCGAGCATCCCAATGGCCAATGGGAGATCAAACAGAGCTCCCTCCTTCCGGATATCGGCTGGAGCCATACTCACAGTGATGGCTCCATGAGGGATGGGCAGTCCGCTGGAGCGAATCGCCGCCATCACCCGCTCCCGGCTTTCGCGCACAGAGGCGTGCGGCAATCCAACGACCGTATACCCCGGCAGTCCCTTGCGGATGTGGGTCTCTATCTCAATGGGTACGGCCTCGACGCCAATTATGGTGGCACTGCCGACACGACTGAGCATCGTCTTTATTCCGTAGAGGCCGTCGTTGACGCCCTCGTCACGGGCGGCAGTCGCCCTCGTCGACCGCCGAAAGCAGACTCGGGGCTCTTACCGGATCTGAGCGACCGGAACCTGCCAATCGTCGCCGAGAATATCCACGTCATCGGACGAAACGAGCACGGGACCGTTCAAACGGCTAGAAACAGGTCCGGTCTCGAGTTTCAGCACCCCGCGCGGGCAAACCGCAGAGCAGATGCCGCATCCCACACATGACGCTCTCACAATATTTTGGCCACGCTGAGCGTACCACCGGACGTCGATTCCCATTTCGCAATACGTCGTGCAATTGCCGCAAGAGATGCACTGGCCGCCGTTCGTTGTTATCCGAAACCGGGAGAAATATTTCTGTATGACGCCCAATACGGCCGCCATGGGGCAACCGAATCGGCACCAGACCCGCGCTCCCATGAGCGGATAAAACCCAACACCGATCACGCCCGCCCAGACGGATCCGAAGACGAATCCGTAGACACGGGCGAACATGCCCGAGGAAGCACCAAAGATCCCGCCGCTGGTCGCGGAGTTTATCCATAGCAGTGCCGTTCCCAACACCACCAGGACCAGGACGCCGTGAACCATCCAACGCTCAATCTTCCACGACTCGACCGAGCTATCCGCCAGGTGCCGATAGGGATCCCCCGCAGTCTCGGCCAAACAGCCACAACCACAGACCCAGGAGCAGTACCAACGCTTTCCGAAGAAGTAAGTCAGGATGGGGGTGGCAACAATCGCCATGAAGGCTCCCCACAACACCATAAATCGCCCGAGTTTTCCGGGACTGTTCCATATCCAACCATTCCCCCAATCACCTGGCCATAGATACTCGGGTTTGAGGGGCCAGAAATAGGTGAAATAGAATTCGGGCTCGTTGAACAGGACCAGCATCTGCGGGATCACATAGGCCAGAATTGTCTGAGAGATGATGACGGAGACGGTTCTGAGTCGTTGATACCGGTCATGCCGGTATCGGTACATCGCTCGGGCACCCATGACCAGGACGGCAAGGCTGTAGAAAGTGCCGTACATGAACCACTGATCAGCTGGCCGGCCCCGCATGAAGCCGGAAACCGGGTCCATGGTCCGAATCAGGCCATCCAGAGATGCGGGGAACCAGTAGAGGAGAACGTAGAACCCAGTGAGTACCAAAGCGGCAATCCAAGCGATTCCTCCGCGAGTTGTGCCCGGGTCCAGGAACGTCCCGTGATTGCGAATACCGGCGGGGCCGTGTCCGTATCGGGCCCTGGCAATCATCCAGCCTCCGGCGCAGACCAGTCCCGTCGAGGCCCCGAACACGATGACCGCCGGCACGGCCTTGGTGAGTCCGGACAAAGCCAGTACCCCCACCGCGAGACCGACCCCGAGGAACCTGCGGCCCCACTTTATCGCGCCCGTGGCCGTCGCAGACGCATGCTCCGCCACGACGGCGGCGGCTCCAAGGAGGCCGATCGCCGCCACAAGGACGGCTGGTTGGTCAAACGGCCAGACGCCAAACACGAACACCGAGAAGAGAAGCAAGCCAAACGCCACCATAACGCCGGCCAGACTGAATTTCGTTTCACCTGGCCCCGCGCTGATGGCCAGGGACGGATCTTGAAGTTGTGTCACGCCGGGACCTCTTGAGGAACCCGAAGCGAGCGGAAGAACTCCGGATCGAAATTGCCGCGTCCGAGATCCGCGAGCACGGTGGAAAGAGAAGTGCGATTTCGAATCCAGTTCGACCACACGTTTTGCCTGATGCGATGGCCGAAAGCGTTAACTCCCTGGACGGCGCCGTCTTCGTCAGAGTAGACGATTCGCAGGGACCGCTCCCCGTCGCTGTACTCCGATTGCGAACACCCCGCCGCCGGCCTTGAACCGGTGGTCCCGTAAGTCTGGTACTCCAAATCAAAAAACTTGGCGGAATTGAAATAGAGAGGCCTGCGGTAGGCCTCTGGCTCGCCGGCAAGGCCCGCAGCGACTTGCCTACCTTGTCCTCGCCCGGTATACCATAGCTGCTCTATGGCTGACCGACCCTCCGAGGGGGTACGAAATTCGGCACAGTCGCCTGCGGCGAAAACGTTTGCCGCGGAAGTACGAAACGAATCATCGACCAGAATTCCGCGCGCTGTCTTCAGCCCCGAAGCCAGCGCAACCTCGAGATTCGGATGCACACCCACCGCAAGTCCAACGAACTGGGCATCAATCCGGCGGCCATCTTTGAGAATCACCGCCTCAGCGGCACCGGCCTCATCAACCTCAATCTTGTGGAGTTCGGCTCCCAGTTCCAAATGCACGCCATGGGATCTAATGGCGCCATGGATGAGGTCTGACTCGAGCTTGGAGAACACGTAGTCCATGTACCCGCGCTCTCTGACGAGAATGGTCACCTCGATAGATCGGGTTCGTAGCATCTCGGCCATCTCGACGCCAATGAGTCCGCCTCCTACCACGACCGCCGAGGTGATGCCCGAGGTGGTCTCCTCCATCCGAGCCAAGTCGCTCAGGCCATACAGGCCCTGTACACCGCGCGCATGCTCGCCTGGCCACCCGAACCTGTTGGGGACCGAGCCCGACGCAACGAGAAGGTTGTCGTACGCCAGTCGCTCTCCAGAGGCCAAATGGACTTCCTGAACCGACGTGTCAATGCGGGCAACCCGATCGCGCACAAGATTGATGCGGTTGTCCTTCCAGAACGCATCCGCGTAGGGCTTCGTGTCTTCGAATCGCATATCACCCATGTAAATGTACATGAGTGCTGTGCGGGCGTAGAAATGATCAGACTCGGCCGAAACTACCGTAATTCGACAATCCGACCTCTTTCGCAGGACGCGCGCGGCCGTAATGCCCGTGATCCCGTTGCCGATAATTAGAGAGTGCATCGTCAGAGTCTAGGGTTCTTTTGGTGTGGACTCAACTGTTCGCTCGGCGGTTTGTGCGATGTCCCTCTAGGTCGTTACCGTACATTAGGCCGAATGGTTATTGGAATCACAGGAAATACCTCGAAGGCCCAGATATGGGACCCGATCGACCGGGTGGTGCGGCTGCTCGCCGCAAAGGAGCGGCCGTTCCGGTTGAACGCCTCTGTCGCGAAGGGTCTCGCTGACCGCGGGCTGATGACGGCCGAGGATGCGGAACGCTTGGAGGCCCTGATGCTCCCGGATGCCTGCGACGTGATCCTCTCTTTCGGTGGCGATGGGACCCTGCTCAATACTGCCCACACGATTGGTGCCCAAGGGACGCCAATTCTCGGGGTGAACCTGGGTCGGTTAGGGTTCTTGGCCAGTCTCGAGGAGGCCAACCTCCCGCAAGCCATCGGCCAGCTGTTGGCGGGAGACTATCGAGTGGAAAATCGATTCGTGCTTGAGGCCGACGCCGGCGACTACGAGTTGCCGCATAGATGGGCGCTAAACGAATTCGTGATCCAAAGACCTGGTGAGTCCAGCCTGCTGGCCATCGATGTGACCGTAAACGGAAAGCCGCTGAACACCTATTGGGCTGACGGACTGATCATGGCGACGCCCACCGGGTCTACTGCATACAACCTGGCTGTTGGGGGCCCGATTGTATTACCGTCCAGCGAAACCATTATCATGACGCCCATCGCTCCGCATACGCTAACCGTGCGGCCCCTGGTACTACCGGGGAGCGTCGTCATCGAAGCGCGAATCCTAGACAGCGAGACCGCTTTCGTCTTCACATCTGACGGACGAGGAACGGTCATCGAGGATGGCGGTGTGCAAATCACCGTCAGGCGCGCATCGCATTCGGTCAACCTGATTCAACTGCCTGGAAACGAGTTCTTTCAGACGTTGCGGTCGAAACTCATGTGGGGGGTTCGAAAGATTTGAGGCGGGTCCGCGCCCCGCGTCTCTCGCTGATTCCAACATAGTGTGAAGGCCGCAGCGCCGTTTGGTCACCCCAAACCACCATCGTATATTTGCGCCCGCCGGTCAGGTAGCTCAGTTGGTAGAGCACAGGACTGAAAATCCTGGTGTCGGGAGTTCAATTCTCCCCCTGACCACCTATGATTCCCCGTAGCCTCAAGCGTCCCTTGTAGTGACGGAGATTCGGGCTTTTACGGGTGGCTGTAGGAGTGGCTAAACGGGGGGCATTCCTGCGATAATGCTGTATCATTCGGCCCGCCGCAACAGTCGGCTTGGAATTTGCGTTGAGGCAATAGCACAACTATTAAACATCCAGTATGGGAAAACCTAGTTTTGAGATCGCCTTTGAAACCGGCCAGTCTAAGGGCGTCATTGCGGCAACCGGTGCCTTTGGAGGACTATCGCCAGACCAGGCCTCTGTGGTGGCGCATCTTTTTGTCGAGCACGGGTCCGTCCCGAATATCATACAGCACGATATAGAGGAAGGCACTGACCGTGTTATGCTTGAAACTGGAAGACCGATCCAGCGCGCTCACCTGACGAGGTCCATCCAGGCAACTCTCGTTCTGTCTCCGAGGGCTGCTGTCGAACTCGGGAAGTGGCTGATCGACCATGGCACCAAGGGTCTCGGCGCCGACGGGTCGACTGGCGGAGGGATCTCACAGTGATCGAGGCGGATATTTATCTCGATTCGGTCGTTGCGGAAGATGCGTTCCGGCCCGGCAATCTGCCCGCTAGGCAGGATGTGAAATATTCCGGCGATGCGGGCATTTCACTCGACGACCTTGGGATTGACGCACCTGAATCGATACCGTTCTTTTACAACCACCTTATTCGGGCCGATACCAAAGAGATCAACCTCTCTCACCTCGAGCATTGGCTAGTGATGGACCCGATGTCAGTACACCCTCAATCAACACTGCAGCTCGCAGGACTCAGCTTTCGG
>CAYXSE010000169.1:7943-8548 GCA_964466675.1 uncultured Rhodothermales bacterium | reverse complement strand
GGCCCCAATGTCAGGAAGCCATCGACCCCTGTGATTCCTGTGGCAGGCACTCGCCGGGATCCGCCTTCGGTGGGAGTGGCTGTGAACGCGATGTTGGCAGCCACGAAATCGAAGGCATCTTCGACACCGTCCGCGTTCAGGTCTCGGAATTTGAAGATCCGAATGAATCCAGTGGCGAAGTTTCCGAAGTCCTGATCAAGCACGGTGTCTCCGCTGGATACGCTGACCTGCAGCCTTCCATCCGGGTCGGTCGAGAATACCCAGTTGTCCCTGGATTCCTCGCGGACCTCGTAGGAGCCGGGGGTAAGCCCGGTGAAGCAGTAGGTGCCATCGGATGCGGTAACCGTTGATGCCACCTGGGCACCCTCCGAGTCGTGAAGGGTGATGTTCCAGCCTTCGATCGGACCGGATTGCTTTTCAATGCTACTGAGGGTGAAGTCTGCGTCCGCATCCAGATACTTACCGCCACATATCGTGGCCTGGGTCCAGTTGCCAAAGTCGATGCCGGTAACATCCTCTCCTTCCGACACCGAGACCGAGTGAAGTGTAGCGGGAGCGGACTGAGTCCACCCGGTCTGGAGGGTTTCCGTGACCGAATAGTCTCA
>CAYXSE010000169.1:0-7903 GCA_964466675.1 uncultured Rhodothermales bacterium | reverse complement strand
ACGAGTACGACCCGTCTGTCGAGGTCATAGCCGTTGCCACAGGACCGCCCGAGTTCCCCAAGTTGATCTGCCAACCCTCAAGGCCCGGTTCACCCACATCACGGACGCCGTTCGCATTCAAGTCGTGAAACTTCGTGCCCGAGATCGAGCCTGGAACGGCGGCCACGCTAATCGTCGTTGTCGCCGTGTTGTTCGTGTCGTCGGGATCGAAGCCAGGATGACTGACCGTCACGGTAACGGTGAAGTTCCCCACTTCCGTCGGTTCCAGCACAAGCAACAGGTCTGCGGTCGCATTCGCCGGGAAGCTGAGGAAACTGCATCCGACGAATCCGGCTCCGGAAGAGCATGAGCCGTCGTTGATTATGCCGACCGAAACGATAGTCAGAGTGGTGCTGAATTCGATGATCAGGGTGGCGTTAAACACGTCCAGCGGTCCGCCGCCGGCCGTGCTGGTGTTGTCAAACGTGGCTGTAACGCTCACCTGCTCGCCGACCGCCGGAGAAGCGTTGTTCACAGCAACCCCCGCACGGGTATCGGACCTCAAACTCTCCGGTTCAGGGCTTGAAACGCTCGCGCCCGAGGAAATCTGGACCGTGCCAAGAAGGGAAAACGTCAGGACAAACGAGCGGACTGAGAACATGTTGTAGTGCCAGTCAGGAGACGCGCCAGCTTACAACAGGGGCTGTGGCGCCGCAACCTCACCGCCCTGCAATGAATCCGGACTGGTAACTTCGTCTTCCGGCTCGGTCCATCCCAGTCCGAGCTAACGAAGGAACGTATAGTTCAGCTTGACCTGGAAGGCGTTGTTGGGGATCACGTCGAAGGTGTCTGAGAGGAGACCGCCGATCCTCGAATCGAAGGGGGAGCGGAGCTCTGGCGAGAGTGGGTTGAGCTCGTCGTCCGATCGTCGGGATTGAGTCCAGACAAGGAAGAGTGTGGATCCGGGGCGGTACTCCCAGCGCAAAACGGTATTGGCCTGGATGCGGCCGAAGGAGAACTCGTCCCGCTTGGGAAAGGCACCGGCATTGGCGAAGGTTTCTGAGTCCTGGAGCACCCGGAAGTCCCGGTACTTGCCCTGGGCGACGAACATCTGCCCGTAGATCTGAATCGAGAGGCTCTTGGTGAAGGTGATGCCACTACGGAGAGTGAAGTCAACGGACCGGGTATCGCGTGCGCCGAAAACCGGCAGGTAATAGGCTCCCTCAGTGTCATACGGATCCGCGCCACCAATCAACTGGTCGAGGCCACCGAAGTCCTCAAAGGAGACGTAATCCTCCGGGCTCAGGTTGCCCGGCGAAGTCCTCTCGGCCCCAACCAACCAGGTCCCTCCCTCAAATCGAAGTGACTCATTGGACGACCATGCTACCACATCCTGCTCCCATCTGGTGTTCACAGTCGCACGGAGGGCGAGACGTGATCCGACGTTGAGGTTCCCCTGAAACGAGACGGAATATTCCTTGCCGCCATCATCCATGGCTTTGAACCGGAGGTCATTGCGCGCGCGCCATGAGCGCCGCTCATCGGTCTGGAACTCAGTGCGCAGACTGAACGAGGCTGGTTGGCCCCTGGGGCCTAGTCCACGGGTTTCGAATAAGTCATTTCCGCCGAAGGCGTTTTCTACCGAAATGTCCAGGCCAAGCCGCTGGAATCTGTTGGAGTTAGCCCGGAGTCTGAAGAACACCATGGACCCGAGATTCAGGCCGTCCGTGTAAGACCAGGATTGATTCCCAAAGACGTTGAACTCAAAACGCTGGGTGCCCGGGAGTCCGAAGAAGTCGCGACTAAGTCCCCCATCGAGACGGACGTAGTTGTTTCGCCGGAATCGACCGAGGTCGTTCGGGTTGAACTTGTCATCGAAGGCGCTTCCAGTCAGGTTATATCGCCACGTGCCCAGCCGCCGAGCTGCGCGGACAGATCCGGCCAGCCCGGTCTGACTCTCCGCACCGACGCTTCCCGGGATGCGGCGCGTCACCGCGGCGTACCCGCTCACGCTGAACTGGTTGTCGCCCATGCGAATGTCCCAATCGGCGCCTCCAACAACGCTCCGACGACGGCCGTCCGCATCCGGCCGATCGGTAGCGGTGACGATGCCTCCAATCGACGAAAATTCGCCCATCTGCTGGCTCATTCTCAAGACTCCGAAGTTCCTGTCGGGAGCGAAGTTGTCACCGGTTGTCGCACCGAGAACCCCAAATGATAGCCCGTTTGCTGTCCGTCCGGAGAGTTTCGTTGCGCCGATGATGGGCGATGCAGCTCCAATACGACGGGAATAGAGCAGTCCCGACCCGTGGCCCATGCTGAAGTCGAACAGCTGAGCCCCCTCGACAAAGAAAGGACGCCGTTCCGAGAAGAAGGTCTCGAACGCCGTGAGGTTCAACTCGGCGGGATCTGCGTCTACCTGGCCGAAGTCCGGATTGATGGTGGCGTCCAGGACCACGTTGGATCCGATGCCCATCTTCACGTCGCCGCCAAAATCAGCGCTTCCATTTCGGTCGATGCTGCCCGGGTTGGCAGCGCTCTCCCGGATCTGAAATCGTGAGACGCTGTAGGGACTGACCTGAAAATTGCCGCGCGGGCTGATGCTTTCGAGCCCAGTCAGGAGGCTGAACTGCGCGATCTTGTTGCTCCGTTCCGCCCGAGGCACCAGCGGCCACTCGACATCTTCTCCTCGTCGCGGCATCTTCCGCTGAAAGTGCACGCCCCACGTCTGGGATTCCGAGGCCGCGAATCTGAGCATGGAGTAAGGAATCTTCATTTCCACACTCCAGCCGTCGTCCGTCACCTGGACCCTGGATGTCCATATCGCGTCCCACGAGGCATCCGCCCCTCGGAATCCACCCTTGTCCAGCGCGTCATATTGCACGCCGGCGGCATTCACTCCAAAGACAAAGGCCGTCTTGCGATCGAGGTAGGAGTCCACAGAGACAATAAACCAGTCTGCGCGATTCAACTCGTCCCGCCGGCCAAGGCGGCTCTCAATCAGAGCGGCATCATCGTCGTACATCTTGGCTCCGATGTAGATGTACCCGTCGTCGTACAGGACTCGAACATGAGTCTCTTGGCTCGCCGCACGGCCCTCATCTGGCTCGGACTGCCGAAAGCCGCCGATCCCTTTGGCGACGCGCCATTCGACTTCTTCCAACCGACCGTCGAGATCCAGCGACTTGTCCAGCCTGGACGCGATCAATTCGGAAACTTGCGTATCAGCGGCCTCCCCGGAAAACTGGGCTCGAGAGGGCGCGGCGAGTACACAGAAAACTAAGAGAAACAGGAGCCGGCTCGGCATTGGGCCACACGATCTGATCTGGATGGGAAGGGTCAATCGACAGCAAACCAATAGCACCGAGGCCGTCGAAAGTTGCGACGTCACCGGATTAGGGTCGTTTCGTGACAGAATCGACACAGATCGAAATCGGCCGCCAGAGCAGCCGTCTCAGCTCGCGGTTTCAAGTGGGGAACCCTGATCCCCCGGAGCGCTTCATTCGAGGCCAACAAATGCGAGTCATTCCGTGCGATTCCTAGTTCTGACAGGCTTTCTGACTCTCGTGGCCTCGGCCCCGGTTCTTGGGCAACCGGGATCCTCCTCGCCGGCCGTTCTGACCATCGCCGCCGCCGGCGACACGATGATGGGCTCGGACTTCAAATGGGGCGATGCCGGGCTTCCTGAGAACGACGGAAAGGCACTATTTGGACCGGTTCAGGAGTACCTGATGGCTGCGGACATCGCATTCCTGAACCTGGAAGGCCCCCTGATCGATGGCGGCATTTCGGAAAAATGCGGGCCCAATACCGAAACGTGCTATGCCTTTCGGACGCCGACTCGGTACGTCTCCAACTTGGTAGCAGCTGGGATCGACGTGGTCTCGATTGCCAACAACCATACCATGGATTTTGGCGCCGAGGGACGAAACAGCACCCAAGCCGCTTTGAGGTCTGCGGGGGTTCTGTATTCCGGGACGATAGGGGATGTGGCCCGCTGGTCGGTGCGCGGCCGAGAGGTAAGTCTCGTTGCGTTCGCGCCGAACCGAGGCTGCTACGACCTCAACAACCGAGCGCTCGTTCATGACCTCGTGTCCACCGAGGCAGCCCGCGCGGATATTGTGCTCGTTTCATTTCACGGGGGCGCAGAGGGTGCGAACTATCAGCATGTGCCTGAGGGTCGAGAGACGTTCTACGGGGAGAATCGCGGCGATCTGAGGGCCTTCTCCCGAGCCGTGATTGACGCGGGTGCAGATCTTGTGATCGGGCATGGACCCCACGTTCTCCGGGGCATGGAGATGTACAAAGACCGCCTCATCGCTTACAGTTTGGGCAATTTCCTCACGTACGGCGGATTCAGCCTAAGGGGGCCCAATGGCCTGGGCGCCGTGCTCATGGTTGATCTGGACGCCGAAGGCCGGTTCGTAGGCGGGAGGCTCGTCCCGACGATCCAGTTCTCTCCCGGTGGCCCTCAAATCGATCCAGATGGCGGTGCGATCGCCAAAATTCGGGAGCTCAGCGAAGCGGATTTCCCCGACACCGCCCCGTCCATTCTGGATGACGGCACCATTACGGTGGGCCGATAGTGGACAATTCGGGCACCCCATAAAAGAGACTCAACATGCGCCGGAACACAGCCGTTCTCCTCACTCTCATTCTGGTTGCGGCCGCCTGCAGCACCCCGGAAAGTCTCGATCGTCCCACCTTGGCCGCCGAGGCGACCGTTCTGGCCGCATTTCCGGACATAACTCATATCGCTCCGGAAACGGCCGCCACAGACCTCGACGCCCCATTTGACGCCCGTCCCGTCCTTCTGGACGTCAGAAGCACCGATGAGTATAACGTCAGTCACCTGCTTGGTGCCATGCGCGTCGATCCGGGCCTGGAAGATCTGGCGCCCCTGGATTCCCTCGGGAAGGATCGCGAGATCATTGTCTACTGCGCCACAGGATGGCGTTCCTCCACCCTCGCTCGTCGCCTGGAGGAGGAAGGCTTCACCAACGTTCGAAACATCATCGGCTCCATTTTTCGGTGGACGAACGAGGGTCTTCCCGTCTTTCGTGAGGGAGAGAGGGTCAATGAGGTGCACCCCGTAAGCGCGCGTTTTGAGCCCATGCTTGATCCGTCGATGGTCACCTATCGGCCCCGCGTGGATTCCTGACGAGTTGGGTAGTAGAATTTAGGTTCGATGTATGTTTGGCCGAAAATACATACATAAGATCTCTCTATATCATGCATTAGAGAGAATCAAACGTACCTTATAGCCTAAGTAAGTAAGGCCCCGCTACCGGAGATGGACCGAATCGACGAAATTGATGCGCGCATCCTGGAATTGCTTCAGGAAAATGGGCGAATCAAGCGCAATCGCATCGCGGAAGAGGTTGGGATGTCGCTCCCGTCAGTGTCCGACCGAATCCGCAAGTTGGAGGAGCGCGGAGTCATTCAGGGGTACCATGCGGTCCTAGATGCGAAGAGGCTCCAGGTGGACATTGCCGCCTTCATCCGCGTCACGGTCGACGGGTCCCCCAACTATTTCGGCTTCGTGGAGCGGGCCATGGAGATGGACGCCATCCAGGAGGTCCATTCGATCACCGGAGAGGGCTCGCACATCCTCAAAGTCCGAACGCGGAACACCGGTTCGCTCGAGAAACTCCTTTCCGCCATTCAGGCCATGCCCGGCGTGCATGGCACCTCCTCAAGCATCGTGCTTTCTACCTATAAGGAGAGCCGAGCGCTCAAGGCCAGTCCAATGATTTTGGTTCACTCCGAACCCAATCCCGTTTGAGCGAGCCTAGTTCGCCTCCCAACAAGCCCCGCAAACGCGCCCATGAGCCGCACCGTAGCAGATTACAACGTCGTCGCCGCCACCAAACATGTGAACGGTAAGGGGACTCCCCGCCCGTCGCCGATGGACATAGAGCGCATCTTCGGCGAGAACACATTCGACCTGGACGAGATGAAGGCTCGACTCCCCAAGTCAGTCTTCAGGTCGATTCTGGCGACGGTCGAGACGGGCGCGGTGCTCGACCCGTCAATCGCCGACTCGGTGGCCCTGGCCATGAAAGAGTGGGCCGTGGAACGAGGCGCTACGCACTTTACGCACTGGTTCCAGCCGCTGACGGGTTTCACGGCGGAAAAACATGACAGCTTTATCACACCCAACAAGGGTGGGGGAGCGATGGCCCGGTTCACCGGCAAGGACCTGATCCAGGGCGAGCCGGATGCCTCCAGTTTTCCGTCGGGTGGGGTGCGCGCCACGTTCGAAGCACGGGGTTATACGGCCTGGGATGTGACTTCTCCGGCGTTCATCATCGAAAACAAAAACGGCTCCTACCTGGCAATTCCGACGGTTTTTGCGTCATGGACGGGCGAGGCCCTGGATCACAAGACTCCGCTCCTTCGGTCCATGGAAACGCTTAACACGGCAGCGCTCAAGGTGCTGGGGCAGTTTGGAGTGAAGGAAGCTCAGAAGGTGTATTCCACCGTGGGAGCCGAGCAGGAATACTTCCTCATCGACGAAGAATTCTACTACCGCCGCCCCGACCTCGTGACTACCGGGAGGACGCTATTCGGAGCGAAGCCGCCGCGCGGTCAGGAGCTAGATGACCACTATTTCGGCTCCATCCCGGATCGCATCCTGGCCTGCATGCTGGAGACCGAGAAGGAGCTGTACCGGTTGGGAGTTCCGGTCAAGACCAGGCACAATGAAGTCGCTCCCGGACAGTACGAGATCGCGCCGATATTTGAGAACACGAACGTCGCGGCCGACCATCAGCAACTGGTCATGCTCACGTTGGAGCGTGTGGCCCGCCATCATGGGCTCGTCTGTCTGTTGCACGAGAAGCCGTTCGCCGGAATCAACGGGTCGGGAAAGCATAACAACTGGTCATTGGCCACGGATACGGGACTGAACCTGCTGGAGCCCGGAGACAATCCGCACGACAACATGCAGTTCCTGTTCTTCTGTTCGGCCGTCATCTGGGCGGTCTATCGGCACCAGGATCTCCTTCGCATATCGGTGGCTTCGGCAGGGAACGATCATCGCCTGGGAGCCAATGAGGCGCCCCCGGCCATCATGAGCATCTTTCTTGGCGAACAGCTCGAAGACGTCTTCCGCCAGTTGGAAAGCGGCCCGGCCACCGAGTCCAAGAAGGGCGGGCTCTTGGGGTTGGGAGTGCCTTCGCTCCCGGACCTCCCGCGCCATGCGGGCGATCGCAACCGGACATCCCCGTTTGCTTTCACCGGCAACAAGTTCGAATTCCGTGCGGTCGGCTCGGCGCAGACCGTTTCTTGGGCCAACATCATTCTCAACGTCATCATCGCCGAGTCCCTGACCGAAATGGGGGATATGCTGGCGGCGCATCTGGACGGCAAGTCGAACGACGAGGCCCTCTTCTCGAAGGCCGTCGCCGATGTGATCAAGACGGTCATGCACACCGCCAAGCCCATTGTGTTTGGCGGGGACAACTACGCCGAGGCCTGGCATGCCGAAGCGGAGTCTCGCGGGCTGCTAAACCTTCGATCGACGTTGGACGCCCTGGAGCACCTGTTGGATGAGAAGAACATCAAGTTGTTCGAAACGGCCAAGGTCCTGAGCGAGACCGAACTCCGAGCGCGCGAGGAAATCCTTGTCGAGCAGTACTTTCTGACGATCAACATCGAGGCTGAGACCACAGAATATTTGGCGAGGACGTACATCCTCCCGGCGGCGGTCCGGTATCTCGGCGACCTGACAGCGACAGCTCAGGCCGCGGCGGGAATTCAGTTGAAGGTCGGCGGGGTCTCGTCCACGGCGAGTGAATTGGCTTCTCGGATCGACGCCCTCTGCCATTCCATAGATGGCCTGCGCAAAGAAAACGACGAGCTGGGCGGCGACTCGGTACACGAGAAGGCCGAGCACATGCGGGCGAACGTGATTCCGTCG
>CAYXSE010000168.1:565-8568 GCA_964466675.1 uncultured Rhodothermales bacterium | reverse complement strand
TGGTGGGCTCTACGGGCTCCGAAAGTTGTGGGGCGAACTCGGGCGCCGCGTTCATTTTTGGCCGCACACCGGACGGCTCATGGATAAACGAGGCGAGGATTCAGGCCACGGACTGCCAGCCGGGTGAGTTCTTCGGCAAGGCCGTCGCCCTCGACGGGGATATCGCCGTCGTGACCTCGTTTATCCCATCGTTTCGTTCACTCCGGTCGAACGCCGTTTATGTTTTCGAGCGCGATACGACGGGTACCTGGAATCAGACGGGGCGGTTGACCGATCCCGGCGGTGCGGAAGACGGACCCTTCGGAGCATCGGTGTCGGTCGATGAGGCCCGAATCCTTGTAACCAGCGCAGGCGATACCGCGGAGGGGAGATTCGGTGGTAGCGCCGCGGTCTACGAACGGAGCGTGACCGGCCGCTGGATCCAGAGCGCGACGCTGCGGGTGGCGCATGACGCCAGCCGGGGGGTTTTTGGTACATCTTCAACCATCGACGGGACACGGGCCGTCGTCGCCAGCTCGACCTACGGCCGCAATCGCCCTGGCAGTGCATTTGTGTTTGAGTTGCGTGATGGCAACTGGGAGCAGACCGCAAGATTGGATGGCGTCGACGATTACTTCATTCCGCTGGATCTGGACGGCGACAGACTTCTGATAGGCCAGACCAGGGATGGACGTGACCAGACCGGACGCGCCGTGATCTATGATTACGACGGCGAAAGGTGGCGAGAAACGGCAGAGCTGAAGCCCGATTCACCCTATCCGAGTGGCGGCTTCGGGTCCGACGTCGCCCTGTCGGGAGACCTGGCGCTGGTTGTGGGCTTCGACGAACAGCTGAAGCTTGAATTTAATATCGATCGGGTCGTGTTCGTCTTCGTCCGGGACACCTCGACTGGGCAATGGCGTCAGCAGAAGATTCTGGACGTCGGCGAGGTGTATTTCGGGACTGCCGTTGACATCGATGGCCAGTCTGCGGTGATAGGGCAGGCCTCCCAGGATGCGGCCGGATCGGTCTACATCGCTACCGTCCGGAACTAGCGGATCGGGGCGCGGGACTCGGGAACAAGGCTCGGGGCGCAGAACAGGACTCGGGGCTCAGAACAAGGCGCAGGGCGCAGAACAAGGCTCGGGGCTCAGAACAGGGGCCGGTACCCGTGGCAATATGGCGATCCGCCCGTGTTCGCATAGTAGTCCTGGTGATAGCTTTCTGCCGGCCAGAATGTCGACGCGGCCGTTATCTCTGTCGCCACATCGAGGCCTTTGGCCTCCAAAAGGCCGACGAGACGGCTTGCGGTTTCCCGCTGCAGTTCGTTCATATAGAAAACTCCTGACCGGTACTGCGTGCCTATATCCGGGCCCTGCCTGTTTTCCTGGGTAGGGTCGTGAGTCTCGAAAAACAGCCGCGCCAGCGTCTCGTAGTCGGTTTGCCCTGGATCGAACACCACTCTGATCGCTTCGGCGTGTCCGGTGTTGCCGGTGCAAACCTCTCGGTACGTTGGGTCTGCCTTGGTCCCGCCGATGTACCCAGCCTGCGTTGAAAGCACACCCGGCAGCTGCTTGAGAAAATGTTCGGTCCCCCAGAAACAGCCTGAGGCGAAGATGGCGGTTTCGTTCATGCAGGATCGGACGGGCTGAAGTCCAGTGACAGTGAGTTTACGCAGTGACGGGTATTCTTGGCGGTGTACTGCTCCCCTTCGAAGACATGCCCGAGATGGCCTCCGCAGTTCGCGCACAGGATTTCAGTCCGGCGCCCGTCGGCGTCGGTTTCCCTTCGTATGGCTCCCGGAATCCCATCATCAAAGGACGGCCAGCCGCAACCGGAATCGAACTTGCTATCGGACCGGTAGAGTGCCGAGTCGCACCGACGGCAGGCATAGACGCCCTCGGCCGTGTGTGTTAGGTACTCCCCGGAAAACGGAGCTTCGGTGCCCTTATCCGCTATGATCCGCTCTTCTTCTGGCGTCAGCTTGTTCATCGATCTCGAGGCGGGTTGGATGTTTGAGCCGGATTGGTTGCTGAAAGTCTCCTCGTGTTACAAAGGTCCTGGCGTTTCCTGAAGACTGCCCCACCTGGCGTCCAGGAAACGGTTCAGCGCCGCCATGGGACGATTCGCTGTCCGGGATTTACAGAGGGACGATTGAGCCGATACATTTAGTGGTCGAGTGCGTTCGACCGTCATCTCATACGCGCCTCCTGCTATGTCGAAGGTTTATCTTCTGCTTCTCGCTTTTTTTGTTGTCTCCGGCCCTCTGGCGGCACAATCCCTCACGACCGGGCCGATCGGACTCCCGCTTCCGGCAGTCCGTGCGACAGAATCCATCGACCTGACCCGGTTTCTGACCGATGGTCCGGCCGGGCAGGCCGCGCTAGCTGACTATCACTCGCGCCGGAAACAGGGCCTGCCTCCAGCGGGAAAACGGACTGGCATAGACGCCATTGGCTCGCAGCAAGGATTTCAGGTCTTCAACTGGGTGCTCAATGCTTATGAAGAGGTCGAATTCACGCTCAAGGTGGAGACGGCGCGTTTTAACATCTGGGTCGAGAACGCCGAACTGGCCAGTGGCCGGATGGACAACGATAAGATCGAGTCCCTCCGAGTGGCCCTTCAGGACGAGACGCCCTCCGGCTCGTTTGACCCCGCAATGGGTGTGATTGACCTCGCTGAATTCGTTTTCGGCATCCCAACCGATGTCGATGCAAGCGGCAAGTCCGACGTCCTGGTCCTGGACATCCAGGATGGCTTCGATCCTGCGGTCGGAGGCCCGTCCATAGGAGGATTCGTGGATCCGAGCAATTTGTCGGGCCGAAACCTTCGAGACATCCTTCATCTGGACACGTTCCCCAGCCTCGCGGCCGGACAAAACGTGAACAACCTGTACCTGACCGCGGCGCACGAGTATCAGCACCTCATCCGCTTCGCGTATGACGAGAGAGAACTCGTCTTTGTAGACGAAGGCATGTCCGAATGGGCCGAAGTGATGATGGGTTTTGGGCCCCGTCCCAACACCTACTGGTCAATCGACCAAGAGCTCCGACGTCCCCTGTTGGGCTGGCGCGGCAACTCGGATCCGGCTGTCGACTTCGATTACCAGCGGGCCGGGCTGTTGACCAACTATATCGCTCAGCGAATCGGCGTGCTGGCTACTGGAGCCATCACCAGGCTCGCGGCCATTGGTGCGTCCGGCTACGCCGCCGCTCTCTCGGCGCAGGGTCTGAATCTGGAGACCGTCCTCGCTGAGTTCCAAGTTGCCAACAAGGTTAACGACGCGGCTGTCAACCCCTTCTATTCGCAGGGATCCTGGTTCACCCAGGTCAGCGCGGCGAGCGCCATCGTGTACGACGGAACCAGCCAGACGTCGGCAGGCGTGGATGCTAACGGTGTCGGGGCGAATCCCGGACCGTTGGAGCCAGGATCGGCGACCTACCATACATGGGAAGATGTCGCGGAGTTTACCCTGGACTTCGACGCCCTGCCGGGAGCCGGTACCGTCCAGTCCATCCGCGGCCGACTGCGTGCGTACCTCGTCGGCGATTCACCCACCTCCGGCATCTCTGTAACAGAGATATCTCTCGGTGGCGAGCCCGTGACCCTCTCAGGGGAATACAGCGAAGTCACGCTGGTAGTGGCTCACGTCAATGCGTCGCTGCCAGGCGGGCTCAACTCCAGCTGGGCTCCCTTCACCTACAACTCATCGTGGACCGAGGGATCCCTTGGAGCCAACACCACGACAGTGGCTTACGACGACGGGAGCATCATCGTCACGAACCAAGCCTCCCCTATCGAACTTCTAGCGTTTGCTTTTAGCACAGCCGCACAGGTCGCCAATAGATTCGCCGTCCCAAGCGGTTCTGTCCTTTCTGGTGTCGAGATCGCCAATCTGTATGCCGATATATTCGACCCGGCCCTGGATGGCCTGCCTCGAGATTACACCCTGAAGGTGTATGACCAGAACAGCGTTACTGGAGGCCCAGGGTCTGTCTTGCTGGAGCTGAATCTGCCAGATACTTCGCCGGTCTTTTCGTCTCTCCCGCAGCTGGGATTCGACGAAGTCGACCTCACGCAGCATACCGCGGTTCTGGCGGCGGCCGGCAACACCATCTTCGTCAGCACAGGAAACGCTGGGTCCGATCAAAACACGCTGCTCTGGCCCATGACTTCGTTCCCCGGCACCCTCGAAAACAATCCTGGCTGGCTGTTTTTTGACTTTGGCGGTGGAATTCGGTGGGCACCTTTTTCCGCCATTACCAGCAACGATCAGCCAATTTTCGACGGACGCGTCGCCCCCATCCGGGCCAGTTTCTCATTTGCAACGGCAGACGAAGACGAGCCGGAGATTCCCTCGGCGGTTTCCCTCGGCGCAAACTATCCCAACCCATTCAACCCCCGCACGTCCATCTCCTTCCAGATGCCCTCCACGAGTTTGGCGCGACTGGCGGTTTATGACATGCTTGGGCGCGAAGTGGCCGTGCTGGTAAATGGTGTGACGAGCACGGGCCGGCATGAAGTAACCTTCGACGCCTCGAAACTGGCGAGTGGGCTTTATCTCTATGCCCTGGAAGCCGGCGGGACTCGGATCACACGGACGATGGTTCTGCTCAAGTAGCGCCGCGCCCAGGCCTCAGCGGTTGATCAGCGGTTGATGCGCCTGATTTCCGACACCCGAATTCTCGCGAAGGCATTTCCGTTCCAATCGCCTCGGTACACCTCGCCCACGACCCGCTGAATGCTGGGGTTCACCAAGCCTAGCCGCTGCTCCGGGGTCAGATCCAGCACGTACCAATTCCGTTCTTCGGTCTCCAGAATCACTGCGGTAAACGGCTCATTCCCCCGAACAGTGACCCGCCCTTCGACTTCTTGGACATCGAATCGTACCATCTGGGTCTGTGAGCAGCCCGACAGGGTGCCAAATGTTACCATACAGCAGAATAAGATGCGTGTTGTAAGGGGGTGCATGGGACCGTTTCGTGTACTGATTACGTTGCACACGCATCGGAAGAGAGATTGATTCTTTAGACACTCGACTGAATTCTCATGATTCTAAGAGCGACCCTCCCAGTCCTTGCGTTCTGTTTTGCGACAGCGCCGAGCCAGACACTGGCCCAGTCTGCTGAGCACAACCACCTTGAACGTCTCTGCGCCACCGACCATAACACCCCAGAAAGCGTCGAGGCGCTGGCGAATTATCTCGATGCAAGGGCCCGAGGGGTGCTTCCGGTCGCCCAAAAAGCAGCCCGCCCGCGGGAGATCGGGGAGAAGAAGATGTTTCGGGTCGTTGAGGGGGGCTGGATCGAAATCGAGTTCGAGTTGGTGGACAAGGAGGATGACCTCTATTACCTCTGGGTCTCGGTGTCCGAATTGGCAACCTCCCGCATCACGGAAACGGTTATCCAGAACCTCAGGACGGCTCTGGTGGAATCGACCCCGGGGGGCATCGTCGATCCGAATTCCGGTATCATGGTCAACAATGAGTCGGTCCTGGGGCCGCCGCCGGACTACGATGGGGATGGCGTGACGGATGTATTGATGTATGACATCGATCCAGACGACGATACCCCGGGCTCATTCATCGCTGGTTATGTTACCTCGACGGACATAAATCCGCATGCCGAGACCACCTCCGGGAACCAAGCGGACGTCCTATACCTGGATTCGAATCAGGGAATCATCTCCGGGGCAACGGCCTCGACGGCCGCTCACGAATACGCCCACCTGATTCACTTCGCTACGGGTTTCGACACAGACACCTTCATCTCTGAGGGTATCGCTGAGTATCTGACGATCGTGAACGGACTCGGACGGTCCAGCTACTCTTTCCTGACGTTGACAGCCGACACCAAACTGCCGCTCTTCAACTGGAGGTCCGGCAGCGCAATAGTCCTCCGGGACTACGCTCGCGCGGAGTTATTCTTTCGCTATGTCGGCGAGCAGTTCTCTCCCGAGGCGGTCGGGGCGATTGCCCGAAACCATTTCAAGTCGAGCGAGGGAATCGATTCTGTGTTGACGGAGCGAGGCTCGAGTCTCAAGCAGGTCCTGACCGACTACCACTCGGCGAACCTGGTCAACGACAAACGGATTAACGGCCGATTCGGATACGGCCGCGGAGTGCAGTCAGCGGGAGTTCGGGCGGCCGTCGAGCGGACGTTCAGTGGGACTTCAGCCAACGCACTTCCGGAGATCGCCCAAGTTGATCTGCCGACTCTGGAAGGCGGATCCGTAAACTACATCGCGCTCACCAGCATCGCGGATTTACGTTTCAATTTCGATGCCTCCGCGGAGTCGGAACTTCTGGCATCAGCCCGCGAAACCCTCTCAGCGAGAATTTTTCTTCAGGATGGACTCGGGCAGCACAGCTGGCTCGACCTTGAGCCGCGGGAAGAGGAGTACGTCTTTCCGGGCAATTTCCTTCGGGCAAGGATTGTGTTCGCCAACACAAAACCCGGCGATCAGTTTGTAAGCAAATACAGCTACTCCGGTACTTGGGTGAACTTTGGGCTGGCCACCGCAGATGAGTCCGAACCCACACTTCCCCAGGCCATCTCGCTTGACCAGAATTATCCCAACCCGTTCAATCCGGAAACCAGCATCGAATTCGAGCTACCGGTGTCGGCCGATATCAGGCTGATCGTGGTAGATCAACTCGGTAGAACTGTGAAGACCCTCGTACAAGGCCGCCGCGAGGCAGGCTCGCACCGAGTGGTGATGGACGGGTCCAACCTAGCGTCGGGAACGTACCTATACGTCCTCACAACCGGGACCCAAAGACTGACACGGCTGCTCACGCTTCTAAAATGACCCCACGAAGAGCGTAGCGGTCCAGCCGGCCTCTGCCTAGTCGTCGCCCTCTCCGGCTCCGCCTTCCAAACGTGGCGTCTCCGGAAAGGCACCTCGTACGAGCCCCAGCACGTCGATGGCCTGCTTCTCATTAAATTGGTAAGTCAGGCGCTTGTAGTTGAATGCGTCGACGATCGTCCCAATGGCGCACAGGCCGCCGGTGAACAAGTACAACAGGCCCATCCCGATCTGGCCCAGATAGAACCGGTGGACTCCCGCGACAGTCAAAAAGCCTAACAGCGCAGTCACCAACGTGATGTTGGTCTCCTTCCTCCGCTGGCGGTAGATCCGACTGAATTGTTCGGCCTGTTCCTCGCTGAGGTCCTTGAAGAGGCTCGCCACATGGAGTTGCTCCTCGTCCTGGAGCTCCGGCATGTACTTGATAATTTTCGACATCAGAGTGTGGTGTTGGCCCTCTTGAGGAGGGAGGTAGCGTGAGTGGTAAGTACAAGTACGGCTGGAACGGCCAATGGGTGTGCCGCGAAACTCAAGGCGAACTCCCCTCTTGCAAGATGCGCGACGGCGTGGCCGAGACCGCATCCTGGACAAAACGACAGCCCGATCCAATTGCCCACCGCGTCAAACGGACAGATGGAGTAGAGGCCGGGAGAGGAAGGATCCGCAATGGCCATCGCCGCGAGCCCGAGGACCCAGAAGCCGGCTTCCAGCACATCGCGGTTTCTTCTATTTCTCATGCCAGTGGATCGCTGAGGCAGATCGACCAGACCATGCAGGTGGGCGACCGGTAAAGATTGATAGCGCGGCCATATGGTAGTGTCGGACACCTCCAACATCAAGGCTGTTCCGACATGGCGGCTGCCAATAGACCTTGCATGCCGGACAGGCCGACCGGGCCCCTGGTCCGTATTCGAATCAGAGAGCAACCGGCCAGGGTGATGAAGCGCTCCTTTTTCTTGTCTCTCTCCTCTCGGGCGGGGTCATCATGCCAAGGGCTGTCGAGCTCGAAGAAGTGAGTCGGCTGGAAATCGTCATCCGGATCGAATACCACCATGTCAATCAGGACGCGAAAGAATAGCCGACGGTCAGAATTGGATAAAAACTCGCGGATCGCCTCGACATCGATGGCGGCGTGGAGCGCGGCATTTGGCACCAGCAGCTTTCCCGAGAACGCGCGAGCGGCCGCCTGGAAAAAAACCCGCTCCTGGCCAGACCGA
>CAYXSE010000168.1:0-550 GCA_964466675.1 uncultured Rhodothermales bacterium | reverse complement strand
GATCCCTCGGGACTCCACGAGGGTCGGCGTTCCGACCTCGGTGATCCTGCCCATTGTTCTCTTCGACGGACCAAATTGGCCCAACACGGCCTTGCAGGATGGAGCCTCCGGACGATGCCTCGCAAAAAGCGCGGCCCGAGCCGGTCGGTCCCGGTTTCGAGCAACCAGATCCTCCGCGATAGCGTCGAGTTGTGGTCCGGCCAGTGCCAGGCAACCGGCGTTGTGGAGCAGAATGACCTTTTCCAGGTCTTCATCCTGAATGGTGAAGTTCGACTGACCGATCTCCCTCATCACCGCGTGAATCAGAACACGCCGGGCCTGGTCGGCCACGACGCTGTCCGAGGCCCTGAGCCCATGTACCGACGAGAGCGCTACCGGCCAATCACACTCGGCGACAGCCTTGAACAATATTTCCGGGTCTTCGGTCATGACGTGCCGAAGCAATATCCTCAACCCCGGGGGCCTTGTCCACCGACCGCAGTGAGTTTATCTTCGGGCCCGAAAACCTGATCCCACCCTAGAGAGCCCACGCCCGTTCATGCCATATGTA
>CAYXSE010000167.1:0-8574 GCA_964466675.1 uncultured Rhodothermales bacterium | reverse complement strand
CCCGCTAGAACTGAAAATGCCGCGACTCAGCTACCGCGGAGCGGTTTAGTCCAACTCTGTTGTTGGCCCCCATGATTCTTGGCGGCGGGCCCGAAAGAGAGAATATCGAACGGGATAATGAATGCAACTGGGAGGTCGATGCAGACCCCGATGCGGACGGACACACCATCCGTTCAAGTTTTGGAATCTATTTCCAAGACTCCCCGGGAGCGGGTTTTTCTCCAATACAGGTCGAAGTAGAGTACAGATTTTATAATACGGTGCCTCAACAAGTAGCTCCGACCGGGTACATTTACGAGACCATTAACGTCTTTGGAGACGAAGCCTTTGTCCCATTTCAGCTCGTTTGGGACGGCGATAACTATCAGAGTAATCCCGTCCCCACCGGGACCTATGCCATCACGCCAACCATCACAATTTTGAGCACTTCGAACGGCAATTGCGAAGGAGATAAAGTTACCGGAGATACGTGGCCGTTTCAGATCACAAGCTAAGTTATCTTCAGCGATCAGATGGAGATTCAGTGCCGCCGACAAGGTCGTTTTCGTTTGAGCTGTGGACAGTCATGCCCGCGCTATTGTGCGGGCTGGCTTTCGGCACGGAAACCAGCGTGGCCGAACATACCCTTGGCCGAGTGCATGGATATGTTCGGTCGGTTGGCGGTATTCCGATCGAAGGTGCGGAGGTTTGGGTTGACGGAATCGGACTTCGTGCGTCTGCTGACTCCCTCGGCTACTTCGCGTTTCACATTCAGCCGGGCAGGTACCGATTTAGGGCTTCGGCCCTAGGCTTCCGGCCGTGGTCTGACTCCTTGAAGGTGGACTCAGAGAGCACTTCGTATTTGCAAATCGTCCTGGTTGAACGTGTGCTACAATTATTGCCCATCTTAATCGAGGAAGAAGCGCTAGAGGTGGCGGGGGTTCACCGGATCGAGGGAAACGACGTGGTCTCAGTCCCGTCTCCCACGCATGACGCTCTCAATAGTCTCAAATCTTTCCCAGGCGTGGCTAGTCGCAACGAGTTGTCCAACCAGTTTTCGGTACGTGGAGGAGGCTTTCATGAGAACGACATCTTGATCAATGGCTTCGAGATGCCAATGCCCTTGCGAACTCGGTCGGCTGAGCAGGAAGGGCTAAGCCCCATTAACTCGGAGATGGTTCGCTGGATTAGCTTTTATTCCGGAGGATTCCCGTCTCGGTTCGGTAGAACACTCTCTTCTGTAGTCGCTGCTGAATATCAGATCGGCAGTGAGGACCGTCTCAGAGGCACAGCGACAACGACTTTTCGTGGCTTAACCGTCTGGCAAGAAGGTAGTAGGTCTGGCTTCGTCATTGGATTCAGGGACTCCTCTCCGGGTAGGATTTTTCAGAGTCAAGACTTAAAGGGTATTTACGCTCCTCGTTTTACGGATCTTCAGGGTATAGTTCAAACAAAACTGCCGTTCGGGCTGAGCATGGAGCTGCTGGGCCTTCTTGCGGGGAACCGGTATTCTCTAGACCCTCGGCGTCGTCGGACGTTTTTTCCCGACCCCGTCGACGTAATCACTCGATTCCAAGCTAAGTATTCCGACGGGAGTTTCGAAGATCAGCAGTATGGGACTGAGTTCTTGGGCGTTCGTGTTGCGAGGACAGGGGGGAGTGCTCTTCTAGAGCACCGCGCTTCATATCTTCGAACAAGAGAGCTGGAACGGCTGGTACTCGACAGTTCGCTCTCGCTATGCTCCGCCTTTATAGATGAACTTAGGTGTGAAGAAAGTACTCGAGTTGTTGACTCGGCCGATAATTACGTATCGTCTTCTCGGTTGTCACTCTCGGGTCTTTATCTGATCAGCCGGAAGAGCACTCGTGAATTAGGGTGGTCAATTTCGAGAGAGGTGGGTCGAGACAGAATCGACGAATCCTCGGTGATCACTTTTCTCGGATCGGATCCCTCGCCGCCGCGCGCAGATGTGCTTTCAGATACATCTCGATTCGCCTCAACACGGTTGGCACTCCATGCAGAGGAGAGCTGGGAGGTAGGGGCCACTCGAGCCGAATTGGGGATCCGCTTCGATTGGCATTCTGCCACCGCACAGGTCACTGTCTCGCCTCGAGTCGTCCTCAGGTACGAAGTTGACCAGCGAACCGACTTTCGTTTCTCATGGGGTGTATATCACCAGAGTCCAGCCTATCGGGAGCTCCGTAGCAATAGTGCAATCCTCGGGACACAAAACGGAGGCACGGAGCGGAAGCCGAGGGCCCAGCGATCCCACCAGGCGACTCTCGGGATCGAGCACCGCCTTCCGGACCGCAGGCTCACCGTCCGAGCTGATGTCTTTGGCAAAGCCCTTACCAATTTGATCTCTTATACGGCGGACGATATTCGCTTGGACTACTCCGGGAGAAATGATACCGACGGATACGCCATCGGATTAGAATTTCAGGTCCGTGGCGAGTTTGTCAAAGGTCTGGAGAGTTGGGCGAACTATTCCTTTCTGGTTTCGAAAGAAAAGTTCCGGCCCGAGTTTACCTCGGAGCTAAATGATGGGTGGCTTCCCCGTCCCACCGATCAGCGCCATACGATCTCACTGTTCGTTCAGGACTTCATTCCGTCGCATCCAGCTTGGAAAATTCACGTCCTCTCGCGCTTTGGATCCGGTGTGCCTTTTACTCCGTCTGTCGGAACGAAGAATTCGAGCAGTCTGACTCTAGGTGCGAATGGGAAAAGGTCATCCGATAGGTACCCAGCTTACTTTCGGGTTGATCTCGGGATGACAAGAACGATGGTGTTCGGTGAATCTCGTCCGCTTCGATTCGACGTCGTTCTTGAATTACTCAACCTATTTGATGCCGCGAACGTTGTCGCATATGCGTGGATTCAGAGAGGTACAGGTAAGAGGGCGCGCGTTCCGACAAGGCTAACGCCCAGATTGCTCAACGCAGGATTAAAGGTGTCGTTTTGACCCGTCGCGTGAGGATTAACGGTCAGCAGAAACGCTCCGGGCTCAACCATGATTCACCGGGTGGCAGACAGGCGGTGATGGAAACCACGTTTAATGTATTGTCGTTAGTCTCCCATGGCCGACGCAAATCGTGGTAGCGAAGGAGCAGGCGAGGCGGGGGAACACCCAACACTCCCGACACTCACGCGTGAGCGAGGGCAGGTTCTCGCCCGGGCATGTGATCGAGGCGCTGTATCAGGCAGGTGGCGTGATCGCGGCTGCTGCAAGGGCGTTGGGCTGCAATCGATCGACTGTCTACGACTACATGAAGCGGCACAAGTCGGTTCGGGCTGCCTATGACGACGTCAACGAGGCGAGTCTGGACCACGCCGAATCGGGACTGAGCGACTTTATGAAAGGCGAGGTGGAGGGGCAGACCACCCGCGAGCGGCTGGAGGCCCTGAAGTTCTTCCTTCGCACGAAGGGCAAGGGCCGGGGTAAACCGAGAGAACCGAGCACACGGGGGCAAACGGCGGTCCCATGGAAGTCCGAGGCATCGACTTCTCTGGCCATCAGGAGGCTTCGGAATGATCGCTGAGCCGCACTACGTCGACAAGGACGGTTACTGGTTACTGGCGATTCCGGGAGCACGAGGGCCAGCGCCGGGTGTTTGCGTCGACCGCGCGGTTCGTGCTCATGCTCGCGGGCACCCAGTCGGGCAAGTCCGTCTCGGGCCCATGGTGGATTCTCAAGGAGATCTGCCGGTGTGGCACAGGCGACTACATGGTAGTGACACCGAGCTATCCGCTGCTCCAAAAGAAAGTCCTCCCTGAGTTCCAAAAGCTCTTCCGGTCCCGGTTCCAGCTCGGCGAGTACCACATTGCGGACCGGATCTTCGAGATATCGCCCCGCGGGCAGGAGGTGCTACTTGGCACGGTCACCGAATCGCCGACGCAGGTCTTCTTCAGTCACGCGCAAGACCCTGACAGTTTGGAGTCTGCGACAGCTAAGGCCGCGTGGCTCGATGAGGCCGGGCAAGAGAAGTTCAGGCGCGGGTCATGGGAGGCCATTCAACGCCGCCTCTCCATCCACGAAGGACGAGTCCTCATCACCACGACGCCGTACACCCTCGGATGGCTGAAGACTGAGCTTCACGATCCGGCCAAAGCCGGGCAAGGCGACATCGAACTCATACAGTTCGAGAGCACCATGAACCCGGCCTTCCCCAAGGCGGAGTTCGACCGGATGTGCGGATGCGCGGATGCGCGAGCGGCTTTCCAAGTGGAAGTTCATCATGATGTACCGGGGCCGATTTGAGCGTCCCGCCGGTGTCATCTACGACTGCTTCGACAGGGACGTCCACCTCATTCCCCGTTTCACTGTGCCCGACAGGTGGCCCCGGCATCTTGGACTCGACTTCGGCGGCGTGAACACCGCGGGCATCTTTCTCGCCCAGGAACCCGGCACGAACCGGTATGTCCTGTACCGCGACTACAAGGCCGGCAGCCGCACCGCCCGGCAGCACAAGGACTCGCTGCTGAAGGGCGAGCCGAGTCAACCCAAGACCGCAGGGGGCTCCTGGTCCGAAGACAACTGGCGCGGCGAGTTTGCAGCCGCAGGCCTACCGGTCAGCCGCCCTCCGATTCGGGACGTCGAGGTAGGGATCGACCGGGTGTACGCCATGCTCAGGTCCCGCCCGGGCCTGAACGAAGGACAGTCCAAAGGGCCCTACCTGGAGATCGTCGATGATCTCGCGGATACGGTCGACGAGATCGAGTCTTCCAGCACTTCCCGACGGAGGAAAATGGCGGCCTGTCTCTCGGAAACCTGCGCGGCCTGGACGATGGCAAGGATCGGCATGGGATAAGAATTTGCCCTTGATCAAAACTACCCCAACCCTTTCAACCCGCTGACGGTGATCACCTACTCTGTTCCCGAAGAGACACAAGTGAGCCTCGTCATTTACGATGAGACAGGAAGAGAGGTCGAGACTCTGGTCGCCGAGGTGAGGTCCGCCGGACAGCACCGAGTGTCCTTTGATGCCCGTCATTTGGCCAGTGGGGTGTATTACTATGAACTGCGTGCAGGAAGCAAGTACGTTAGCCGGCGCATGACCCTAATCCGATAAGAGGACTTCCGTGATACGTCCAAGCGTGATCGTGGGTACGTGGGCATTGCTCATGGCGACAGGTTGCGAAGTATTTGGGTCTACCGACGACTTCGATGTGGAGCTGCTCACCGACAAGTCGGCATACATCGCTGACTCGACGGAGGTGATTCGACTGAGCCTCACTAACCGGCCCGGATCCCGGCCTGTTTACTACGAGTGTACCCTAGAGATCGATCTTGAGGAGATTGACGGTGGAATAGTGACAAAGACGTGGTGGATGAACGGGGGTGAACAGTGCTTGAGGCCAAACTGGATCTCCGCTCGGGGGGAAGTTCACACCTGGAACATGCCTTTCTCGAGGATCTCCGCTAGGAATCGGAATTATCAGGATATCGGCGAAGCGCGGTTTGACAAGAGCGTGGATTACCAGATCAAGGTGTACCTATACAATAACGAGTCTGAGGATGCGGATCGCCTGATTCCGCTCTCCGAACGAGTCTCCAATCGATTCAAGATCGAGAGGCCACCAGCCTCACAATCCGCGTGGCTGCGTGCCGTACCGGTCGAGGGCCGCGTGATGGATCACGGCCCCAAGGTTCAACGGCTTACGGGCTCCGCGCTGCGTTCAGTTTATCCATCACCCGGCTGTACAAGGCGACGAGATCATCCGGCCGATCCAGGAAACTGTCCATCGTAGTCTGGAAGTCCAGCGAGTCCACTCCGTAGTGTGTCAAAACGGAATCCCTGACTCCGGCTTCGAAACCCGGCAGCCGAGCCCTCGCATCCGCCAGATAGAGTTCGGCCAGCACGGTGACCAGCGTCGAATCACTGAGGACGCCTTGTCGCTCCACCTGCGAGGCGCAGCCAGCGGCAGCCGAGACCAGAAGCAGGATGGCTGTGACGAGTCTCAATTATCCGAGGCAAGAGCCGGTAGGTCCGGAGCCACGCTCGCTTCCGTCTCGGAAACTGCCACATCGGCCTGGGTCCGGAAGGTGTGCGCGATGGTCTCAAGTTGCCGGAGAAACTCGCGTTTCTCGTACCCTGGGGCGAAGATCATCCCGTCTACCAGATACGTGCGGCGACTCGGTTCATCGTAGAATGCGTAGGTCACAAACGGGCCACCCATTCCGAATTGTACCACTTTTCCGCTCTCGTCCGGTCCGACCAGGTGCCACAGACCTCGAATTTCGAAGGCGAAACGTCCGAGGAAATCAATGTTCTCGACCTCAAGAGCTCTCCGCTCATCCACCACCACGTAGTCGCCGAGATTACCCTGCACGTAGGCCGAGGTAAGGCGGTCGCGAGCGGCGAGCGCCCATTCTGCGGTAAGATCGGCGGGGCTGAGTTCATCCGTGTACCAGACAAACAGGCTTCGCCAGGAGTCGGGGCTTACCACGCGCCGCATCCAGACGAAGTTGGTGGTGTCGATGGACACGAAGTAGTCGTGTTGCGCATTAACTGCGAATCCATGATTCGCCATCAGTTCATCCTCAAGCTCGACCTGGCGGCCCTTGTCGAACATGGTCCGGAGAAGGCGCCTCCGTGTGGCCCGGTTGAAGTTGTACCGGATGCCCTCCCCGTTCGTTCGGATGGCCTGGGCAAGGTCCGAAGCCTTACTCCCAAGGACGAAGTAGACCTGTTGTTCTTGAGCCCATTCGTCCTCACGGCCCAGAACGGCCACCGTTCCTCCTTCCAGGATAGCGCTCGCGGCGGCCTCGTCGAGAGTGCTCAACAGGTATTGCGCCTCCCTGGTCGAATCCGAGAGTGGCGCGACGAAGACGATGTTCTTCTGACGCTTGATGAGATCCAGTGTTCGCCGAGAATCGATGCCGGAACGCTTCAGCGCGAACAACCTCTCGGGCGCGGGTAGCGTGTTGATATAGGCTCCCAATTCTTCCCGAAGGGCATCACCAATCTCACCGTTCCAGCTGGCGGAATCCGTTACGACCATGATGTCTCCCTCCCGACCGACGGCGCGCGGGCGAATGTCAAGCGCTTCGCAGCCCGTTGCGAACAGGATCAAGGCCAGAAGAAGAGGGGTAAATGGTCTCATTGGATTTCGAATAAGGGGGGCCCCGCGGAGAGCGACTGCAACGCGGCAGCGCCGTCGTGGTGCCCGAAAGGGGCGACTAATGGTCGCTGCCGAACTTCAGATCGTGGACAAAAGCCGCGATCCGATTCTGGCGCTGGACATCGTTCAGACTCACATCGGCAAACAGCGAATCTATCAGACCGATCACGGCTGAACCAACAATAAACCCGTCTGTGTGATCGGACAGTCTCATCGCCTCAGTATGGTTGGAAATGCCGAACCCGACCAGCAGTCTGTTCTTTTTGACAAGCCTTTTGGCACGGCGGAGGTAGTTGTTGACGGCGCCAGTCGCTCCATACCCTGTCCCCGTGAGCCCGGTCACGGACACCGCATAGACGAACCCTGACGAGGCCTCGTCAATCTGCCGGACTCGGTCGTCGGACGTGTTCGGGGCGATCAGGAAGACCAGATCGACTCCCGCATCGGCGGCCGGTTGGGAAAGCAGGGCTTTTTCGATTGGGGGAAGGTCCGGAAGAATGATGCCATCTACACCGGAAGAGGCGGCAGCCGCGAAAAAGTTGCTCACACCAAAACGCACCACCGGATTCAGGTACCCCATGAGGAGGAGAGGCGTGTCGCTCGTTTTTCGGAATTCCCTTGCTACGGCGAGCGTCGTATTCATGGTCGTGCCCGCCCCGAGGGATACTTCACTGGACCGCTGAATCGTGAGTCCTTCGGCCAGCGGATCGCTGAACGGCATGCCCAGTTCAATAAAATCCGCCCCACCCGAGTCGATGGCCCGCAGGATTCCAAGCGTGTTGGCGGGTTTGGGAAAACCGCTGGTCACAAAGATGCCCATGGCCTTCTCTCCAGCTTCGGCCACCAGATCCAGGCGTCGGGTTATGCGGGAAGGAGACGTCATTCCTGTAGCCGGGCGGCGATGGTACCCATGTCCTTGTCACCCCGGCCGCTGCAGTTGAGAATGACAATCTGATCCGGAGTCATCCTCGGCGCCAAGACGGTCAAGAATGCGACGGCATGGGCGGTCTCCAGGGCGGGGATGATCCCCTCGGTTCGTGAAAGCACTTTCACACCCTCGAGAGCTTCCGCGTCGGTGGCACAAACATATTCGACCCGCCCCGAGTCTTTCAAGTAGGCGTGCTCCGGCCCGACGCCTGGATAGTCCAGGCCCGCCGAAATGGAGTGCGCCAGTTCAATCTGTCCGTCCTCATCATGGAGCAGATAACTCATGGTTCCGTGGAGTACGCCAGGCGAGCCCTTGGTAAGGGTCGCGGCGTGCCTTCCGTGGAGCCCTTCACCGGCCGCCTCGACCCCGTACATGGCGACCTCCTCGTCGCCGAGGAACGGGTGGAAGAGTCCGATGGCGTTGGACCCGCCGCCGACACAGGCGACGAGAGCATCCGGCCCGCGGCCTTCAGCTGCCATGAGCTGCTCCCGCGCTTCAAGGCCAATCACCCTGTGAAAGTCGCGCACCAGCATAGGGTAGGGGTG
>CAYXSE010000166.1:0-8603 GCA_964466675.1 uncultured Rhodothermales bacterium | reverse complement strand
TGCACGTGACCGGACATGTTCTAGTTCTCAACCAGGATTATCGTGCGCTGACGATTTGTAGCGTTCAGCGGGCCACCATTCTAGTCCTGCTTCAGAAGGCGGAACTGGTCTCGGCGGAGGCGGGGCGATTCATCCGTTCTCCGAGTCAGGCGGTACCCTGGCCCAGTGTCGTTCGGTTGATCGCGTACGTGTCCATCCCGTACAAGCGCATCAGCCTCACGCGGAAGAATGTGATGCGACGAGATCGGCACCGCTGTCAGTACTGTTCCAGTACCGACGGATTGACCATCGATCACGTCTTTCCCAGGTCCCGAGGTGGCAAAGACACCTGGGAGAATCTGGCAACAGCGTGCGTGCCGTGCAACAACCGGAAGGGAAGCCGTACTCCGGAGGAAGCGAAAATGGCGCTACAACGAAAGCCGTTCCGGCCCAGCCACGTGATGTTTATCCGCGATTTCATGGGTACTCTAGGCGAAGACTGGAAACCGTACCTGTTTTTCGTGTAGTGTCCGGACCCGCGTAATTTTGTCGTGGAGTCACCTCAACACCAGGCCAGTAGTTTGGAAACCCGCTTTTCCCGCACCGTGGCTCGAGTGGCCTGGGTGTTACCCGTGCTGCTCCTGGCGTTGACAATAAATCAGTTCAAGGTAGCGAGGGATCTCGGCACCACCTTCGAGAATGGCGTGTCGGCGACAGCCGAGGTCACCAGGTACTTCCGATCCGATCGGAAGGACGTCACTCACGCCGAAGTGGATCTTCGGATCGTTCTGGCCGATGGCACGGAACTGATCAGGGAGCGCCTAGCCCTGCCGTACTCCATCGCCCACCGCATTGAGGACGCGGACTCCGTCCGGGTCAGGGTCCGTCCCGGTGCTGCCCAGGAGATCGTGATCGAGGCGATTGCCGGGACCCAACGACGCATCGCCCTGAGCAATGCCGCGATGAGCCTGATCGTTTTTTTGCTGGTATTGACGGGAGTCTGGTTCTGGAATCGCCACCTTGGTCGGGCTAACGACGATGTCTGATCTGCCAGCATACCTCCGCGACGAAGGCGGGCCCATTATCCTGTTCGATGGCGTGTGCAACCTGTGCAACGCATCTGTCCAGTGGGTAATCCGCCGGGATGACGAGGCGGTCTTCCGGTTCGCCACTTTGCAGTCTGAGGAGGCCAGACGCAGGATTGAGCAGGCCGACCCCAATTTTCCGACCACCGACAGCATCGTGCTCCTGGACCAGGAGGGAGCCCACATCCGCTCAGAAGCCGCGATCCGGATCGCCCGACGGCTCGGGTTGCCGTGGAGTCTCATGGCCGTATTTAGGGCAATCCCTCTCCCGGTCCGCGATGCCATCTATGACTTCGTGGCCCGAAATCGGTACCGCTGGTTTGGGCGGCAGGCCTCCTGCATGATCCCCCGACCGGGTGTGGCCCAGCGATTCCTGGACGCCGACGAGCCTCGCGGCTAGCGAATCCGGAGGCGAGGTGTGGTCGGCTCGTTGGGGTAAAGGTCGCCGACCCACTCATGGTATCCGTTGAGGAGCATGGTGGGAACCCTTTCGAGGTCTGATTCGGTTTTGATATATCGCTCGGTCGCCTGGCTCCACCTCGGGTGGGGCACGTTAGGATTGACGTTGGACACAAAACCGTACTCGGCTGGCTGAAGTTTATTCCAGAACGTCGGCGGCTGTTCGTCCATGAATCGAAGTTCGACCACGGCCTTCGGGCCCTTGTAGCCGTATTTCCAGGGCAAGACGACTCGTAGAGGAGATCCATTCTGCTTGGGAAGCGGTTCTCCGTACATCCCGGTTGCGACGAACGCCAGATCGTTCAGGGCCTCCTCAATGCGGAGCCCTTCGAAGTAGGGCCAATCGTACCAGGGCGAGGACTTGATGCCCGGCATCTCCCCAGGCTTGTGCACCGATCGGAAGGCCACATGGGTCGCTTTGGAAAGGGGCCGGCACCGCTCGATCAGCTTTTTGAGAGGGAATCCGGTCCACGGAATGGTCATCGACCAGGCCTCGACGCACCGCAAACGGTAAACGCGTTCTTCCAGATCCATGGAATTCATGAGGTCGGCGGCATCAATATCGAAATCGTCCTCTACCAGGCCCCGAACTTTGATGGTCTCAGGAAAAGGGTTGTAGTCACCCACCAGGGGCCACACGTTCTTTAGGTCGCCCGTGTAAATGAACTCGTAGAAATTGTTATAGGACGATGCCGCGAGACGCTCCGTCAAGGGCCGCTCCGGCACCTGGAAATTGGCGTTTCGGGTTGCTGGGAATCCTCCGCGCGGGGCGTTGGCCGGAATAGTGTCGAGCGGACCCGTCGGGGCGTCCAGAGGAGCGGACTTCGCAGTACATCCGGGCACGATCACGGCCCCAGCCAGCGCCAGGCCCGAAGTCTTCAGGAATTGGCGCCGATTGGCGTAGGTGTCAGGATCCGTGGCCTCGCTGTCCGGGAGTTGCCAAGACGGGGAAATAATGATGTTAGCCATTGTCGCGTCATCGGTTGAGGCATACACAACGCCACCTCGGGGCCGCGAGTTCACCCGGTCAGCGAACCAGGCTACGGTTCAGGGGTAATGTATGTCCGTTCTTTCACGCGGCTGACCACCGTCCTGTTGGGGGTGCCCAGATTTGGGCTGAGAACATACCCTTGGAACCTGAACCGGCTTGAACCGGCGTAGGAAAACAGCTCGCCTGCTCTGTGCAGGTGGCCCCGGGAACGATATCGGGAGCCGCCAATCGCGAGTCAGAAATGTTGGAAGTCGATAATTGCGCGTCGGCAGAGCCGCGCGCGGGCAGTTGGACGAGCGTTTTCTTAGTCCTTCTCGTTGGGTCCTTTTTCCTGTATCCCCCAGCCTCGGTCGTCGGCCAAGGCTTGAGCGGACTCCACGAAGTGAGTGGATCCGTCGTGGACAGCTCCTCCGTCCCCATTGCCGGTGCCGAAGTGGTTCTGGTGGATCCTTCGACGGGGTTGAATCGGTACGGCACGGTCTCCGCCGAGGACGGTGCGTTTGAGTTTGCCAGGGTTGCGGTCGGTCGCTACCGGCTTCGGGTGTTTCACGTCGGATTTACGAGTGGGGAGCGGTCGCTCTTGGTGCCTGGGGACGACCTTCAGGGCCTTCGAATCGAACTATCCGCGAGCGCGGTGATCCACCCGGAGGTGGTCATCACCGGCCATAGGGGGGTGCCTCAACTTTCTCCGCTCACGATGAGCAGCCTGGATCGGTCTGCCTTGGACAATCAGCCCCAGATGAAAGACCTGCCCGCTCACCTGTCGACCATGCCATCCACTACTTACTATTCGGAGAACGGGAACGGCATCGGGTACAGCTACCTTCGTATGAGAGGGTTTGGGCAACGGCGCCTCGCGGTTGCCATCAACGGCATTCCTCAGAACGACCCCGAAGAATTCAACGTCTTCTGGATCAATTTCTTCGACCTGGACGGAGTCATTGACGATATCCAGGTCCAGCGCGGTGCTGGATCGTCCTTCTATGGTCCTGCGGCGATAGGGGGCGCGATCAACATACGTTCGATGCCATACCGACCGAATCCTTACGCGAAGTTCGAGACCGGCGCGGGGGCTTTCGGGACGCGCAGGGCAAGCGTGGCTCTGAACTCGGGGCTCTTGGCCGACCGGTGGGTGGTGTTCGGCCGCGTCAGCCGGCTGGTATCGGACGGGTACCGAAACTGGTCTTGGTCCGAGTTCTGGAGAGTGTTTGGCGGCGTCACCCGGTACGGAAATCGATCGACGCTGACACTTCAGGCCTACGGAGGGCCCCAGAAAGACGGTCTCGCCTATATCGGAATCCCCAAAGGGGCCAATTCCGAAGAAGTCGCCGACGGCTTCGGAGGTACGGTGAACCGTCGGAGTAACGCGAGCGAATTCACTCAGGACGTGGAAGAGTTCCATCAGCCTCATGTGGAGTTGCATCACAGTCTCAGGTTATCCGATTCGTGGGATCTGAACCAGTCTCTGTTCTGGATCAAGGGTGAGGGGTTCTTCGATTTCGACGGCAGCTTCCGCTCGGCCAACTATCTCCGACTGCCCGCCGGATTCACCGCGGCGGGGGAGGAGGACGCACCACTGTACTTGGCACGCCCGGACGTCGGGGTGCTTTTCCGCGCCTATCTGGACCAATGGCAGATTGGCTGGCAGCCAAGTCTCACCTTCAGGCACGGAAGGGGTCAGACTCGCGTCGGCGGTGAACTCCGGCTGCACCGCTCGCTCAGGTGGGGGCGTGTGCAAGAGTCATCGGGTATATCCCAGGAATTCGTGGGTGCGGACGCCGACTATCGGGTGTACAGCTTCAGGGGTGAAAAGGTGATCCGGTCCGTGTATATGTCCCACTTGTATCGACCCACCGAGGACCTAGCCATTCAGGCGGACGCTCAGTTGACGCACCGGACCTACCGGATCTATGAGGAGGAGTTTTTCGGTACGGAGTTTTCCAAGTCGTACGTCTTTGTGAATCCCCGGCTGGGAGTCACGGTCTTCCCGGAACAGCCCGTCTCGGTCTACGCCAGTATTGCCCTGGCGAACCGCGAGCCACGCATGAAAACGCTCTACGACGGCGAGGAAGCGGGCAGCGGGCTCGGACCTCAGTTCGGCCTTGCCCCAGGCGGGCGCATCGATACGGACAGCCCTTTCGTGGACGCCGAACGGCTCATCGATCTGGAATTGGGTGGCACCTGGCGCGGGTCCCGAGGTTTTATGACCGGTAACGTCTTCCTGATGGCCTTCCAGGACGAAATCGTTCCAAGTGGCGTTCTGGATCAGTTCGGAGTCCCCCGAACGGGGAATGCACCGCGGTCGAAGCATTCGGGTGTTGAGTTGGACGTCGGACTTCGGATCCTGCCGGGGTTGGACTTCAAGGGCAATGCGACCTTCTCACGAAACGTTTTCAATGAGTTCACCGAGTTCGTCACCCTGCCGGACTTCAGCACCGCGCCCGCAGATCGTTCCGGAAATACCATCGCCGGCTTTCCTTCCCAGTTGGCCAACCTCGGGGTGACCTTCTCGCGAGCGGGGTTCTCAGGTTCGTTCTTCGCCAGCCTGGTGGGTCGTCAGTTCATCGACAACTCCAATGGCACGCAGCCTGGAGGGTCTCCTGACAAGGGGTTGGAGGTCGATCCATACCACCTCGTGAACGCCACGTTTCGGTACGATTTTCCGGCGGAATCTCGTCTGGGAGGATTGCGTGTGATCATCGACGTCAACAACCTGCTCGACCAGAAAGTCCTGACGTTCGGCAATGTCGGGTTCGGCACGCCACAGTTTTACCCCGCGGCCACGAGACACGCTTATGTGGGACTGCAATACCTGATTCGGTAAGGTGAGCGCAGGGCGGCGGCTGCGCGCAAGGCGTCGGCCCGATCCCTACCAGTACATCTGCTTCATACAGAACACCGAACCGCCTGCCTTCAGGAACTCGTCCGTATCCACCTCAATCACGTCGAAGCCGGCGTTGGAGAGGGCGGAGACGGTCCGGGAACAGCCGCGTTGGATGATCACATGTTTTCCGTCCGGGCAGTGCGCATTGCACGCGAAGAGGCCTCTGCTCTCGTCCTCGGGGGCTTCGAGTACCTCCTCGAAGAGAGCGTGGACCAGCGAAAGGCCGTCTGCATCGAAGGCGCCGGGGTAGATGAGTGCCGAGCTCTCAGACAGCACAGAGAGGCAGGTATCCAGGTGGTAGAAGTCCGGGTCCTCCAGGCGGATCAATGCGACAGGCGCGTTCAGAGCCTTGGATAAAGGCTCGTACACACGGCGATCCGTCCGAAAGCCGTAGCCACCCCAGATCAGTCTCCTGCCAGGGTGCCAGAGTGCATCGCCCATGCCCTCGAAACTGCCGACGCCGGGTGGCGCCGGGAGGGTCTCGTACCCGAAGGATGCGAAGGTGCGGGCGTAGGCCTCGACCTCGGGAGCCCGATGCTCCGAGTACATGCGGCTTAGAACGACCCGGTTGACTCCTTCTCCGACCGGAGGGGATGGCAACGTCTGATTGGCGCAGAAAACCATGTCGGGCATACCAACGAGACCTGTCTGAACGGAGGTCTCAATACCGATGCCGTCATAGGCGGCCTTTAGCGCGGACCATTGTGCCCACGCAAGCTCCGTATCGACACTCCCGACATGCCCATGCATGTGGGGATTGATTACGTATTCGACCTGGAAAAATTCTGGTGATGTAAAAAGTACGCGGCCGGGAAGAGCAACGTGAGGCAAGTCCGATAGCCGGAAATCAAGCTCTGACGCACTGATATAGGTCATTTTAGCCGGAATGACTCGATCGTTCCCCTGGACAGAGTGCCTTCGATCGTGACCACCCCCCGCGCGTCATTCACTTCCAAGTCCTCCAGCTGTCTCCTTGCCTGGTCCGGCATGTCCTGCAGTCGGAGAGCGGCGATTCCTCCTCGAACGATCGCGGCCAGGTCCGCCGCTTCGATCCCTTCTTCTGGATGGAGAACGATGGTTCCGGTGATGGCGTCTGTATTGAGAGAGCCGCCAGCCGAGATGTGCTGGACAGCGCGGGCCAGGGTCTCAACCTGTGAGATTGAGGCCCGGGTCATCCTAGTTCCGATCAGCGTGGAGATGTCTCGTGCGACAAACCAGGCATCCATGGATGCTACGGGCTCGGCAAGCTCTGATAGCTCACTTTGACCGTCGGAATTGGCGGCCGCGAGGAGTACGTCCAAGCCCTGCCCGATGTAGGCAGTTGTCCCGTCGTCGGAGAGTCCCAGCGCCCTCTCGTGGTCCTGGCTTCCCAATACCCAGGCGGTCATGCCATCGAGCGTATGCGCCCGGAGTTCGGGGAGTTCGCGTGAGATCAGTTCGCTGATCCTGTCCAGGTCGAAAGATCCCCGGGCGACTGCCACGGGAGCCGCCGTGTTTGAGGCATAGGCCACGGCATAATCCAGGTCTTTGAAAGGATCGATGCCGATTTTGTCGAGTTCGGACCGGGCCCTGTCGAATTCCGCCCGGACCTCTCCAAACGTGTCCATCTCCAGGAACTCGTCAAAGGTGCTGCTGAATTCCTCGGCATTCACAAAACCCGCGACAGTCGCTTCAGCCGGAATCAAATCCATGGCACTGAGCGAGTACTGAGACGCGGGCGGAGCCTCTGTTCTGAGCACACACGCTGAAAGGCCCACAGAAAGGCCGGCTGAGAGCACAAAGAGGACTAGAAGTCTTTGCGAGTAAACCATATCGCGGACGCTAGATAGCAGGTCAGGCCAAAGAGGAGCGAGGATACCAGAGGCACCCAGGAGTCAACGGGCGCTCCGCGGCTGAGTTGCGACATGAGCGGCATCACTTCCACGAAGTTGGGGAGCGCGAAATACACGACTTCGAAGATCCCGCCTCCGACCCTCCCGAGCTGTGACGCAATTTGGTCGTGCGCGGCCAGCACGAAACTGACAAAGATGAGTCCATATGCGGTCACCAGCGCGGCTCCCGAACTCCTGGTGCCCACCGTGATGAGGAGGACGACGCTGTACATCACCCCGAACATGATGGTGATGACCGGAATCGCCAACAAGAACGAAGGAGACCATATCCCGGTCTTGATCGACAGCGCGAGCCAGACCGATCCTACCAAGTAGCTAGCCAGCAGGCCGACGGTCAGGAACACACCCCCCACGTGACCAGCCAGGAAACGCACGCGGCTGACGGGTTTGGAGAGGAGCAAACCGATACGGGGTTCCCCCAATGTGGCGGCCGTCAGCGGCGCCGTGGCGAAGATCCCGAGGAGAGTTCCCAGGAAGTACGAGGCCCCGAACACGAAGTCTTTGATGCCGATTATGAACTGATCCAGCGTCAAGGCCGATTGCACCCAATCCCCGGTAGCTGGATCACGGCTTCCTCCCGTAGGTGAGGATTCGATGCCGAAAATGCGGAGCGCGGCAATGGAGCCCTCGACGACATCCAGATTCATCGCAAAGGATAGGATGAGCCAGCACACAGTGATGACTAGTGCGAGTCCCAGTGTCACATAGGTCGCCCATAACTCGCGGAATGTGAGCAACAGCGAGCCCGACAGCTGGATGGCGTGGGATGGTCGAGGGGCGCTGGGAGAGTCCTGGTGGAACGGGGTCAAGACGCGCCCTCGCCGATGATGTCCATAAACGCCTGCTCGAGGCTCCTTCGAACGGGAGTGACCTCCTGAACGGTCATCCCAGCATCCATCATGGCGCGCAGTTTTTCCGAAAGAGCCTCGGGTGATGCGGCCTGGACCCGATATTTGGTGGGTTCCGTTTCGTTCATGACGATGACATCGTCTGGTAAGGCTTCGATTCGAGAGCCCACCACATCGTAGCCCAGCGGTGCCGCGGTGAGTTCCTGAATGGTCCCCTCGCGAACCAGTAGGCCCTTATCCAGGACGGCGACCCGAGTGCAGATCATCTCGACCTCGGACAAGAGGTGGGAGTTTAGAAACACGGTGGTCCCCTGATCTCGGAGCCAGGAGAGGATCTCCCTGATCTCGCGACGGCCGATGGGATCGACTCCGTCCGTGGGTTCATCCAGGACAACCAGAGCCGGGTTTCCCATTAGGGCCTGGGCGAGCCCCAGTCGCTGCATCATGCCCTTCGAGAACTTCTTG